>DAOTJI010000024.1:0-35645 GCA_035448625.1 Smithellaceae bacterium | reverse complement strand
AGCGCCGGACTCCAAATCCGGATGCTGGGGGTTCAAGTCCCTCCTGGCCTGCCAGTTTTTCCCGAACGCAAAGGCCCACGATATGGAAAAATTCAAGTTGCTCTTCGATCAGGCGGTACAGTTTCTCAATCAGGCGAAGGCGGAGCTGAAAAAGGTCACCTGGCCGACCCGGAAGCAGACGCTGGCTTCCACCGGGGTGGTCATGGTGATCGTTGCGGTCTCGGCCCTGTACCTGGGCGTGATCGACCTGATTCTCGCGAAACTGGTCAAATTCATTTTAGGGTAATTTCATGGCTTTTAAATGGTACGTCGTTCATACGTATTCAGGATTTGAGAACAAGGTCAAGCTGAGCCTTCAGGAAAGGATCGAACTGGCCGGCGCCCAGGCTTCTTTCTCGGACATTCTCATTCCCGAAGAAGACGTGGTGGAGCTGATTTCGGGAGAAAAGAAAACCTCCAAGCGCAAATTCTTCCCGGGCTACATCCTGGTGCGCATGGAAATGAACGATGAAAACTGGCATATCGTCAAGAATACGCCGAAAGTGACCGGTTTTATCGGCAGCAAGGACAAGCCATCCCCGATTCCGGACAAAGACGTCGAGAACCTCAAGATCCGGATTGACGAGGGAACGCTCAAGCCGAAGCCGAAATTCAAGTTTGACGTCGGCGACCATGTCAAGATTATCGACGGGCCCTTCACCAATTTCGACGGTGTGATTGACGAAGTCCGGCCGGAAAAGAGCAAGCTGCGGGTGATCGTCAGCATTTTCGGCCGTCCGACGCCGGTGGAGCTGGATTTTATTCAGGTGACACAGGGGCAGTAGACCGAAAACGAGAGATGAAAAGGCGTAAGGTTCAGGCCTAAAAAATTTACAATTCAGGTGATGATTATGGCAAAAAAAGTGATTGCGAACATTAAATTGCAGATCAAGGCGGGAAAGGCGACCCCGTCGCCCCCGATCGGGCCGGCCCTGGGCCAGCACGGCGTGAATATCATGGAATTTTGCAAGGCCTACAACGCGATGACGCAAAACCAGGAAGGCATGATCGTCCCCGTGGTGATTACGGTGTACGCGGATCGCTCGTTTACGTTCATTACCAAAACGCCGCCCGCGTCCGTCCTGCTCAAGCAGGCGGCCAAGGTCGCCAAGGGAGCGGCGGACCCCAAACGGGAGAAGGTGGGAACCGTCACGGCCAAGCAGGTACGGGACATTGCGCAGCTGAAATTCAATGACCTGAACGCCGTCGATCTCGAAGGCGCGGTCAGGATCATTGCCGGTACGGCAAGGTCCATGGGAATAGAAATAGCAGGTTAACGAAGGACGAGGTTGGATCATGGTAAGACGAGGCAAACGCATTATCGCTGCGAAGCAAAAGGTCGAGCCGACCCGGCGCTACACGCTGAAAGAGGCTACGGAAATGGTGGTGTCCATGGCGGGAGTCAAGTTTGATGAGACGGTGGATGCCGCCGTCCGCCTGGGCGTCAATCCGGCGCATGCCGATCAAATGGTTCGGGGCAGCGTGGTGCTGCCCAACGGTCTGGGGAAAACCGTTCGTGTGCTGGTTTTTGCCAAGGGCGAGAAGGAGAAAGAGGCCCTGGACGCCGGAGCGGACCTGGTCGGCAACGAGGAAATCATCGAGAAGATCAAGGGCGGCTGGCTGGAGTTTGACCGCGTGATTGCCACGCCGGACATGATGGGGTCCGTGGGAAAAATCGCCAAGATTCTGGGCCCGCGCGGCCTGATGCCCAACCCCAAAGTGGGAACGGTGACCTTTGATATCGCCAACGCGGTCCGTGAACTGAAGGCGGGCAAGGTGGAATTCCGCGTGGAAAAGGCCGGCATCGTGCATTCACCGGTGGGCAAGGTGTCCTTCGGCGCGGAAAAGCTGTACGAAAACATCATGGCGCTTCTGGAGACCATCCTCAAGCTCAAACCCGCGTCGAGCAAGGGAACCTACATCAAAAGCATCGCAATATCCAGTACAATGGGCGCGGGCGTGAAGATTGATCCGCTGGATATCAAGAGCGCGAGCTAAAAGAAAGCATTCGCGGGAGCCGCGTTGTTGAAAACGCCGGGCCCGCTGAAAGAGGAATAAACAGCATCAGGTCGAAGACAGCAGGTACGGAAGTTTAAACGGACAGGGGCCTGCCGAGACTCGCAAAGCAAAAAGAGAATTACTCGGACGGACTTCGCGGTAATCTTGTTTTGCTGAAAAAACGGGGATCGGAAAGGCACGATCGACCGTTTTCTATTCCGTGTGCGGCTGGACGTTCGGCCTCAGGTTGAAAATCATCATGAAAGGAGGCTGATCAATTGGATCGAAAAGCAAAGGAACAGATTGTATCCGAGCTTCAGGAGAAACTCAAAAAGGCTCATCTGGGCGTTTTGACCCGTTTCAACGCCATGAACGTTGAAAAAATGGAAGCCCTTCGGAACGTATTGCGCAAAAATGATGCGGAGCTGAAGGTCGTCAAAAACACGCTGCTGGGCATCGCGTCGAGAGAAACCGGCTTTTCCGTTCTGGCGGACCATTTCAAATATCCCGTCGCGGTCGTTTTGAGCTATCAGGATCCGGTGGCGCCGACGAAGGCGCTCGTGGATTTTGCCAAGAAGAATCCTGAACTGGAAATCCAGGTCGGTGTGCTGGACGGCAAAATGCTGACCAGGGAAGATATCACCGCGCTGGCCGATTTGCCCGGCCGGGAAGTGCTTCTGGGCAAGCTGGTTTCGGTGATGGCGGCGGTGCCGACGTCACTGGTTACGGTTTTGAGCGCGGTTCCCAGAGGCTTTGTGCAGGCGCTCCACGCCTACTGCGAGAAAAAGCAAACTTTAAACTCATAACAACACACGAAAGAGGAATAGAACCATGGCAGATCAAATTACGAAAGAAGACGTCATTCGATTTATTGAAAATATGACCGTGCTGGAGCTTTCCGCTCTGGTGAAGGAACTGGAAGAAAAATTCGGCGTATCCGCCGCCGCTCCGATGATGGCCGCCGTTGCGATGCCCGGCGCGGCCGCCGCCGCCCCCGCCGCGGAAGAGAAGACTGAGTTCAACGCCATCCTGACGGGATTCGGCGCGGAGAAGATTCAGGTCATCAAGGTCGTCCGCGCGATCACCGGACTGGGGCTGAAAGAGGCCAAGGATCTGGTGGAAGGCGTGCCCAAACCGGTAAAAGAGGGCGTTTCCAAAGAGGAAGCCGCCGAGATCAAGAAGAAGATCGAGGAAGTCGGCGGAACGGTCGAGATTAAGTAAGGCAATTTTCACTCCACCATTGAATTCAAGGATACCATGGGTGACTTTAGAAAAAATTTTGGCCGCGTTAAGAAAGTACAGGATATTCCCAATCTGATTGAGATCCAGACGCGATCCTACGAAAAGTTCCTGCAGGCCGACGTGCCCCTGGCCAAACGGCGCAACGTCGGACTGCAGGGCGCTTTCAAGAGCGTTTTCCCCATTTCGGACTTCAGCGGGAAATGCTCCCTGGATTTTGTCAGCTACAAGATCGGCGATGTCCGGTACGACATGAAGGAGTGCATTCAAAAGGGCATGACCTATGCCGCTCCTTTGAAAATCGTGGTCCGTCTGATGGTGTTTGACACCGACCGGCTTGCGGACGGCCGGATCAACCGCGAAACGCCCGAAACCAAGCCGATCCGGGACATCAAGGAGCAGGAAATTTACTTCGGTGAAATTCCGCTGATGACGGAAAACGGCACGTTCATCGTGAACGGCTCCGAGCGCGTGATCGTCAGCCAGCTCCACCGGTCGCCCGGCATCTTTTTCGACCACGACAAGGGGAAAACCGTCGCCTCCGGCAAGCTGATTTACTCGGCGCGCGTCATTCCCATCCGCGGGTCCTGGCTGGATCTGGAATTCGATTCCAAGGACCTTCTGTACGTCCGCATCGACCGCCGCCGCAAAATGCCCGTGACGATTCTGCTCAAAGCCATGGGAAACTCGACGGAGTTTCTCCTGAACTATTTCTACCAGATTGAAAAGATCACGCTCGAAGGGGAGAAAATCTATTTCGGCGTCGATGAATCCCTGGCCGGACAGAAGGCGCCGGAAGACATCAGGGACCCGAAAAGCGATGAAGTCATCGTCAAGAAGGGGCGAAAGCTCACCAAACCCCTGCTCAAAAAAATCATGGACGCCGGAATCAAGCGCGTGGCGATCAAGGAAGCGGATCTGACGGGAAAAATTCTTTCTTCCGACGTCCGGGATCCCGCCACGGGAGAAATCCTTTTCCGCTGCAACGAAGAGCTCCCCTTCAACGGCCTCGAAATCGCCCAGGAGAAGGGCGTCAAGGAACTAAACTTCATCCACATCGATGAAGACCTGGACAACGCCTCCATTCGCGACACGCTGCTCATGGACCGCATCGACAGCGAGGAAGAGGCGATCCTGGAGATTTACCGCAGGCTTCGTCCCAGTAATCCGCCCACCCCGGAGACCGCGACGAAGTTTTTCAAAAGCCTCTTTTTCGAGCTGGAAACCTATGATCTCTCGGATGTCGGCCGCGCCAAGATGAACTACAAGCTTAAACTCGACGTGCCGACGGACCTGACGGTGCTGCGCAACGAAGACATTCTGGCCTCCGTGAAATACCTGATCGATTTGAAAAACGGCGTGGGCGAGTGCAGCGTGGACGACATCGATCATCTGGGGAACCGCCGCGTTCGTTCCGTCGGCGAACTGATCGAAAACCAGTACCGCATCGGCCTGGTGCGGATGGAGCGGGCGATCAAGGAAAAAATGAGCCTCCAGGACATCGAAACCATGATGCCCCACGACCTGATCAACGCCAAGCCGGTTTCGGCCGTGGTGAATGAATTTTTCGGCTCCAGCCAGCTTTCCCAGTTCATGGACCAGACCAATCCGCTTTCGGAAATCACGCACAAGCGCCGCCTGTCGGCGCTCGGCCCCGGGGGGCTCACCCGCGAGCGCGCCGGGTTTGAAGTCCGCGACGTTCATTCGACGCATTACGGCCGCATCTGCCCGATCGAAACGCCGGAAGGCCCCAACATCGGGCTGATCGTTTCGCTGTCCACCTATGCGCGTGTCAACGAATTCGGCTTTATCGAAAGCCCCTACCGCCTGGTCGAGAACGGCAAGGTGCTCGATGACGTGAAATACATGACGGCCATCGAAGAGGAAAACCAGCTCATCGCCCCGGCGGATCGGCCGCTCGACAAGAAGGGACGGTTTGAGGAAGAACTGATTTCGGTCCGGAAAGGCGGCGACTTCGTTTCGGCCACGCCGGAAGAGATCCGGATGATGGATGTGGCCCCGGATCAGCTCGTTTCCGTGGCTGCGGCCCTGATTCCGTTTCTGGAGCATGACGACGCCAACCGCGCGCTCATGGGTTCCAACATGCAGCGCCAGGCCGTGCCGCTCATGTGCCCCGAGGTGCCGGTGGTCGGCACGGGCATGGAAGCGGTCGTGGCCCGCGATTCCGGGGCCGTGATGGTGGCCCGACGCTCGGGCGTCGTCGAAAGCGTGGACGCTTCGCGAATCGTGGTCCGCGCGGACAAACCGGAAGAAGACGGACTGGATACCGGCGTGGACATCTACACCCTGTCCAAGTATCAGCGCTCCAATCAGGACACCTGCTTCAACCAGAAACCCATCATTGATGTCGGCGACCGCGTCCACAAGAGAGACATTCTGGCCGACGGCCCCGCCACGGACAACGGCGAACTGGCGCTGGGCCGGAACGTGATGGTGGCTTTCATGTCCTGGGGCGGGTACAACTACGAGGACTCCATTCTGGTCAGTGAGCGCATCGTCAAGGAAGACATTTACACTTCCATTCACATTGAAGAATTCGAAACCATGGCCCGCGACACCAAGCTGGGCAAGGAAGAAATTACGCGCGACATCCCCAACGTCGGAGAGGAAGCGCTCCGGAACCTCGATGAAAGCGGCATTATCCGGCTGGGCGTGTCCGTCAAGCCCGGCGACATCCTGGTCGGCAAGATCACGCCCAAGGGCGAAACACAGCTGTCCGCGGAGGAAAAACTGCTGCGGGCGATTTTCGGCGAAAAGGCCAGCGATGTACGCGACACCTCCCTGCGGGTTCCGCCCGGCGTGGAAGGCACCGTGATTGACGCCAAGATCTTCACGCGCAAAGGCGCGGAAAAGGACCTGCGCTCGCAGGCGATCGAAGAAGAGGCGATCGAAAAGCTGACGAAGGACCGCGACGACGAAATCCGCATCCTGGCGGAATCCATCAAGAAGGACATCGCCAAACTGGTGGTCGGCAAAACGTCGGCCGGCAAGGTCGTCGACGTGAAGAAGAAAACCCTTCTTAAAAAAGGTGAAAAGATCACCCGGGACCTCTGGCAGGAGATTCCGTTTTTATACTGGAAGGACGTCACGCTGGCGGAGCACGACGGCTCGGAGGAAAAGCTGGCGAACCTGCTTTCGGTGATGGAAAGAAAAATCGACTTCGTGAAAGCCCGTTTTGAGGAAAAGCTGGAGAAGATCCGGGCCAGCGACGAACTGCCTCCCGGCGTCATTAAAATGGTGAAAGTCTATGTCGCCATCAAGCGGAAATTGTCCGTCGGAGACAAGATGGCGGGCCGCCACGGCAATAAAGGCGTGCTGTCCAGGATTCTTCCCGAAGAGGATATGCCCTATTTTTCGGACGGCTCCACGGTGGATATCATCCTCAATCCGCTGGGCGTTCCCTCCCGAATGAACGTCGGCCAGATCCTCGAAACCCATTTGGGCTGGGCGGCAAAATCCATCGGCGAGGGGCTGAATGAACTGCTGGAAAAGAACCAACATCTTCAGCAGATCAAAAACGAATTGAGGAAAACCTACGCCTCTCCGGATTTTGACGAGTTTCTGGAAAAGGCGTCCGCCGAGGACCTCAAGCGATTTGTCGCCCGCCTGAAAAAAGGCATGCTGGTGGCGAGCCCCGTGTTTGACGGCTGTCCAGAACCGCAAATCCGTAAATTGCTCGACACGGCGGGCCTTCCCCAAACCGGACAGGCGGTGCTGTTCGACGGCCGGACCGGTGAGCCCTTTGATCAGGAAGTTACGGTCGGCATCATCTACATGCTGAAGCTGCACCATCTGGTGGACAATAAAATTCATGCCCGCTCCATCGGGCCCTATTCGCTGGTGACGCAGCAGCCGCTGGGCGGCAAAGCCCAGTTCGGCGGCCAGCGCCTGGGAGAAATGGAAGTTTGGGCCATGGAAGCCTACGGGGCTTCCTACACCCTGCAGGAATTTTTGACGGTCAAGTCCGACGACGTCGCCGGACGCACACGGATTTACGAATCCATCGTCAAAGGGGAGCATACCTTCGAGCCGGGCCTGCCGGAATCCTTCAACGTGCTGGTGAAGGAGCTTCAGAGCCTCGGGCTGGACGTGGAACTGGTCGAGGAAGAGTAGCCCCTCAAATTTGTTTTAAAAACAGGAGAAAAATCTGTGGAAGACGTTTTCAGCTATTTTGAAAAACCAAAAAATCCGATTCGCTTCAGCGCCATGAAGATTTCGATCGCCTCGCCGGAAAAGATCCTTTCCTGGTCCAACGGCGAAGTCAAGAAGCCGGAGACGATCAATTACCGGACCTTCAAGCCGGAGCGGGACGGCCTGTTCTGCGCCAAGATTTTCGGTCCGGTCAAAGACTATGAATGTCTTTGCGGCCGCTACAAGCGAATGAAGCATCGGGGCGTGGTCTGTGAAAAATGCGGCGTCGAAGTCATTCAGTCCAAGGTGCGCCGCGAACGGATGGGGCACATCACGCTGGCGACGCCGGTCGCGCACATCTGGTTTTTGAAAAGTCTGCCCAGCCGCATCGGCAACGTAATGGATCTGACGCTCAAGGAGCTGGAAAAAGTTCTTTACTTTGAATCCTGGATTGTCCTGGACCCGAAAGACACGCCGCTGAAAAAGAAGGAGCTCCTCACCGACGAGGAGTACATCGAAGCCAAGGAGCAGTACGGGGAGAGCGGATTTGTCGCCGGCATCGGCGCCGAAGCCGTGCGCCGGCTGCTCGAAGAGATCGATCTGGAAAAACTCTATGAGGAATTGCGGACGGAAGTCGTCACGTCGCTTTCCGACACCAAAAAGAAAAAAATCGTAAAACGGCTCAAGGTCGTCGAAGCCCTGCGCAAGTCCGGCAACAAGCCCGAATGGATGATCCTGACCGTGCTGCCGGTGATTCCGCCGGATTTGAGGCCTCTGGTCCCGCTGGACGGCGGCCGCTTCGCCACGTCCGATCTCAATGATCTGTACCGGCGCGTGATCAACCGGAACAACCGGCTCAAAAGACTCCAGGAGCTCAACGCCCCGGAAATCATCATCCGCAACGAAAAGCGCATGCTGCAGGAAGCCGTGGACGTGCTCTTCGACAACGGCCGGCGCGGACGCGCGATCACCGGGACCAACAAGCGGCCGCTCAGGTCTCTCTCGGACATGCTGAAAGGCAAGCAGGGGCGTTTTCGTCAGAATCTGCTGGGCAAACGCGTGGATTACTCCGGCCGTTCCGTCATTACGGTGGGGCCGGATCTGCGGCTGCATCAGTGCGGGCTCCCCAAAAAGATGGCGCTCGAACTCTTCAAACCGTTCGTGTATAACCGCCTCCTGGAAAAAGGCTACGTGACGACCGTCAAAAGCGCCAAAAAGATGGTCGAACGGGAGACCTCCGAAGTTTGGGACGCGGTCGACGAAGTCGTGCGGGAATACCCCGTGATGCTCAACCGAGCGCCCACGCTGCACCGCCTGGGAATGCAGGCGTTCGAGCCGGTGCTGATCGAAGGCAAGGCGATTCGCCTGCATCCGCTGGTCTGCACGGCCTTCAACGCGGACTTTGACGGCGACCAGATGGCCGTCCACGTTCCGCTGTCCATCGAAGCGCAGACCGAAGCGCGCGTGCTGATGATGTCCACGAACAACATTCTGTCTCCGGCCAACGGCAAACCGATCATCATCCCCAGCCAGGACATCGTTTTGGGGATTTATTATCTGACCCGCGCGAAGAAAGACGTGAAGGGAGAAGGCATGATCTTCTCCGGTCCGGAAGAAGTCCGCTCGGCGCTCGACGCCGGCGCCATTGACCTGCACGCGCGGATCAAGGTCCGCATCGAGTCGGAGCTGAAGGAAACAACGGCCGGCCGCATCGTCCTGTATGAAATTCTCCCCAGGGAAATCAGCTTTGATGCGATCAACAAGCTGATGAACAAAAAGGAACTGGCCAACCTGATTGACCACTGCTACCGGGTCTGCAGCGACAAAACCACCGTTTTGCTGGCCGACCGCATCAAGGATCTGGGATTCAAGTACGCGACGATTTCCGGGCTGTCCTTCGCCGTCGGGAATATGATCATTCCCGAGAACAAGAAAACCATCGTGGCGCAGGCCGACAAGGATGTGCTGAAAATCCAGAAGCAGTATATGGACGGTCTGATCACGGACGGCGAGCGCTACAACAAGGTGATCGATATCTGGGCGCAGGCGACCGAAAAGATCGCCTCCGAAATGCTGACCGGCATCAGCACGGAAGAAGTGGCGGGCGGGGACGGCAAAAAGCGCAGAATCGAGAGCTTCAATCCGATCTACATGATGGCGGATTCCGGCGCCCGCGGCTCCGGACAGCAGCTCCGTCAGCTGGCCGGCATGCGCGGCCTGATGGCGAAGCCCTCCGGCGAAATCATCGAAACGCCGATCACGGCCAACTTCCGCGAAGGCCTGACGGTTCTGCAGTATTTTATTTCCACGCACGGCGCCCGCAAGGGCCTGGCGGATACGGCGCTCAAGACGGCGAACTCCGGCTACCTGACCCGAAGGCTGGTGGATGTGGCCCAGGACTGCATTATCACCGAGCAGGATTGTGAAACCGTTGACGGACTGTATGTGTCCGCGCTGATGGAGGGCGGTGAAATCATTGAAACGGCCGGCGAGCGCGTGCTGGGCCGCGTCGCCCTGCAGGAAATCCGGGATCCCTTCACGGACGAAGTGATCGTGAAGGCCAATGAGGCCATCGATGAAACCCTGGCCGAAAAAATCGACCGCGCCGGCATTGAGAAAGTCAACATCCGCTCCGTTTTGACCTGTCGCGCCAAACACGGCGTCTGCGCCATGTGCTACGGGCGCGACCTGGCCCACGGCCATCTGGTGAACATCGGCGAAGCGGTCGGCATCGTGGCCGCCCAGTCCATCGGCGAACCCGGCACGCAGCTCACCATGAGAACCTTCCACATCGGCGGCACGGCAAAGTTTGACGAGCACTCCACCCTGGAGGCCCGTCATGACGGCCGGGTCAAATTCGTGAACCTGAATACGGCCAAGACGAAGGAAAACGACTACGTGGTCATGAACCGCCACGGCGAAGTCCACGTGCTGGACGAACAGAACCGCAGCCGCGGCAAATACACCGTTCCCTACGGAGCTCACCTCAAAGTGGGAGACGAGAGCCTTGTCAAGCGCGGCCAGCTGATCGCCGAGTGGGATCCCTTCTCCATACCGATTTTGGCGGAAGTGGATGGAACCATCAAATACGGCGATATTATTGAAGGAAAAACCATGCAGGAGCAGGTCGATGAGGTGACCGGTCTGTCGAGAAAGGTGATTGTCGAGTTTAAAAGCGGCGATTTCCGGCCCCGCGTGTCCATCAAGGACAGCAAGGGGAAGACGGCCAAACTCACCGGATCGAACGCGGCGGCCCGCTACTTCCTGTCGGTCGGCGTCAATATCGTCGTCTCGGAAGGCGATGAGGTGCGGGCCGGCGATATCCTGGCGAAGATTCCCCGGGAAACGACGAAAACCAAGGACATCACGGGCGGTCTGCCCAGAGTCGCGGAGCTCTTTGAAGCTAGAAAGCCGAAAGATTTCGCAGTGATCAGCGAAATTGACGGCGTTGTTGCCTTCGGCAAAGACGCCAAGGGCAAACGTAAAATCGTCGTCACGCCGGAAATCGGCGAGGAAAAGGAATACCTGATTCCCAAGGGAAAGCACATCAGTGTTCAGGAGGGCGACCACGTATCCCCCGGCGACGCTTTAATGGACGGCGTCAACAATCCCCATGACCTTCTGGCCATTAAGGGCGAGAAGGAACTGGCCCGTTACCTGGTGGATGAAGTTCAGGAAGTTTATCGTTTGCAGGGCGTGAAGATTAATGATAAGCACATGGAGGTTATCGTCCGTCAAATGCTGCGCCGCGTCCGGATTACCGATCCCGGCGACTCTAATTTCATTGCCGACGAACAGGTAGAGCGCTATCGTTTCCAGGAGGAAAACGACCGGGTGATCGCTCAGGGCGGCCGTCCCGCCATCGGCGATCCGCTGCTTCTGGGAATCACCAAAGCCTCGCTTTCCACGCAGAGCTTCATTTCCGCCGCTTCCTTCCAGGAAACCACCCGGGTGCTCACGGAAGCGTCGCTGGCGGGCAAGACGGACTATCTCAGGGGCCTCAAGGAGAACGTCATTATGGGGCGCCTGATTCCGGCCGGAACCGGTCTGGTCATGTACCGCAAGCTGGGAATCAAGGTCGAGGATGAGGAGGCGGAAACGGAGCCGCAGGCGGCGTCGGAATAAGCGAAAAAAAAGTATAAAAGTCTTGACAGAAACAGTTTGAATTGATAGTTACCGCAGATTTGCTACTCCCGTCAAAAAAGGCGGGGCAGCGTTCGGGAGGAAAGATGCCGACAATTAGTCAATTGGTTCGCAAGGGTAGGGCCAAAATCAAGAGAAAAACGAACGCACCGGCGCTGGCCGGTTCGCCGCAGCGGCGCGGGGTGTGCGTCAGAGTGTACACGACCACGCCCAAAAAGCCCAATTCGGCTCTGCGCAAGGTGGCGAGGGTCCGGCTGACCAGCGGGTATGAAGTATCGTCTTACATTCCCGGCATCGGGCACAACCTGCAGGAGCACTCGGTCGTGCTGGTTCGCGGCGGCAGAGTCAAGGACTTGCCCGGTGTCCGGTACCATATCGTCCGGGGGACGCTGGATGCCGTCGGGGTTGCCGACCGCAAACAGAGCCGGTCAAAATACGGAGCGAAAAAGCCCAGTTAGATGAAGGATTGAAAAAATGCCACGAAGACGGGAAATCGAAAAAAGGGATATTTTACCGGATCCCAAGTACAACAACAAACTGGTTGCCAAGTTTGTGAATTCGCTGCTCAAACGGGGAAAGAAAAGCGTCGCGGAAAGCATCCTGTACGGCGCTTTTGACATCATTGAAAAGCGGGTCAAGGAACAGCCGGTGGAATTTTTCGAAAAAGCGGTCAACAACGTCAAACCCATGATCGAGGTGAAGTCCAGGCGCGTGGGCGGGTCCACCTATCAGGTGCCGACCGAGGTCGTCCCGGCGAGGCGCACCGCGCTGGCCATCCGCTGGCTCATTTCCAACGCGCAGGAACGCACCGAAAAAACCATGCGGGAAAAGCTGGCGGCGGAACTGATCGACGCGGCCAACAACCGGGGCGGAGCCATCAAGAAGAGGGAAGCCGTACATAAAATGGCGGAGGCCAACAAGGCCTTTGCTCATTATAAATTTTAAATCAACGAATCAAACGACAAGGAAACCAACCATTCAAAGTTAAGGAGGAAAGGTGAGATGGCAAAGAAAAAATTTGAAAGGACCAAGCCGCATTTAAATATAGGGACCATCGGTCACGTGGACCACGGCAAGACGACGCTGACGGCCGCCATTACCAAATATCTGGCGAAAAAGGGCCTGGCGGAATTCCGCGCTTTTGATTCCATCGACAACGCTCCGGAAGAAAAAGAACGCGGCGTCACGATCAACATTTCCCATGTGGAATATGAGACGGACAAAAGACATTACGCCCACGTGGACTGCCCCGGCCACGCCGACTATATCAAAAACATGATTTCCGGCGCCGCCCACATGGACGGAACGATCCTGGTCGTAGCCGCCTCCGACGGTCCGATGCCGCAGACCCGCGAGCACATCCTCCTTGCCCGCCAGGTGCAGGTTCCCTACATCGTTGTTTTCCTCAACAAAGTGGATCTGGTGGATGATCCCGAGCTGTTGGACCTTGTCGAACTCGAATTGAGAGAGCTTCTGACCCAGTACGAATTCCCGGGTGATGATATTCCCATCATCCGCGGCTCTGCCCTGAAGGCTTTGGAAGCCGATGACACCACTTCTCCCGATGTGAAATGCATCGAAGAGCTGGTGAAGGCGGTCGATGAATACATTCCCGAGCCGAAGCGCGACACCGACAAGCCGTTTTTAATGCCGGTCGGCGACGTGTTCACCATCTCCGGACGCGGCACCGTCGTCACCGGAAGAGTGGATCGCGGGATCGTCAAAGTCGGTGAAGAAGTCGAAATCATCGGGATCCGTCCCACCATCAAGACCGTCGTCACGGGCGTGGAAATGTTCCGCAAGACGCTGGACGAAGGCCGGGCGGGCGACGACGTCGGTTTGTTGTTGCGCGGCATCAAGCGCGAAGAAGTGGAACGCGGCCAGGTAGTGGCCAAGCCCGCTTCCATCACGCCCCACACCAAGTTTGAAGCGGCCGTGTACGTCCTGACGAAGGAAGAAGGCGGCCGGCACACCCCGTTCTTTTCCGGGTACCGTCCGCAGTTTTATTTCCGGACGACGGATGTGACGGGCGTCGCGACGCTGCCCGAAGGCGTGGAGATGGTCATGCCGGGCGATAACGTCAAAATGACGGTTGAACTGATTACGCCCATCGCGATGGAAGAGCAGCTTCGTTTCGCGATCCGCGAAGGCGGCAGGACGGTGGGCGCCGGAGTGGTAAGCAAGGTCATTGCGTAGAAACGGTAGGGAAACCGATCCATGAAAGAACAGAAGATAAGAATTCGCCTCAAAGCTTACGACTACAAACTGTTGGACCGTTCTGTCGAAGAAATTGTAGAGACCGCAAAACGGACCGGCGCTCGCGTCGCCGGTCCGATTCCTCTTCCTACGGAAATCAATAAATACTGTGTCAATCGTTCGCCGCACGTGGATAAAAAATCCCGGGAGCAGTTCGAAATTCGCACACACAAAAGATTGATTGATATTGTCGAGCCGACGCAAGCCACGGTGGATGCGCTGATGAAACTGGATCTATCGGCGGGAGTGGATGTCGAGATAAAAGCGTAGGCTTATAAAGAGGCGGGGGAAAGCGGCCGCTGAGGCCGCCATTTCCCAAAACGTTGAGCTTCGCGGCTTTATTCATTGAAAAGTTGGATGATGATGAGCAAGGGAATTCTGGGGAAAAAATTAGGCATGACGCAGGTCTTCGCCGAAGACGGCGCCGCGATCGGCGTGACGGCCATTGAAGTTGAGCCGTCGGTCGTCGTTCAGGTGAAAACCAGGGAAAAGGACGGCTACGACGCGGTTCAGATCGGCTACGGCCGGATGAAGCAGAAGAACGTCACGAAGCCGCTGCAGGGCCATTTGAACAAGGCCAATAAAGGATTCTTCCGCGTTCTGAGGGAAATTCCCGCCGCGGCCGGCGAATACGAAGTCGGCCAGGAAATTTCGGCGGACATCTTTCAGGCGGGCGGCTTTGTCGACGTCGTGGGAACCTCGAAAGGTAAGGGGTTTCAGGGCGTCGTCAAAAGGCACGGTTTCGGCGGCGGTCGGGCGACGCACGGTTCCATGTTTCATCGGGCCCCCGGTTCCATCGGCGCCAGCGCGGATCCGTCCCGCGTGTTCAAAGGCACCAAAATGGGCGGCCACATGGGCGATGTCCGCAAAACCGTTCAAAACCTGCAAATCTGGCAGGTCCGCTCCGACCGAAACCTGTTGTTGTTGAAGGGTTCCGTTCCCGGCGGAAAAAACGGCTATGTGTTCATTCGGCAGGCCAGGAAAAAAAGCGCGTAGGACAGTGGAGTAATGAGCATGGCTCTCGCAGATGTTTTTGATATTGAAAAAAAGAAGGTTGCCGAAGTCGAATTGAACGATGCGGTTTTCGGCGCGGACGTGAACGAAGCGACGATCTATGAGGTCGTAAAGATGCAGCGGGCCTCCCGACGCTCGGGCACCTCCGCCACCAAGGGAAGAAACGAAGTCAGCGGCGGCGGGAAAAAGCCCTGGCGCCAGAAGGGCACGGGACGAGCCCGCTCGGGAACATCGCGCTCCCCCATCTGGAGAGGCGGCGGGATCGTGTTCGGACCCCAGCCCCGAAATTACGCGTACGGCGTTCCCAAGAAAGTCCGGAAAAATGCCCTGATTTCCGCACTCAGCCTGAAGGTAAAAGAAGAAAAAATGACGATTCTGCGCGATTTTCCGATGGAAGCGATCAGCACCAAAGCGTTTCAGAAAGTGGTGGATCGCTTCGGCCTCACCAAAGCGCTTTTTGTGATTGATCAGGATAACGCGGTGCTGATGAAGTCGTCGCGCAACATCAAAAACGTGAAAATGATTCGGTCGGAAGGCATCAATGTTTATGATCTTCTCCACTACGAACATCTGGTCCTTCTTGAACCCTCCATAAAAAAGATCGAGGGGGCATTGCTGGCATAATGGAACTGCATCAGGTGATCAAAAAAATCCTCCTCACGGAAAAGAGCAACCTGGACCGTGAAGCGGCAAACAAATACCACTTCGAAGTCGATCGCCGGGCCAACAAGGTGGAAATCGGTCAGGCGGTGGAAAAATTATTCAAGGTCAAAGTGACGGAAGTGCGCGTCATTCAGGTTTTGGGCAAGAAGAAGCGCATGGGCCGCGTCATGGGGCAGAAAAGCTCCTGGAAAAAGGCAATCGTGACGCTGGCCGAAGGCAGCCGCATCGAGGTCGCCGAAGGCGTATAGAACAAGTGAAGGAATAAGCACATGGCAATCATCAAGTACAAACCGACATCACCGGGCAGAAGGTTCCAGAGCGTTTCGGATTTTGCGGAGATCACCTCCACCGAGCCGGTCAAAAGCCTTTTGAAGCCGATCCGCAAAACGGGCGGCCGCAACAGCAACGGACGCATTACGGCACGCCACATCGGCGGCGGCCACAAGCGCAAGTACCGGATGATCGATTTTTGCCGCAACAAGGCGGATATTCCGGCCAAAGTGGCGGCCATCGAGTATGATCCGAACCGGTCGGCCCGGATCGCCCTGCTGAATTACCGCGACGGCGAAAAAAGATACATCGTGGCCCCGGCGCAGATCCGCGTGGGCGATGTCGTGGTCAGCGGCGAGAAAGCGGACATCAAACCGGGCAACGCCATTCCCCTGAAATACATTCCCCTGGGCTCGCTGATCCACAACGTGGAGTTGAAGGTCGGGCGCGGCGGACAGTTGATCCGCTCGGCGGGCGCTTACGGCCAGTTGATGGCCAAGGAGGGCACTTACGCCCAGGTGAGGCTTCCGTCGGGTGAAGTCCGCAAGGTCTTTATCGAGTGCATGGCGACCATCGGCCAGGTGGGGAACAACGAACATGAAAACGTGAGCATCGGCAAGGCGGGACGCACCCGCTGGCTGGGGAAGCGCCCCCACGTTCGCGGCGTCGTCATGAACCCGGTGGACCATCCGATGGGCGGCGGCGAAGGCCGGTCTTCCGGCGGCCGTCATCCGTGCACGCCTTGGGGCGTTCCCACCAAGGGGCATAAAACCCGGAAAAACAAGAGAACCGATAAATATATCGTAAAGAGAAGAGGGAAATAAAACGTGGCACGTTCGATCAAAAAAGGTCCTTATATTGAAGAAAGTCTGCTGGCCAAGGTCCGGAAGATGGAGGCCGAGAGCAGCAAGAATGTGATTAAGACTTGGTCGCGGCGTTCAACCATCACCCCCGAGCTGATCGGTTACACGTTTGCCGTGCACAACGGAAAAAAATTCATTCCGGTTTACGTGACGGAAAACATGGTAGGCCATAAAATGGGTGAATTCGCGCCGACGCGAACTTTTTATTCCCATTCCGGCGACCGGAAAACCAAGGTCAAGAAGTAGGAGCTTTGCGGAAACGGACAGGTTTTGGAGTGGATGAACTATGGAAGCAAAAGCAGTCGCAAAATATATACGGATGTCGCCGCAGAAAGTTCGGCTGGTGGTGGATCTGGTCCGGGGCAAGACCGTGCAGGAAGCCCGAAATATCCTGCGGTATACGAGAAAGTATTCGGCGGGGATCGTGGCCAAGGTGCTCCAATCGGCCGTCGCCAACGCGGCCCAGAATCCGAATATCGACGAAAACACGCTTTACGTGAAGGAGATCTTTGTGGACCAGGGGCCGTCGCTGAAACGGTGGCGGGCCCGGGCGCAGGGAAGAGCGGCGGGAATCAAAAAAAGAACATCTCACATCACCGTGGTCGTGGATGAAAGGTAAGGAGGAACGATATTGGGTCAGAAGGTTAACCCGGTAGGATTACGGTTGGGCTACATCAAAAAGTGGCAGTCCGTATGGTTTGCCGAAAAGAATTACAGCGGCATGCTGCTTGAGGACTTGAAGATTCGGAAGTACCTCAAGAAAAAACTCTATCATGCCGGCATTTCCCATATCGAGATTGAGCGCGCGGCCAACAAGGCCAAGGTGAACATCTACGCCGCCCGGCCGGGGGTGATCATCGGCAAAAAGGGATCGGAAATTGAAAAGCTCAAGGCGGAGATTGAAAAATTTTCGCACGCCGAGATCATCATCAATATCCTGGAAGTCCGCAAGCCGGAAACGGACGCGCAACTGGTGGCGGAAAATGTCGCCATGCAGCTCGAGCGCAGGGTTGCCTTCCGCCGCGCCATGAAAAAATGCGTGGGCTACGCGCTCAAGTTCGGCGCCAAAGGCATCAAAATCAGCTGCTCCGGACGACTGGGGGGCGCTGAAATCGCCCGTGCGGAATGGTACCGTGAAGGCCGGGTCCCCCTGCATACGCTGAGGGCCGATATCGACTACGGCTTTACGGAAGCCCACACGGCCTACGGCCTGGTCGGCGTCAAAGTTTTGATTTTTCACGGAGAAGTTTTGCCCCAGAAGAACGAAAAAGCATCCTGACGGCGCCGGGGAAAAGGGCTGCGCTGGAGGAACGGGAGTTGTAGATTATGTTGATGCCAAAACGGGTAAAATACAGAAAATTGCAGAAGGGCCGAATGGGCGGAAAAGCGGTCCGCGGCGGCACCATTGCCTTTGGTGACTACGGGCTGCAGGCGGCGGAATGCGGATGGGTGACCGCCCGGCAGATCGAAGCGGCCCGCGTCGCGATGACCCGGTACGTGAAGCGCGGCGGCAAAATATGGATTCGCGTGTTTCCGCACAAATCCATTACGAAAAAACCGGCGGAGACCCGCATGGGAAAAGGAAAGGGCGCGCCGGAAGGTTGGGTGGCGGTCGTAAAGCCCGGAGCGGTGCTCTACGAGATGGAAGGTGTGACCAAAGACGTGGCCAAAGAAGCGTTTCGTCTGGCGTCGCACAAACTGGCGATTTCGACCAGGTTTTGTTCAAGGGAGATATCGGATGAAAATTAGCGAAATCAGAGGCCTCGGAATGAACGAGCTTCAAACCAAAAAGAATGAATTGGCGGAAGAACTGTTTCGGTTGAAGATTCGGCATGCCGGGGGCCAGCTGGAATCCACCGCCAGCTTGGGCCGCCTCCGCAGGGACATTGCCCGCATCCATACGGTGATGAAGGAAAAGGAGGCCGCAGGTTAATATGGCTGAAAAGAGCAACAAACGCACCATTAAGGGCGTGGTCGTCAGCGACAAGATGGACAAGACCATCGTGGTGAAAGCCGAACGACTGGTGAAGCATCCGGTGTTTCACAAGTATGTCCGCCGTCACGTGAAATACAAGGCGCATGATGAGCAGAACCAGTGCAGGATCGGGGATACCGTCATGATCATTGAATCGCGGCCGATGAGCAAAGATAAACGCTGGAGAATGCTGGAAATTCTGGAGAAAGCGAAATAGAAAACGGGCTCGTCCGGGCCGGTTGTGACAGTGGGGTTGATTTATGATTCAGATGCAGACCATTTTAAATGTTGCCGACAATTCCGGCGCCAAACGGGTCGCGTGCATTAAGGTGCTCGGCGGATCGAAGCGGCGTTTCGCTTCTCTGGGCGATGTGATTGTCGTGGCGGTGAAAGAGGCCATCCCGAATTCCAAGGTCAAAAAAGGCGATGTCATTAAAGCGGTCATCGTCCGCACCGTGAAGGAAGTGAGGCGGCCGGACGGTTCGTATCTCAAGTTTGACGACAACTCGGCCGTGCTGATCAGCAATCAGATGGAGCCTATCGGTACAAGAATTTTCGGGCCGGTCGCCCGCGAATTGCGGGCCAAGCAGTTTATGAAAATCATTTCTCTGGCGCCAGAAGTTTTGTAAGCCGGTTTTGAAGAGGGAAAACATGAGTTTAGGCAGATTGAAAAAAGGGGATCTGGTGAAGGTTCTGGCCGGCAAGGACAAGGGAAAAACCGGCAAGATTCTGAAGGCCATTCCCGGCAAGAATCAGGTGATCGTCGAAAAGATCAATGTGATCAAACGGCACAAGAGGCCTGATCAGAAAAGCAAGGGCGGCGTTCTGGAAAAAGAGGCGGCGATGGATGTCTCCAAGGTCAGCATCATTTGCGGCAAATGCAAGGAAGCGACCCGGATCCGGAACCGCGTTCTCGAGGACGGCAAGAAAATTCGAATCTGCAGCAAGTGCAATGACGTCATCGATGTGGGTTAGGAAAACATGGCAAGATTAAAGGAATACTATTTGAAAACCGTAGTGCCGGCCCTGGTCAAGGAATTCGACTACAAGAATCCCATGCAGGTTCCGAAGATGGAGAAGATTGTCGTCAACATGGGTCTGGGCGAGGCCATCTCCAACGTGAAGATCATTGACGGCGCCGTGCAGGAACTGGCGATGATTACGGGACAGAGGCCGGTGGTCACCAAGGCGAAAAAATCCATCGCGACCTTCAAGCTCCGCCAGGGCATGCCGATCGGTTGTTCGGTGACGCTCCGGAAAGACGTGATGTATGAGTTTTTTGACCGTCTGGTGAACGTCGCCCTGCCGAAAGTCCGCGATTTTCGAGGGATCCCGGCCAGTGCATTTGACGGGCGGGGCAACTATTCGATCGGACTTCACGAGCAGATTATTTTCCCGGAAATCGAGTATGACAAGATTGAAAAGATCAAGGGGATGAATATTACCATTGTAACGTCGGCCCGGACGGACGATGAGGCCCGTGCGCTGCTCCGACTGATGGGCGTGCCCTTTAAGAATTAAACCAGGAAGCTCCGGAGGAATTGTAGCGTGGCAAAAAAGTCGCTGATCGCAAAGGCAAAAAGAAAACCGAAATTTGCGGTCCGGGAATACAACCGCTGTCAGATTTGCGGACGGCCCCGGGCGTACTACAGAAAATTCGAGATGTGCAGAATCTGCCTGAGGAAACTGTCCCTGCAGGGCGAGCTTCCCGGCGTGATCAAGTCCAGCTGGTAAACATTGTGTAAGGAGAACAAGCATGGGGATGACGGATCCTATTGCCGATATGCTGACCCGGATACGCAACGGGAATAAAGCCCGCTTCAAAACGGTCAGCGTTCACATGTCGCAGATGAATATGAACATTGCCAGAGTTCTGAAAACGAACGGATACATCCATAATTATGAGCCCGTGAAGAATGAAAACAGCCGCCCGATGCTGAAGATCACGCTCAAGTATCCGGATGCCAAGCACACGGTGATTACCGGCATTCAGAGAGTCAGCAAGCCGGGGCGCAGGGTGTACGTTTCGGCCGACCGGGTTCCCAAGGTGCTCAACGGCTTCGGCATTTCGATTCTTTCCACGTCCCGCGGCATCATGACCGATGAGGAAGCCAGGGAATCGAATGTCGGCGGGGAAGTTCTTTGCAAGGTTTGGTAGTTCAATTACAGAGGGTAGACGGGAGCTCTTATTCATGTCGAGAATAGGTAAAAAACCAATCGCGTTTCCGAAAAATGTGAAGGTCAGCCAGAGCGGCAATGTCGTAAAAGTGGAGGGGCCCAAAGGGACCCTGTCTTCAAAATTGCCGGACGGCATCGCGATGACGATAAAGGAAAATCAGCTGACCATCGAGAGAACGTCCGATGATCGGCTGGCCCGGTCCTATCACGGCCTGGCCCGGACGCTGGTCCACAACATGGTCACCGGCGTCAGCTCCGGCTTCGAGAAGGGGCTCGAAATTTCCGGCGTCGGGTACCGCGCGGAACTTGCCGGCTCGACCCTGAAACTGGTGCTGGGGTTTTCCAGCCCGGTTGAATACAGCATTCCCAAGGGGATTGACGTCAAGATCGACAAGCAGGTCAACCTCGTCGTTTCCGGCATCAACAAGGAACTGGTGGGGCGCGTCGCATCGGAGATCCGGTCGCTGAAGAAGCCGGAACCCTACAAGGGAAAGGGCATCAAGTACACGGGCGAGCATATCCGCCGGAAAGCCGGCAAGGCTGCGGGCGCGAAATAATCGTTTAGGGAAACACAGGGAAAAAGAGGTGGAACATTGGCTTCCAAAAAGACGCTGAAGGTAAGAGCAAAGAGGGAAAAGAGGGTCAGGGGCAAACTGACGGGAACCGCCGAGCGGCCCCGCCTTTCGGTTTTCCGGTCGGACAAGCACATTTATGCTCAGGTGATCAATGACGCGCAGGGCACGACGATCGCGACGGCTTCCACGCTGAGCAAGGAGCTGGCCGGCAAAATCCGGGGGAGTAAGAAGGTGGAGGTGGCCCGCGAAGTGGGCAAACTGATTGCGGCGCGCCTGCAGACGCTGGGAGTGGAGAAAGTCGTTTTTGACCGAGGGCGGTTTCTCTATCACGGCCGCGTAAAAGCCCTGGCCGACGGGGCACGGGAAAGCGGTCTAAAATTTTAATTACTTTTGTGAACGGAACCCATGATCAGAGAAGAATCAATTGACAGCAGAGACATGAAGGACGTAGAGCTCCTCGACCGGGTGATTGCCATCAACCGCACGGCAAAAGTCGTCAAGGGAGGAAGACGGTTTCGCTTCAGCGCGATCGTGGTGGTCGGCGACGGCCAGGGCATGATCGGCGCGGGACTGGGAAAAGCCCATGAAGTGCCCGAGGCGATCCGCAAGGGAATGGAAATGGCCAAGAAAAACATGACCAAAGTCGCGGTGGCCAACAAGACGATCCCCTATGAGGTCCTTGGAAAATTCGGCGCGGGCAAAGTGCTCCTCAAACCGGCGTCGGAAGGGACCGGACTGATTGCGGGCGGCGCGGTGCGGGCCGTTCTGGAGGTGGCCGGCGTTCACAATATTCTGACCAAGTGCCTCGGGTCGCACAATCCGCACAACCTGGTCAAGGCTACGGTTAACGGACTTTGTCAGTTGAAGGATCCGGCGGAAATATCCGCGCGGCGGGGCAAGTAAAAAATAGGACGAGGGTGTTGATACAGTGGCTAAAATGTTGAAAGTGAAAATGGTGAAAAGCGTCATCACACGGCCGGAGAAGCAGAGGAAAATCATGCGCGGCCTGGGGCTGACTAAGCTGAACAAGACCGTGACGCTGGCCGATACCCCGGAGATTCGTGGGATGATTCATAAGGTCATCCATCTGGTTTCTGTGGAAGAGTCAAAGGAGTAGGGCTATGGATTTGAGTTCTCTGAAAGCTCCCCTGGGGGCGACCAAAAAGAGAAAAAGAGTCGGTCGAGGCGATGCGTCCGGCCACGGCGGAACGTCCGGCAAGGGACACAAGGGGCAGAAAGCCCGCTCCGGCGGCTATGTTCGCGACGGTTTTGAAGGCGGTCAGATGCCCATGTCCCGGCGGCTTCCGAAGAGAGGCTTCCGAAACCCCTTCCGGGAAAGCTATGTCGGCGTGAATGTCATGGATCTGTGCCGCAGATTTGAAAAGGGCGCCGTGATTGATGAAGAGGCCATCCTGAAAAGCGGCCTGGTCAAGAAAAA
Organism: Smithellaceae bacterium; assembly: GCA_035448625.1. Lineage (GTDB taxonomy): Bacteria > Desulfobacterota > Syntrophia > Syntrophales > Smithellaceae > UBA8904. Next base: position 12,842 of record DAOTJI010000024.1, on the reverse strand, counting down.
GGGTGCCGGAATCAAGATTCTGGCCAAAGGAAACATCGATTTTCCCGTGACGGTGAGAATGGCAAAAATCAGCGCCGCTGCGAAAGCCAAAATCACCGCGGCGGGCGGATCGATTGAAGAGGTAATCTGATTTGTTAGAGGGACTGGGCGGCGTTTCCAAAATACCCGAACTGCAGAGAAGAATTCTGTTTACCCTGCTTCTTCTGGCGGTTTACCGCGTCGGTGTTTTCATTCCGACTCCCGGGATCGACAATACGGCGCTTCTGGCTTTTTTCGAGCAGGCGCGCGGTTCCATGCTGGGATTGATGGATTTGTTTGCCGGCGGCGCGTTGAGAACGTTTTCCATCTTTGCGCTGGGGATCATGCCCTACATCACCTCGTCCATTATCATCAATTTGCTGACGGTGGCCATTCCGCATCTGGAAAAACTTTCCAAAGAGGGCGAAAACGGCCGCCGGAAGATTACGCAGTACACCCGTTACGGCACGGTGGGACTGAGCATTATCCAGGGATTCGGCATCGCCTGGGGATTGCAGCAGATGGCCAGCCCGACGGGCGCCCCCATCGTTCTGCACGCCGGCTGGGGCTTTATTCTGATGACGATCATCACCCTGACCTCCGGTACGGCGTTTCTGATGTGGCTGGGGGAGACCATTACGGAGAAGGGGATCGGCAACGGCATCTCGCTGATCATTTTTGCGGGTATCGTCTGCAATCTGCCCGGGGCCGTCAGCAACACCTGGCGCCTGTACTCCTCCGGCGAACTGCATTTTCTCCTGCTGGTGCTGCTGGGGTTGTTCATGATCGCCGTGATCGGCGCGATTGTCTATGTGGAAGCCGCGCAAAGGCGCATTCCGGTCCAGTACGCCAAAAGAATCGTGGGCCGGAAGATGTACGGCGGACAGACAACGCACCTGCCGCTGAAGATCAATTCCGCGGGGGTTATTCCGCCGATCTTTGCGTCGTCGGTCATCATGTTTCCGGCGACCATCGCCAATTTTGCGCCGGCGGGCTTGATGAAGACGATCTCCGGCTATTTGATGCCCGGCCGGCTGGGCTATGAAGTTCTTTTTGTCGGATTGATTTTCTTCTTCTGCTTCTTTTACACGGCCGTGACGATCAAACCGGACGACATGGCGGAAAACATGAAGAAATTCGGCGGGTATGTTCCGGGAATCCGGCCGGGCAAGAAAACCGCCGAATACATCGAGGAAATCCTGGAGAGGCTCACTTTCAGCGGCGCGATCTATGTTTCCATCATCTGCGTACTGCCCAGCGTGCTGATCTCTCAGTTGAACACGCCTTTCTATTTCGGCGGCACGTCTCTGCTGATTGTGGTCGGCGTGGCCATGGACACCGCAAGCCAGATCGAATCGCATCTGCTGACCCGCCAGTACGAGGGATTCATGAAGAAAGGACACATGGCACGCAGGCGATAGACGGATGAGGGAAGGTTGGGGCTCATGGTGATTCTGAAACAACCGGACGAGATCGAAAAAGCCAGAGCGAGCAGCCGGATTGTTGCGGAAGTCCTGAGCGTTCTTCGGGAAAAAGTAAAACCCGGCGTGACCACCCGGGAACTGGATCAAATCGCGGAAGGGGTTGCGGAAAAGCGGGGAGCCAGACCGGCGTTTAAAGGGTATCGGGGTTATCCCCATTCCCTGTGCGCCTCGGTCAATGAAGAAGTCGTTCACGGTATGCCGTCGGGCCGTGTTCTGAAGGAAGGCGACATTGTCGGACTGGACTTCGGCGTTCTCTATCAGGGCTTTTACGGGGACGCGGCCATCACGCTTCCCGTCGGCCGGGTGAGTGAAGAGGCGGCCCGGTTGATACGGGTCACCGAAGAGAGTCTGTACGCGGCGATTGACCAGGCCTCTTCCGGAAACCGCCTGGGAGACATCTCGGCGGCGGTTCAGGAAACGGCGGAATCGGCCGGATTTTCCGTTGTCCGGGACTTTGTCGGACACGGCATCGGCCGGAACATGCACGAGGATCCCCAGATTCCGAATTTCGGAAAAAAAGGACGGGGAATCGAACTCAGGACGGGAATGATTCTCGCCATCGAACCGATGGTTAACGCGGGCAGGTACGGGGTCAAGATTTTACCGGACGGCTGGACGGTGATTACGGCGGACGGAAGTTTGTCGGCCCACTTCGAGCATTCCGTGGCCGTCACGGAAAACGGGCCGGAGATCTTGAGCAGACTGAACGGATTCTGATAAACCGGCGGTTGAGTACGGTATGGCCAAAGAGGAAGCGATAGAGGTTGAAGGTCGGGTTCTGGAGCCCCTGCCGAATGCCATGTTTCGGGTGGAACTGGAAAACGGACATAAGGTTCTGGCACACATATCCGGCAAAATGCGGATGCATTTTATAAAAATACTGCCCGGAGACAAGGTCACGGTGGAGCTTTCCCCTTATGACCTGACCCGGGGCCGGATCACGTACAGGACGAAGTAAGCATCATTTGCCGGCCGGAAGGAGTAGAAATCGTGAAAGTACGATCGTCAGTGAAAAAAATATGCGAGAAGTGCAAAATCGTCAAACGCAAGGGGGTTTTGCGCGTGATTTGTGAAAATCCCAAGCATAAGCAGCGCCAGGGTTAGTTTCAACTATTTCAGGAGGTTATCGGTGGCACGAATTTCAGGGGTTGATTTACCGAAAAACAAGCGAATGGAAGTTGCCTTAACATACATTTACGGCATCGGCAAAACGCGGGCGATGCAGATTCTGAAGGAATCGGGCGTCAGTCCGGACACCAAGACCGACCAGCTGGCCGATTCCGAGATCTCGGCCATTCGCGGCATTATCGATAAAGAAGGAAAGGTCGAAGGGGATCTGCGGCGGGAGGTTTCCATGTCGATCAAGCGCCTGATGGACATCGGCGCTTACCGCGGCCTGCGCCACCGCAAGGGGCTTCCGGTCCGGGGGCAGAGAACACACACCAACGGACGGACGAGAAAAGGTCCGAGACGGGCGATCGCGGGCAAGAAAAAATAGCGCAACATATTTTCGACCGGAGGAACCATGGCGAAGGCAGTCAGGAAAACAGGCAAGAGAAAAGAAAAGAAAAACATTACGGAAGGGGTTGCCCATATTCAATCCACGTTCAACAATACGATCATAACGATTACGGACCTGTCCGGCAACGTGATTTCCTGGTCCTCGGCGGGGTTGCAGGGCTTCAAAGGTTCGCGCAAGAGCACGCCGTTTGCCGCGCAGATGGCGGCGGAAGACGCGGTGCGCAAAGCCAAGGATCAGGGCATGCGCCGCGTTCAGGTTTACATCAAGGGTCCGGGCGCCGGAAGAGAATCCGCGCTCCGGTCGCTGCAACTGGCCGGTCTGACCATAACGATGATTCGCGACGTTACCCCGGTTCCGCACAACGGCTGCAGGCCGCCGAAGCGGCGCAGGGTATAGATTTTTTGAATATTTAGAAGAGTAAAGGGAGGCTTTTTTGGCAAGATATACGGATTCCTCATGTCGTTTGTGCCGTCGGGAAGGCTTAAAGCTTTTTTTGAAAGGCGATCGGTGTTATTCGGAAAAATGTTCTTTTGAACGAAGAGGCTACGCACCGGGAGATCATGGCCAGTCCCACCGGAAACAGCAGTCGGACTACGGCACGCAGCTGCGCGAAAAGCAGAAGCTCAAGAGAATGTACGGACTTCTGGAAAAGCAGTTCCACGGCTACTTTGAAAAGGCGGATCGCCAAAAGGGCATTACGGGAACCAATTTGCTGGTGCTCCTGGAGCGCAGGCTGGACAACATGATTTTCCGCCTGGGGTTTGCCAATTCCCGGATCGAGGCGCGTCAGCTGATCAGCCACGGCCATTTTCTGGTGAACGGGAAAACGGTCAATATTCCGTCCTACCTGCTCAAGGCAGGCGATGAAGTCACCGTCAAGGAAGGCTCCCGGAAGATCAACCGGATTCTGGAGGCCATGGAAACCGTTGCCCGGCGCGGCGTTCCGCATTGGCTGGGATTGGATAAAGATAATTTTAAAGCGACCATCAAGATGCTGCCGGTCCGTGAGGACCTGACGATGCCGGTGCAGGAACAGCTTGTGGTAGAGCTTTATTCCAAGTAATTCGCCAACCAATTGAATAGACCAACTTAAGGGTGGGTTTGATTATGCAGAGAAACTGGTCGAGTTTAATTCGTCCCAAACGAGTAGACGTCGATGAAGCCACGCACACCTCGTCCTACGGGGAATTTACCATTCAACCGCTGGAAAGAGGTTTTGGAATCACGCTGGGCAACGCGTTGAGAAGGGTTCTGTTGTCGTCCATTCAGGGAGCGGCCATTACATCCGTCAAAATCGACGGTGTTTTGCACGAGTTTTCCACGATCCCCGGCGTCAAGGAAGATGTCACGGACGTGATTTTGAATCTGAAGGGCGTCCGCTTCAAAATGGGTTCGGCGGACATGAAAGTCGTAAGACTCAACGTGACCAGCCCCGGCGTCATCACGGCCGGAGATATCCTTACGGACGGAACGATCGAGGTCCTGAACCCCGATCATTATATCGCAACGCTGTCCGGCGGCGGTTCCCTGAAGGCGGAAATGGTCGTGAAAATGGGCAAAGGCTATATTCCCGCAAAAAAGGAGCTGGAACCCGATCAACCGGAAGGAACCATCAATATCGACGCCATCTTCTCGCCGATCAAGAAAGTCAACTACGTGGTGTCTCACGCCCGCGTCGGACAGATCACGGATTACGACAAGCTGGTGCTGGAAGTCTGGACGGATGGAAGCCTGAACCCGGGCGATGCCATTGCGTATTCAGCCAAGATCCTGAAGCAGCAGCTGGACGTGTTCATTAATTTTGAGGAAGTCGAGGAGCCTCCTTCGGAGACACCACAGGAGTCTCCGGGTTTCAATGAAATCCTCATGCGGTCGGTGGAAGATTTGGAGCTCTCCGTGCGTTCGGCCAACTGCCTGAAAAACGCGGGGATCAACACCATCGGGGAACTGGTCCAGAAAACCGAGGCGGAAATGCTCAAAACCAAGAATTTCGGGCGCAAGTCTCTCAGTGAAATCAAGGACATTCTCAACGAATACGGCCTTGCCTTCGGCATGAAGCCGGAGGACAATGCCTAGAAACGGAAAAGCGACCGGAACTGAACCGCCAGTGCGGGACGGTGTTCGATGATTCATCAGGGGAAGGTCAGGAAAGGATAAAGGAACCATGTATCACGGTAAGGCGGGCAGAAAACTGGGACGAACGTCCAGCCATCGGGACGCCATGTTTCGCAACATGGTGACATCGATGATCAAGCATGAAAGCATTCGTACAACCGATGCGACGGCCAAGGAAGTGCGCAAACTGGCGGATCGGATGATTACGCTTGGGAAAAGAGGCGACCTGCACGCGCGCCGGCAGGCGCTGTCGGTGGTTCGGGACAAAGAGATGGTCGCAAAGCTTTTCGGCGAACTGGCCGAGCGCTTCCGCAATCGCGCGGGCGGCTACACGCGCATCGTGAAAGTCGGCTATCGGTTTGGAGACAACGCGCCGGTTTCCATTCTGGAATACCTTTCGGACGAGAAAAAGAAAGAGAAGGCGAAGCCGAAGAAGAAAGAAATCAAGGCTTAAACAGCCGGGATCGATTCCATTCGAAAAGGCAGGGCTCACCCCCTGCCTTTTTTTGTGGTTGTTTTTTCAAATCGATCAAGGTATTGATGGACAATGACTGCAAAGGAGGCATCGAGATGACAGAAAAAAAGATCGGCGAAGTGCTTAAGTTTTTTGCGAAGCCTTCGGTGGCCGCGGTCCATCTGACGGAAGGCGAACTGATGATTGGCGACAGCATCAAGTTTTCCGGCCATACGACGGAATTTACCGAAGTGGTCCAGTCCATGGAAGTGGACAACAAACCGGTGCAGAAAGCCGTGGCGGGCGATTCCATCGGCCTGAAGGTTTCGGACCGCGTGCGGCCCGGAGACGAAGTTTTTAAAGTGATTCCCGACTGATCCGGGTGAAACGTCTTGCCCTGGCCCGCGTTCTGATGCGAGCGCTGCGATCACCGTTCAGGAACGCCGTCACGGACTTTAAAATGGCCACCATTCTCATTGTTGACGATGAAAAAGATATCGTGGATCTGGTGTCCTATAATCTGGAGCGTGAGGGTTTTGCCACGGTAAAAGCCTATGACGGCGAGGCGGCGCTTGACAAAGTCAGGGCCGAAAAACCGGATTTGCTGATTCTGGATTTGATGCTGCCCGGGGTCGGCGGTCTGGATGTTTGCAAGAAGATCCGCGCCAATCCGGAGACTTCATCATTGCCCATGATCATGCTCACGGCGAAAGCCGATGAGACGGATAAGATTATCGGCCTGGAACTGGGCGCGGACGACTACATGACCAAACCCTTCAGCGTCAAGGAACTGGTTGCCCGGGTCAGAACGGTTTTACGGCGCATGCGGGAGGGACAGAGGCCAAGCGTTAAGGAAACTTTTGAATTTGCCGGACTGGCCATTCATTACCTTTCCTGTACCGTAACGGTGGACGGAAGGCCGGTCATGTTAAGCCCCACGGAACTTAAACTTCTCTTCTTCCTGTCGCGCAACCCCGGCCGGGTGTATTCCAGAGATCAGATCCTGAATCATGTCTGGGGCGATGATACGTTTATCACCGACCGCGCCGTCGATGTCCATGTCCGGCGGTTGCGCAGCCAGATCGAAAAAGACATGGAACACCCCCGCTACATCCTGACCGTCCGCGGATTCGGCTACAAATTTGCGGATATACAGTAGGAATCCGCTGTCTTTCCACCCCCAAGCTCTTTCTTCCACATTGTTTTTACAAGTTCATCAACACGTCATCAAACTGTAACATTCATCCGGTATAAGGTTAGTCAATTAAAAAAACAGGAGGGAATGTCCATGTTCAGCATCTTTCGAAAAGCAACGCTTTTCACCATCGTATTCTTGCTAAGCTGCGGGATGTCCTTTGCCGCCCAATCCATTGTCATCAAGGGATCGACCACCGTTTTGCCGGTGGCGCAGGGCACGCTGGAAGCCTTCATGAAGGCCAATCCCGGCGTTCAGATTTCGCTTTCGGGCGGCGGTTCCGGCGAAGGCATCAAGGCCCTGATCGACAAAACGACGGACATCGCCACTTCATCGCGTGAAATCAAAGACAAGGAAATTGAACTCGCCAAATCCAAAGGCGTCAACCCGGTAGTTCACGTGGTGGCTCTCGACGCGATCATTCCCGTCGTGCATCCCAAAAATAAGGTCACCAATCTGTCCATCGACCAGTTGAGCCAGATCTATCAGGGCAAGATCACCAACTGGAAGGAAGTGGGCGGAGAAGACCTGAAGATTGTCGTGATCTCCCGCGACTCGTCTTCCGGCACCTTTGAGTCCTGGGATCATTTTGTCATGAAGAAGGCAAAAGTCACGCCGAGGGCGCAGATGCTGGCCTCCAACGGCGCGCTGGTCACCGCGGTGGCAAAAAACAAATACGCGATCGCCTACCTGGGCATCGGCTACATCAATCAAAGCGTAAAACCGCTTATGGTCAACGGCATCAAGGCTTCCCTTCAGACGGCCCTGTCCAGGGAATATCCCATGTCCCGTGAACTTTACATGTATACCAACGGCGAGCCGGCAGGATCCATAGCCAAATACATTGCCTTTGTGAAGTCTCCCGCCGGCCAGAAAATCGTTGCCAAAGAAGGTTTCGTTCCGATTGTTGTAGTGAAGAAGACGGGGAAGAAAAAATAGCAATCGTGATATTCAAAGGGTTTCGTTGCGGTTTGACGGGCTTCTCGTCAACCGCAGCGAAACTGATTTTTGTAAAACCGTAAAGCAAGCCGACGACAGCCGTTGAGGGTGGCATGACCCGTCATACAAAAGAAATCATTATCAAATATATCTTTTTCCTTTTCGCTCTGGTTTCAGTGATTGTTCTGGGACTGATTGTTTTTTCGCTTTTCCGGGAAGGCCTGCCGCTTTTCGGCAACGTGTCGGTGAAGGATTTTATTTTCGGGGTGGAGTGGTATCCCACGTATGATCCGCCGTCCTTCGGGATTTTATCGCTGATCGTCGGTTCCTTGATCGTCACGCTGATTGCCACTGTGATTGCCGTACCCCTGGGCGTGATGGCAGCCATCTATATTTCCGAAATCGCGCCCCCGTCGGTCAAGGAAATTCTCAAGTCCATCATCGAGCTTCTGGCCGGACTGCCCTCTGTTGTGCTGGGATTTTTCGGCATGGTCATTGTGGCGCCCTGGCTTCAGGAAACCTTTGATCTTCCTACGGGTTTAAATATCATCAACGCATCCGTGATTCTGGCCGTCATGGCGATTCCGACTATCTCCAGTATTTCCGAGGATGCTCTTTATGCCGTGCCGCGCGAATTCAAGGAAGCCTCCTACGCGCTGGGCGCGACAAAATTTGAAACGATTGCCAGGGTGATTGTGCCTTCCGCTATCTCCGGGATTTCCACGGCGGTCATGCTGGGGATGGCCCGGGCCATCGGCGAGACGATGGTTGTGCTGATGGTGGCCGGCGGCGCGGCGGTGATTCCCGAGAGCCTGTTTGATTCGGTGCGGCCCATGCCCGCAAGCATTGCCGCGGAAATGGGGGAGACGCCTTACCGCAGTCCTCACTATCAGGCGCTCTTCGCGATCGGAATCGTTTTGTTCTTTTTGACGCTGACTTTCAATTTGGTTTCGGATTATGTGTCTCACAAATTCCGCCAGATCGGGTCGGGGACTTTGTAAACGGATACGCTATGGCCTTATCCATCCATGCCTCCATGAAGTGGCGCTATCTGAAACAGCATATTTTTTTTGCAATGGTGCGCGCCTCCGCGCTGATCATTGCCCTGGCCCTGGGCGGTCTTGTTTTTTATATTATTTACAACGGCATCGGCGCGATCAGCTGGGAGTTCATCACGAAGCCCCCCACCCATTCGATGACGCAGGGCGGCATCATGCCGGCCATTTTGGGGACCATTTATCTGACGCTGGGCGCCATCGCCGTCGGGCTGCCGCTGGGCATCGCGTCGGCGATCTATCTGACGGAATACGCGCGGCAGGGAAGGGTTGTCCGGTTGATCAAAGTCGGCATCAACTGTCTGGCCGGCGTCCCCTCGGTTGTTTTTGGCTTATTCGGACTGGGTTTTTTTGTTGTTTTTCTGAAATTCGGATCGAGTATTTTGTCCGGATCTCTGACGCTGGGATTCCTGATTCTGCCGACCATCATCGGCGCGTCGGAAGAAGCCCTGAAGGCCGTGCCGCAGACGTTTCGCGAGGCGTCTCTGTCTCTGGGGGTTTCCAAATGGCAGACCATTTACCGGATTGTTTTGCCCAACGCCCTGCCGGGCATCCTGACCGGTTCCATTCTGGGCATCGGCCGGGCCGCCGGGGAAACCGCGCCCATTATGTTTACCGCCGCCGCGTACTTTACGGCGAAACTGCCCGGCTCCGTATTTGACGAGGTGATGGCTCTGCCTTATCATATTTATGTGCTGGCCACGGCCGGGACCAATATTGAAGCCACGCGCCCCATACAGTTTGGAACCGTGCTGGTGCTGGTGGCGGTGGTGCTGGGCATTGACCTGATCGCGATTGTGATCCGCGGGTTTATGAGACGAAATAAAAGGTGGTAGGAATGGAAGCGAACAGCATTATCCGGCTCAATCATGTGAACTTTTACTACGGCGTCAGCCGCGCGCTGACGGACATCTCCATGACCTTCGGCAAGAACAGGGTCACCGCGCTCATCGGGCCGTCCGGATGCGGCAAGTCCACGCTGCTGAGGCTTTTAAACCGCATGAACGACCTGATTGACGGCACAAGGGTGGAAGGCGAAATTCTTTTTGAAGATAAAAATATTTACGCGCCGGATGTCGATCCGGTGGAAATCCGCCGCAAGATCGGCATGGTTTTTCAAAAGCCCAATCCCTTTCCGAAGACCATTTACAACAATATCGCCTACGGACCGAAGCTGAACGGGGTTTCCGGCGCCGAGATGGATATGCTGGTGGAGCAGAGCCTGAAGCAGGCGGTTTTGTGGGACGAAGCCAAAGACATCCTGAATCAATCCGCCATGAATCTCTCCGGCGGCCAGCAGCAGAGATTATGCATTGCGCGGGCTCTGGCGATGAAGCCCGACATTCTGTTGATGGACGAACCCACCTCGGCGCTGGATCCGATTTCCACCGCCAAGATCGAGGAATTGATCGAAGAGCTGAAGAAGGATTATACGATTATCATTGTGACGCATAATATGCAGCAGGCGGCCCGCATCTCCGATGAAACCGCTTTCTTTTATCTGGGGAATTTGATTGAATACAGTAAAACAGAGAAACTGTTTACAAAGCCGGATGTGAAACAGACGGAGGACTATATTACGGGAAGATTCGGCTAAAGAAACAGCTTCATCTGGAGGATGAAATGGAAGAAAAACGACACACCAGCTTGCACTACGATAAGGAGCTGCAGGCGATCAAGGACGGCCTGATTTTTCTGGGCGCGCTGACGGAAAAGGCGATTCAGCAGGCGATGACGGCTCTTGCCCAAAGAAATTCCGACCTTGCGCGACAAGTCATCCAGGAGGATGATGAAATTGATCGCCTGGACACGGAGCTTGAGGAGCGTTGCATCAAAATCCTGGCGCTCCGGCAGCCCGCGGCGATTGATTTGCGGTTTATTACAACGGCGATCAAGATCACCGGCCATTTGGAAAGAATCGGCGACATGGCCGTGAATATCGCCGAGAAGGTTCTGCAATTAAACGACGAACCGCAACTCAAACCCTATATTGATTTGCCCCGCATGACCGATAGGGTCGGCGCGATGATCCGGGATTCTCTGGACAGTTTCATCCGCGGCGACCTTGCCCTGGCTGAAAATGTCCGGCAGACGGAACAGGTGATTGATGATCTCAACGAGCAGATCTTCCGGGAGCTGTTGACCTTCATGATGGAGGATTCCAAATCGATTCGCCGATCTTTGCTGATCATGCAGGTATCCAAAAACATGGAGCGCATCGCCGATCACGCCAAGGGCATTGCGGATATGGTCACTTACATGGTGACCGGCGAGTGCGTCCGTCACCAAACCAGTTCCCTCCACGAATAAGGAGCCGGTGTGAAGCGCAGTCTTTTTCTGAAAATATTTTTTTCCTATCTGGTGATCCTTTTTTGCTCGTTTTTCATTTTGAATATTTTCATCAAAGACGAGATCCGGGAAGTCATGACCGGCAAAATTGAGGCGGAGCTGCTGACCGAAGCGGAATTGATTGATTTGGGCTCCGCCCGGGCCATGTCCGAGCAGATGAGTCAAATTGCAAAAATATCCGGAGCCCGCGTGACGCTCGTCGATGCAAAAGGCCAGGTCTTTGCCGACTCGGAAAAGGACATCGCCAAACTGGAAAATCACTTCCACCGCCCGGAAATTCAGGAAGCAAGGCTAAAAGGAAAAGGCCGGTCCACCCGGTTCAGCCAGTCACTGGGGGTGGAGATGCTTTATGTCGCCATACCCATCAAAGACCGCAAGCAGGCAGCCGGCTATGTGAGATTGGCTCGTCCTCTGCACGATGTGCAGAAAATGATCGATACCGTCTACTCATCCATTTTCCTGACGATGATGATCGTGTCCGTCGTTTCTCTGATCGTTGCGCTTTTCATTTCCTACAAGCTGGCACGGCCGATTCGGATGTTGGAACACTTTACCGAGAGGCTCCGTCAGGGAGAACCTCGGGGCAGCATTCTTTTGAAGACGTCCGATGAAACGAAAACGCTGGCGGACAACATCAACTACCTGGTGGAGGAACTGCAAAGTAAAATCCGTCTGGCCAACGAGGAAAAAAGCAAGCTCATGACGGCTTTGACCAGCATCAATGAGGGCGTGCTGATTTTGAATACCGAAGGCAAAATTGAATTGGTCAGTCCGTCTCTGGCCCATATCGTCGCCGATCAGTTCGGCGATGTCGGCGGCAAGACATTGATGGAAGCCTTTCGCAATGTGGAATTGCAGAGACTGTATCAGCGGTTTAAGCATTCTCCGGAGACGGCGGCGGGCGAAATCACACTGGGAAGTCCGGATCCGGTGATCATGAACGTCAGCTTTTCCGAAGTTCACGGATATCCGGGCGAAGAAAAAGACATGATCGTTTTTCACGACGTGACGCGCCTTAAGAAACTGGAAAGGATTCGCACGGATTTTGTCGCCAACGTCACCCATGAAATCCGCACGCCGCTCACGGCCGTGATCGGCTATCTGGAGACGCTCCAATCCGGAGCCCTGGAGAATACCGAGGACGCCAGACGATTTATCGACATCATCCTGAAACAGGCCCGGAGGCTCAACCGGCTGGTGGAAGATTTAATGACCATTTCGAAGATCGAACTGGGCGAAATTCATTTCCGTTTTGAAGATGTGTCGCTTCCGGATGTGATCGCCGGCGTTCTGCCGCTTGTGGAAGCCAAAGCGCAGGCGAAAAAAATCCGTATCGAAAACGGGCTTCCGGAAAAGACGCCGCCGGTTTCGGCGGATCGTGACCGCCTCAGTCAGGTTTTTGTCAATGTGCTGGACAACGCCGTAAAATTTACGCCTGAGAGCGGCCGGGTAACGATCGACGCCGAAGAGAAAGATGGCTATGTTGTTGCAACGATTGAGGATACCGGAGCAGGCATTCCCCGGGAAGAAATACAGCGCCTGGGCGAACGCTTTTACCGCGTGGACAAGACGCGCTCGCGTGAGCTGGGCGGCACCGGTCTGGGGCTTTCGATTGTCAAACATCTGATGCTGGCGCACGGCGGCAAAATGGAAATCGAAAGCCAGTTGGGACGCGGCACAAAAGTCTCTCTATTTTTTCCGATGCGAAAAA
>DAOTJI010000023.1:9751-36224 GCA_035448625.1 Smithellaceae bacterium | reverse complement strand
CGGCAGGTGCGGGTTTCGTGGAAATCAAGGGCGTCAAAACCGGAACGGCGGTGACCGTAGGGGAAAAAGAGCTGCTGAACAACGGCGGGCTCAAAAGTCTCAGCGGCTGGACGATTCATCGCTGGATGCAGCCCACGGGCGAAAGGGGCGAGGTAATTCAGGAATCCGACGGGATCAAATTTCACAATACATCCGGCAATACCCGGATGGGCATCATGCAGACCATCAATGCAGATGTTTCCGGCGCCCAGAAAGTGATCCTGAAGGCCGTCGTCAAAGCCGTGCAGCAAACCTTGACCGGAACAGGCTGGCAGGGGAGAGAAGCCCCGATCGCGGTCATGGTGACGTATACCGATGTCAACGGCGTGGTTCGCAATGGTTTGGGCAGTATGGCCAATCCCTCGGAATCACAAGCGAACCGAATGTTCTGGCACGGCTTCTATTATGCCAATCCCACCGGCAACAGTCAAACCTGGCACGGGACGAAAGTGAGCCAGGGAAGCTGGTACACGTATGAGGTTGATTTGATGTCGCTCAATCCGAAGCCGAAGATCATTCATGCGGTCGGCGCCGAGGGGTCCGGCTGGCCGACCCGGGAGGGCAAGATTTCTTCGATCAGCTTAAAGGTTTACTAAACGATTTCAAGCCGATAGAAATCTTTGGCGTCGGCCGGTGATTTGACGCTTTTTTAACTTGCCAAAGACAGGGAAGATGTTTTAAAAAAACAGATCGCAAAGAAGGGATGGTTATCATGTCACCGAAGAAGATATTTTCCATATGCTGCATGGCGATTTTATTGATCGCGCCGGTTTTCGCCGGGACTGCATATTCCGACGTTGACGGCAAAATCGACTGGGTGGACGGATATGTAAGCGCCGTCGGATACGGCGGAGCGGCGAAAGGCAACATGGCGTTGTCAAGGCCGCTGTCCAGAAGGGCCGCCATCGGGGATGCTTACCGCAACCTTTTGGAAATCATCAAGGGCGTGAAAATCGATTCCGTGACGACCGTCGAAAATTTTATGGTCACCCAGGACATTATCCGGACGCAAATTGACGGAGTTGTCAAGGGCGCCAGAATCCATAAAGAAAAGTATGAGAGCCAGCCGGACGGGTCTCTTCTGGCCACCGTGGAGATGCGCGTGTGCATCAGCAACTGTCCCGGAACCACGACGCTGGTTCAGGCATTGAACGTGGAGCAGAAGGATGACGCCCCGTTCGTCCCGAGCAAAAGGCTCCAGGACATTCCGGTTGTCCAGGCGCCTCCTCCGCCCAAGGAATACACCATTGTCTATGACAAAACCCGTCCCGTGACCGGCATGGTGGTCAATCTGGAGGGACGGATTTTCGAGCGCGTTTTGCTGCCCGTGATTATTGTTGAGGAAGTGGGCGACTCGCCGGTTACGGTCTATTCCGCCAAGAGCGTAAAACCAGCCGTTGTCCGGACGCACGGCATCGTTCGTTATGCCGACAGCCTGGAGCAGGCCCGAAAAAACACGCACCTGGGAGATAATGTGATGATTGTCCCGGCGTCCAAAATTACGAAGGAAAACATGATCGTCCTGAAGGGGGAAGCGGCCCGCCTGATTAAAGAGACGACGGCCCACGGGAATGATTATTTGAGCGAGGCCCGGGTGGTGATTTCAGCCCAGTAGCGGCCGGTCATCCCCCTTTGCAGCGCCGGGATACATCGTTTAAATAGTGCTTGCATTGGCTGTTCGTGTGTGGTAGACGCAGTTCAACCATCACTGAAAGTCGTTCGCTGAAGTGGGCTCCCGCCCACTTTTTTATTTTCGGAAGGCGCGGCGATGTACGATGAATTGAAAGATAAAATATGGCAACTGGCCGAGCCGGTTGTCCTCTCGGAAGGCATGGAGCTGATTCACGTCGAATGCGTCAAAATGCATTCCCGCTGGGTTTTCAGGTTTTTTCTGGACAAGGAAGGCGGCATTACGCTGGACGACTGTACCCAAATCAGCAATCAGCTGGGCGATATTCTGGATGTACATGACCTGTCCCGCGGGCCTTATACGCTGGAAGTTTCGTCGCCGGGTTTGGACCGCCCGATCTCGCGCGATCAGGATTTTGAAAAATTCCGCGGCGCCAAAGTAAAAATCAGGACCCATGTGAAAATAGAAGGCGTCAAAAATTTTCAGGGAACGCTTATGGATTTCGCCGAAGAAGACGGCCGAAAGGTCGTCCGCCTCGGCCTGGCGGACCGGATCTTCAGCATTCCGAAAAACGATATCGCCAAAGCCAATCTGGTGGATGAGGATCCGGCCGTTCAGGAGTGAAAACACGCCCACGTACCGGAAAGAACGGCAGCCGGAAAAGGAAAAGGGAGGATTGGATCAATGTTGCAAGACCTTAAACGTCTGATCGAGCAGATGGGGAAGGACAGGGGAATCGACAAACAGATCATCACGGAGGCTCTCGAGGCCGCCATGATGACCGCGGCGCGCAAGAAGCTGGGGCAGGACGTCGAAATCGAAGCCCATTACAACGATGAGATCGGAGAAATAGAGGTTTTCCAGTTTAAAACGGTTGTGGACAAGGTGCTTGACCCCGAAACGCAGATTTCCCATGAAGAGGCAAGGCGAACCCTGGATGAGGGCGCGGAGCCCGGGGATTCCCTGGGGATGAAAATAGAAACCAGCTCTTTCGGGCGCATCGCCGTGCAGATGGCCAAGCAGATCATCATTCAGCGGGTCAAGGACGCGGAGCGCGACAATATTTACGATGAGTACAAGGACCGAAAAGGGGAATTGATCAACGGGTTCGTTCAGCGGTTTGAAGGCGGCAATATTATCGTCAACCTGGGGCGCGCCGAAGGCGTGGTGCCGCCCATGGAACAGATTCACCGGGAAACCTACAAACGCGGCGAGCGCATCCGCTCCTATCTGCTGGAAGTGAAGAAAAACACGAAGGGCGCGCAGATCATCCTGTCGCGCACGCACCCCGCTTTTTTGAAAGCCCTCTTTGAAGTGGAGGTGCCGGAGATTTCCGAGGGGCTTATTGAAATCGTGAGCGTGGCCCGCGAACCGGGCAAGCGCGGCAAGATCGCCGTGAGGGCCAAGGACAAGGACATAGATCCGGTGGGCGCGTGCGTGGGCATGCGCGGGACGCGCGTGCAAAGCGTCGTTCAGGAACTGCGCGGCGAAAAGATCGACATCATTCCCTACACCGAAGACGCAGCCAAGTTTGTTTCGAGCGCCCTGTCTCCCGCCAAGGTCAACCGGGTGTTGATCGATGAGGAAAACCGGGCGATGACGGTGATTGTTCCCGACGACCAGCTTTCGCTGGCCATCGGAAAGAACGGCCAGAATGTCCGTCTGGCCGTCAAGCTGACCGGCTGGAAAATTGACGTCAAGAGCGAAACCATGGCCGCCGAAAAGGACGAGGATGTCTATTCGTCGCTGACCCGGGTGCCCGGCATCGGACCGGCCATGGCGGAAAAGCTTTTTGCCCAGGGAATTAAAAGCATTGCCATGCTGGCGGCGATGGATGTGGAGACGCTTTCCGCGATTCCCGGCGTCGGCGAAAAGACCGCCGCGGAATGGATTGCCGAAGCCATTCGGCTTCTGGATGAGGAAACCAACGACCGGCAAAAGGGATAATTTTTTCAGGGACCCACTATTTTATTTGAGGGAGTTTCGGGAATGTCGAAAAAGCGAGTTCACGAGTTGGCCAAGGAACTTGGCCTGGAAAATAAAGATTTGATTGCTCATCTGGAAAGAATAGGCATTACAGTCAAATCTCACGCCAGCACCCTGGAAGATCATGAAATCGAAAGGATCAAGGAAGACCTGCAGGCCACCTCGCCCCGGCAGGTCGTGGAAGAAAGAATCAAAACCACGGTGATCCGCCGCCGCACCGTCCGGACGCCGGTCGAAGAAGCCCCGGAAGTGAAAGAAAAACCGGAAGCCGCGAAGGTTGAGCAGGAAGCCGCCCCGGCAAAAAAAGCAAAGGAAGCCAAAGAGGAAAAGCCGGAAGCCCCGCCCGCGCCCGCCGCCGAAGAAGTTGAGCGGAAAACGGCGCCGCCGGAAGCGGCCAAACCGGCGGTCCCCGAAAGTCCGGCCCTGCCGGAGAAAGAGCCCCCGGCGGAAGCAAAGCCCGTCCAGCCGACGCCGGTTGTACCCCCGGCGAAGCCGAAAACGCCCCCGGTGATTCTTCCGGTCCGGCCCCCGATGATGTCCCGCCACAAAATCACCCGGCAGGAAGAGAAAAAAGAAATTCCGGCCAAGGCGCCCGCCAAACCCGGCGAAGTGATCGTGCCTCCACCGGCGGAGAAAATCATCAAAAAAGAATTTGAGAAGCCCAAGAAAAAAGGCAAAGGCACGGTTGAAGTCCTGATCGGCGACGAAAAAGAAGTTCCGCGCCGCAAGATTCTCGAACGGAAAATCGAAAAGAAATTGAAGCGGGTCGATGACGACCGGGATGTCGTGTTCAGCAAATGGCGCGAAGACCGGAAAGCCGCCCCCGTCAAGATGAAGAAGACCGAAATCACGACGCCCAAGGCCATCAAAAGGCGCATCCGCGTGGGAGACACCATTACGACCGGCGATCTGGCCAAGCGGATGGGCGTCAAGGCGGGCGAGGTCATCAACAAACTCATGGGCATGGGCGTGATGGCCACCATCAACCAGTCGATCGACTTTGACATCGCCACGCTGGTGGCCTCCGAATTCAGCTTCCAGGTAGAGCGGGCGGAGGTCGAATTTGAGGATTCGATGCTCAAGCCCCAGGCGTCCGGAGAAAATCTCAAACCGCGGGCCCCGATCGTCACCATTATGGGCCACGTGGATCACGGCAAGACGTCGCTGTTGGACGCCATCCGTCAGACCAACGTGATTGAAGGCGAAGCGGGCGGCATCACGCAGGCCATCGGCGCCTACCATGTTCACATCAACGACCGCGACATCGTCTTTCTGGATACGCCAGGCCATGAAGCCTTCACGGCCATGCGCGCCCGCGGCGCCCAGGTGACGGACATCGTGGTGCTGGTGGTGGCGGCGGACGACGGGGTCATGGACCAGACGGTGGAAGCCATCAATCACTCGCGGGTGGCGGGCGTGCCCATCATCGTGGCCGTCAACAAAATCGACAAACCCGGCGCGGACCCCGAAAAGATCAAGCAGGCACTGACCGAACACGGCCTTTTGTCCGAGCAGTGGGGAGGCGACACGATTTTCACCGAGGTTTCAGCCAAAAAGAGAATCGGCATCGAGGAGCTCCTGGAGATGATTCTTCTGCAGGCGGATGTGCTGGAACTCAAAGCCGATCCGAATACGGCGGCGAGGGGCATTATTATTGAAGCCAAACTGGACCGCGGCCGCGGGCCGGTGGCCACGGTCCTGATTCAACAGGGAACGCTTCGGGAAGGAGACGCTTTTGTGTCCAAAACGGAATCCGGACGCGTTCGGGCCATGATCAACGATCAGGGGCGCCGCGTGAAAGAGGCGGGCCCGTCCATGCCGGTGGAGGTCATCGGCTTTTCCAGCGTGCCCCAGACCGGCGCGGAATTCATCAGCGTGGAGGATGAAAAGAAGGCCCGCAGCATCGCCGACTACTGGATTCGCAAGACGCGTGAAAAAGAGCTATCCGCTTCCTCCAAAATCACGCTGGAGCAGCTGTATCAGAAGATTAAAGAGGGAGTGAAAGACCTCAATATTATTGTGAAAGCGGACGTTCAGGGCTCCATCGAAGCGATTTCCGACGCGCTCAAAAAGCTTTCGACCGACGATGTCCAGATCAAGATGATTCACAGCTCCACGGGCGCCATCAGCGAAACCGACATCATGCTGGCCTCCGCCTCCAACGCGATAGTGATCGGCTTCAAGGTCCGTCCGGACGGCCGGGTGAGCGATCTGGCGGCGCAGGAAGGCGTCGAAATCAAGCTCTATGACATTATTTACAACCTGATTGCCGATATGAAGGCGGCGATGGAAGGTCTGCTCGAACCGGAATACCGGGAAGTGGTTCAGGGACGCGCCGAAGTCCGCGAACTTTTCAAGGTGCCCAAGGTTGGGATCATCGCCGGCTGCCATGTGACGGACGGCAAGATTACCCGCTCGGCGGGCATCAAGCTGGTTCGCGACAGCGTTGCGATATTTGACGGGAAAATCCTTTCCCTGAAGCGGTTTAAAGACGATGCCCGGGAGGTGCAGGCCGGCTTCGATTGCGGCATCGGCATTGAAAGCTATAACGACATCCATGTGGGGGATGTGATCGAGGCGTATACGACGGAGACGCTGGAAAGAAAATTGTAGAAAAGGGCGGCGATGATTATCGGCTACGGATGGATTTCATTGCGGATTCCCCAATCCGGTTCTTTAAAGGCCAAGCGGAGCGTTTTGAATAAAGTCATCAAACGCGCCCAGAATGAGTTTAACGTATCCATCGCCCAGGTGGGCCGGCTGGACGATCACCAGTTCGCCCGGATCGGATTTGCGATGACCGGCAACGAGCAGCGCTTCATCGAGGGAAAAATCGATCACCTGCTGCACTTTATCGAAAACCTGAAGGCGGCGGATGTTTTGGATTCAAAGGTGGAAATCATGTCCGTTTCCGATATTGTTGAAGAAGCCGCCTGGGTTAAAGGAAAGTACGATGAATTTTAAAAGGGCGGACCGTGTCGGCGAGCTGATCATGGCGGAAATGTCCGACATTCTGCTGAGGTCTGTGAAAGACCCCCGTCTGCACGCCGTGACCATAACGGCGGTCAAGGTGACGGATGATCTGCGAAACGCGAAGATTTACTTTGTCGAGATGGGCAAGGATGAATTGAATGAGGAGATTCAGGCGGGATTGACCCGCGCCCGGGGCTTTGTCCGACGGGAGTTGGGCCATCGCCTGCAGTTGCGCTTTGTGCCCGAGATTCTGTTTGTGCACGACAAATCTTTCGGCTACGGCAACCGGATCGAACGTTTGCTGGCCCAGATCGCCCGACAGGAAGAAACGCATGATTGAGAAAATTATTTCAGCCGTTGCTTCAGGAAAACGTTTTCTCATCACGTCCCATGTCCGTTTGGACGGGGATGCGCTGGGCTCCGAACTGGCGCTGTACGGACTGTTGCGGAATATGGGAAAGGAAGCGGTCGTGTGCAACCAGGATGCCACGCCCGCCCACTATCGTTTCCTGCCGGGTGCGGATCAGATCGTTCATGAACTGATTCGCCCGGGAACCTACTACGATGTCGGTTTTGTTCTGGATTGTTCGGAACTGGAGCGAGTGGGGAACCTGGAGGCGGATGTGGCCGCTGTCCCCACCCTGATCAATATCGATCATCATGTTTCCAACGGCGGATTTTGCGCGCTTCGCCTGCTCGACCCCAAGGCCAGTTCCACGGGGGAGCTGATCTACCGTCTGATGCGGGAAATGCGCGCGCCGATGACGAAGGACATCTGCACGAATCTGTACGCGGCGATTCTGACGGACACGGGCGGTTTCCGCTATTCCAGCACCCGTCCGGAGACGCTGCGGACGGCCGGAGACCTGGTGGAAGGCGGTGCGGATCCGCAGTGGATTTCCGAACATATCTACGAAAGCGATCCGCCGGCGAAGCTGCAGCTCCTGGTCCGCGTGCTGGAAACCCTGGAAATGGATCCGGTTCTCGGGGTTGCGTCGATGACCGTGACGGAAGAGCATTTGCGGCAGACGGGCGCGACGATGGAGCACACGGACGGTTTTATCGATATTCCCCGCACGGTCCAGGGAATCAACATCGCGATGCTCTATACGCAAACGGGTGAAGGGCAGTTCAAGTTGAGTCTGCGGTCCAAAGGACGGATCAATGTGGAAAAAATCGCCCGTCGCTTCGGCGGCGGAGGCCACATCAACGCCGCGGCCTGCCGGATCGAAGGCGACCTGGCCGCGATCAAGTCCCGCGTGCTTGAAGCGATCAGGGAAGCTTAGTCGTTTATGGACGGAGTCGTGGTGATGGACAAACCGGCGGGTCTGACGTCCCACGACGTCGTAAGCCGGGTCAAGAAGATTCTGGGCGCGCCGAAGGCGGGGCATACCGGAACGCTGGACCCCATGGCCACCGGGGTTTTGCCGGTTTGTGTGGGAGAAGCGACGAAGCTGGCTGCGTTTTTGACGGGGGACGAAAAAACCTACCGGGCAACCCTGTTGCTGGGCCTCGAGACGGATACGCAGGACATTCAGGGACGGGAAACCGGCCGGTCGGACCGGGTTCCCTCCGACGAGGAGATCCGGGCGGTGCTGGGAAGCATGAGGGGGAAGATCCGACAGGTTCCGCCGGCTTTTTCGGCCCGGAAACACAAGGGAAGGCCCCTGTACAAATATGCGCGAGCCGGGGAATTTCCGGACGTGGCCGCCCGTGAGGTGGAAATCTTCGCGCTCGAAGTGATCGACATCGGCTATCCGTCCGTGACCTTTGAAATCACCTGCTCGAAAGGCACGTACATCCGGACGATCTGCGCCGATGCGGGCCGCGCGCTGGGCTGTGGCGGCTGTTTATCCGGATTGCGGCGGCTGCGGAGCGGCTCTTTCACCGAAGCCATGGCCGTGCCCCTGCCGGAGGACGCGTCGGGCCGGACGGCGCTGCTGGCGAAAATGCTGCCGATGGCGCAGGCTCTGCCTGCAATGGCGGCGGTTGAAATCGGCGAGCCGACGGCGGGCAGACTGAAGGCTGGATTTCAGCCGGATGCCTCGATGATGCGGGAAAATGTTCTTCCTTCCCTTGCGGCGGGAGATATGATAAAGTTCATCAATCCGGACGGCTGTCTGGTGGCGCTCGCGGAAATGCAGATGTCGTCGGTCGATGTCGAAAAACAGGACGGGAAAACCCGGGTGGCCAGGATGCTCAGAGTCTTCAACGATTTGCGTCCGTGAGCCCGGAACATAAAAAGGATATTATTCTGATAGGGAGGATTTGACGTGTTAACTTTGGAAAAGAGGAAAGCATTAATCGAGAATTACCGTCTTCACGAGAACGATACCGGTTCACCCGAGGTGCAGATTGCCCTGCTCAGCGCGAGAATCGAATACCTGACCGAGCATTTCAAGACGCACCAGAAAGATCACCACTCCCGGCGCGGCCTGTTGAAGCTCGTCGGCCAGAGAAGAAGATTGTTGAATTATATCAAAGAAAGCGATGTGGAACGTTACAGAACCATAATCAAGCGTCTGGGTCTCAGGAAGTAACTCAAGTCATTCAAGGGCGGAAGGCAAAAGCGTCACCGATTGGCCATGGTTTTTGTTCATCCCTGCGTCAATCGGCTTTTGCGTTTCGCCCTTGAATTTCCTGTTCCGGACCGCAAACCCAAAGAAGGTGGAGGAAAGTGAATGAGTGACAATTTCAGTGCGGATTTCGCAGGGCGAAATTTTACCATCAAAACCAATTATGTAGCCGCGCAGGCGGACGGTTCCACGCTGGTCTATTACGGGGACACCGTCGTGCTGGTGACGGCGGTATCCCTGAAAAGCGTGAGGGAGGGCGTCGATTTTCTGCCGCTCACGGTGGATTATCAGGAAATGACGTTTGCCGCGGGCAAAATTCCCGGCGGTTTTTTCAAGCGGGAAGGACGTCCCAACGAGCGGGAGATTTTAACCTCCCGCATCATCGACCGGGCGATTCGACCCCTGTTTCCCAAAGGGTACTATTCGGAAACCCAGATCGTGGCGACGGTGCTGTCGGTGGATAAGGAAAACGACGCGGATGTTGCGGCCATGATCGGCGCGTCGGCTGCTTTGGAGATATCCGACATTCCGTTCAAGGGACCGATCGCCGGCGTGCGCGTCGGCCGGATCGGAGGCGAACTGGTCGTCAATGCGTCCGCGGAAAATATGCAGGAAAGCGAAATGAATCTCTTCCTGGTGGGACGCAAGGTTACGCCGAGCCGGTCGGGCCGCGCTTATGACGTGGAGCTGGTCATGATGGAAGGCGAAGCCAAAGAGGTGCCGGAAGACGTTATCGTCGATGCCATCAAGTTAGGCCTGGAGGCCGTTCGGCCGGTGATTGATCTGCAGGACCGGATTCGGGCGGCGATCGGAAAAGCCAAGCGGTCGGTGGACGAAACCGCCCCGGGGGAGGAACTGATCGCCCGGGTGCGCGAGGAGGCTTTGCCGGGGCTCAAGGAAGGTTACGGCATGCCGCGCAAGCTGGAACGCTACGCCAAGCTGGGCGAAGTCCGGGAAGCGGTCATCAAAAAAATCGGCGGCGATGACGCGGCGCTTTGCAAAAAAGTTGCGGCGATTATCGAGCATCTGGAATCCCGCATTCTGAGAGACATGATTCTCCTGGAAAAGAGAAGAATCGACGGCCGGTCTTCGACCGACATCCGTCCGATCCATTCGGAAGTCGGCGTGCTGCCGCGCGCCCACGGATCGGCTCTCTTCAACCGCGGGGAAACGCAGGCGCTGGCGGCGCTCACCCTGGGAACCTCCTCGGATGAGCAGCGCATGGACTACGTCGGCGGCGAGGAACTCCGTTCCTTCCTGCTGCATTATAATTTCCCCCCCTACAGTGTGGGGGAGGCGAAGATGTTGCGCTCACCCGGCCGCAGGGAAATCGGCCACGGCGCGCTGGCGCGCAAGGCGCTGGTTCCCGTGCTTCCGCCGGCGGAGCAGTTTCCCTATACGATCCGGATCGTTTCCGAAATTCTCTCTTCCAACGGATCGTCCTCCATGGCGACCGTGTGCGGCGGCATCCTCTGCCTGATGGACGGCGGCGTACCGGTGCGGGACATCGTCGCGGGCATTGCGATGGGACTGCTCAAGGAAGGCGACCAGGTCGTCATCCTGTCCGACATTCTGGGCGATGAAGACCACGCGGGCGATATGGATTTCAAAGTCTGCGGAACCGAAAAAGGCGTGACCGCCATGCAGATGGACATCAAGATCGACGGTCTGACGGAGGACATCCTTCGCAAAGCGCTGGCTCAGGCCCGCGACGGCCGTCTGCACATCATCGGCAAGATCCGTGAAACCCTGTCCGCGCCGCGTCCGGATATCTCGCTCTACGCGCCGCGGATCACCACCGTCAAGGTGAAGGAAGACCAGGTCCGCACCGTCATCGGCTCCGGCGGAAAGAACATCCGCCAGATCATCAGTGAAACCGGCGTCACGATCGACGTGGAAGACGACGGGACCGTGACGATCGCGTCCGCCGACGCCGAAGCGGCGGCCCGCGCCGTGGCGATGGTCAAGTGGCTGACGGAAGAGGCGGAAGTCGGCAAGATATACCGCGGCACCGTCAAGAAAATCGTTGATTTCGGCGCGTTTGTCGAAATCCTGCCCGGAACGGAAGGCCTGCTGCACATTTCGCAGATTGCCAAAGAAAGAATCGCCAAGGTGACGGACGTCCTGAAGGAAGGCGATGAGGTCATGGTCAAAGTGCTCGAAGTGGACAAGCAGGGCAAAATCCGTCTCAGCCGGAAAGAAGCGCTGGGGGCGGAAGTCAAGTAGCGGTTCAACGACCGGAAATTTTCCTTCCGCGGCGGATAATCGACGCCGCGGAAGGAGCTCCTTCATTTTTTCATGGAAACCATCGACGTTCGAATACGAAGAATCGCCGGCAGCGAGGACCTTCCCCTGCCCCGGTACATGACCGACCGGGCGGCGGGAATGGATCTCTGCGCGGCCGTCGCGGCGGAGGAAACGATTCCGCCCGGCGGGCGCAAAAAAATTCCGACCGGCATCGCCGTGGCGCTGCCGGAAGGCTATGAGGCGCAGATTCGTCCGCGCAGCGGCCTGGCGCTTCACGAGGGCGTCACGCTTTTGAACGCTCCGGGAACCATCGATGCGGACTACCGCGGTGAAATCGCCCTGATTGTCGTCAATCACGGAGATGCGCCCTTCGTGGTGACGAGAGGCGCGCGGCTGGCGCAGATGGTCGTCCAGAAAGTCTGCCGTGTCCGGTGGGTGGAATCCGACGGGCTGGATGAGACGCAAAGAGGCGCGGGCGGTTTCGGACATACCTGAAAAAAGACGGGATTTTGCAATTATCGCGAAACCGTGGTAAGAAAGGCCCAAAAAGCCATCCACAAGGGGCGCATGAAAAAATTCAAAGTTCAAAAAACTTTTCAGGAAATCAACGAGAAGATTAAAAAGGGACGGGCCGTTGTCGTCACCGCCGAGGAAATGATCGACGTGGTGGAGCGCCACGGAGAGGTCGAGGCGGCCCGCCGCGTCGATGTCGTCACGACCGGCACCTTTGGCGCGATGTGCTCTTCGGGCGCCTTTCTGAATTTCGGACATACCGCTCCGCGCATCCGGGCGTCCCGCGTCTGGCTCAACGACGTGCCCGCCTACGGAGGCATCGCGGCGGTGGACTGCTACATCGGCGCGACGGAAGTCGCCGAGGGCGATCCGCTCAACAGCGTCTATCCCGGCGAATTCAACTACGGCGGCGGCCACGTGATCGAGGACCTGGTCTCCGGCAATGTCGTCAAATTGCGGGCCGAGGGATACGGGACGGATTGTTATCCGTCGCGCAAATTTGAAAAGAACATCACCATCAACGATCTGCGGGACGCCTTTCTGTTCAATCCGCGCAACGCCTATCAGAACTATAATTGCGCCGTGAATCTTTCCGACACGACGATTTACACCTACATGGGCATTCTGCGTCCGCGCATGGCCAACATTTCCTATGCGACGTCCGGCCAGCTCAGCCCTTTGTTCAACGATCCCTACTACCGGACGATCGGCATCGGAACGCGGATCTTTCTGGGCGGCGCCCAGGGTTTTGTCGCCTGGCCGGGTACGCAGCATAATCCCCATGCAGCCCGGTCCGCCAACGGCGTTCCCAAGGAGGGAGCGGGTACCCTGGCGGTGATCGGCAATCTGAAGGAGATGAGCCCCGAGTGGCTGACCGGCGCCAGTATCTTGGGATACGGCGTTTCTTTGTTTGTCGGTATCGGCATCCCCATTCCCATTCTCGATGAAGAAATGGCGCGCTATACCGCGGTGAAGGATGAAGATATCTACGCCCAGGTGTATGATTACAGCATGGACTATCCCAAGGGCAATCCCAGGCCCATCGCGGAAGTCAACTACCGTGACCTGCGCAGCGGCAAGGTGATCCTCCGCGACAAAGAAGTCATTGCCGCCCCTCTGTCCAGCTACTACAAGGCCCATCAGATCGCCGAACATCTGAAGGGCTGGATCGAGGGCGGGAAGTTTCTGCTGGGAGAGCCGCAGCAGAATCTGCCCTCCGGACCTTTTGCCTGATTCGGAGGGCAAGGATCAATTGATCAATAAATTTAAGGTTTATGAAATATCTTTGCTTGACTTTTGCTCCCGATTGTAGTTTTTTAAAGCACAAGAGAAGTCATTTTTGTACGCATATCGTGCCTGGAGCATGGATTCATGAAAATCGGGAGGTATCTGGCCGCCTTTGTTTTTTTAATGATGCTGCTCATCACCTTCGGCAACCGGGGTGTTGTGGATAATTATTTGATCGGCAAAAGACTGTCGCAACTGAAAGCGGAAAACAATGCACTGATCGCGCAAAACAAAGAACTGGCGGGAAAGATCCATTTGCTCAGAACCGATCCGGCCTATATTGAAGCGATCGCGCGCAACGAATTGGGCATGGTCAAACCGGGGGACGTCGTGTACCGGATGGACCAGTAACCGGAAGCATGTGAACCCATACACGGTGCTGGAATGGATTTAAAAAACTTATTTTCTGGAACCAAAAGCCTTGTCGGTCTGGATATCGGATCGACCTCCATGAAACTGGCCGAGATCGTCGGCACCTCTCAGGGGTTGACCCTCAACCGGTTTCTTCATATTCCCGTGCCGCCCGGCGTCATCGTGGAAGGCATCCTGCAGGACCCCGGCGCTCTGTCCGGCGTGATCAAGGAGCTGTTCCGCAATTCCGGCTGCAAGGGGAAAGGCATCGTCACCTCCCTCTCCGGCAATTCCGTCATCATCAAAAAAGTGACGCTGGCCCAGATGGAAGAAACGGAGCTGCGCGAATTGATCCACGACGAAGCCGGCAAGTATCTCCCTTTCGACAACATGGACGACGTGAATTACGATTTCCAGATCCTGGGAGACAATGAGTACAATCCCAGCCAGATGGACGTTATGATCGTCGCCGCCAAAAAAACGGATGTCAACGGCTACCTGGACGCGTTTGCCGCGGCCGGCCTTCAGGTCATGATCATGGACGTGGATTCCTTCGCGCTGGAAACCATGTATGAGGCGAACTACGACTTTGAAGAAAATGAAATTGTCATCATCGTCAACATCGGCGCGAGCCTGACCAACATCAACGTGATCAAGGGCGGCATGTCCATCTTCACAAGAGACTTCACGATGGCCGGAAACGCCGTCACGGAGGCGCTGCAGGAAAGGTTCCAGGTGTCGGCGGAAGAAGCCGAGCGGATGAAAGTGGAGGGGACCGGCGGCGAGCAACAAATTCCGGATCTGGAAAACGTCATTCTGGACTGCGCCGAGCCCATTTGTTCGGAAATCGAACGATCCGTCGATTATTTCCGGTCCACGTTCGGCGGAGAAGAAATCAAGCACGTCTTCCTGTCCGGCGGATCTTCGAGCATTGCCGGATTGTGCGACCTTTTGTCCCAGCGATTGAACATCGGCACAGAACGAATCAATCCGCTTGTCAAGATCGGATACAACAAAAAAAATATTGATGAGGGAAAACTGGACCACATCAGAACCATCGGCGCTGTAGCCATCGGGTTGGGTTTAAGGAAAATAGGTGATAAATGATTAAAATCAATCTTATCCCATACCATGAAAAAGAAAAGAAAGAGAATCTGGCCCGGCAGATCGCCATCATGGCCGGGTCCCTTCTTCTTTTTGTTCTTTGTCTGGTCGGCTTGTACGTCTATATGACCGTTCAGGTCGGCAGTCTGGAAACGAAGCTCACGGAGTCCCGGGAAAAGCTCAAGGCGCTCGACGCCAAGGTGGGCGATCTGGACAAATACAAAAGCCAGATTGCCGAATTCGAGCTGAAGCTCGGCGTGATCCGCACGCTGGAAGAAAACCGCATTTACCCGGTCAAGATGTTTGATGATCTGGCCATGCTGGTTCCGCAAAAAAGCGTCTGGCTTACGAAAATCGGACAAAGCCAGGACGGCCTGACCCTCGAAGGCATCGGCCGCGACAACATCGCGGTTGCCGGTTTTATGAAAACGATTGAAAATTTCCCCGCGGTCCAATCCGTGGATCTGGTGTCGTCCAAAAAAGTGGAGATTGCCGAAACGACCCTGCAGCAGTTCATTTTTTCCTGCAAGTTGAAAAAGGGGTTTTAAGCTATGGCGATGGATTTAAACTTAGACGAACTGAAGAAACTGTCTCCGCAGGTCAAGGCCCTGATCGTCGTCGTGGTCATTTTTCTAATCGGCTACCTGTACTACTTTTATTTTTTGTCCGACACGCTGACCAAAAGATCCGAGATGACGAAGCAATACGAGGAGCTTCAAGCGCAGATTCAGCAGAAGGAAGCTGTTGCGCGACAGATCAACAAGGTCAAGGCGCAGGTCGCATCCCTGAAAGAAGATTATCAGGCCGCTTTGATGAAGCTTCCCTCCCGGAAGGAAATCCCGGGCCTCTTTTATTCCGTTGCCACGGCGGGCCGGGAAGCGGGTGTGGAGTTTGTCCTGTTTGAACCCCTCCCCGTCGTTCCGCAAACTTTGGAGAAGGCGGAAAAACTCTCGGGCAAGCTGAAGCCCTCCGACAAGAGACAGGAGGAGCAGGAAAAGAAAGCCGAGGCCGAGAAAGCGGCCGGAAAGCCGGGCGACGCGAAAAAAGCGCCGCCGGCCAAAGCGCCGGCGCCGGAGCCTTTCTACGAGGAAATTCCGGTGAAGGTGACCGTGTCGGGCGGGTACCAGAACATTGTTTTCTTTTTTGAAAAGCTGGCCAAATTGCCCCGGATCGTCAATATTTCCGATGTTTCCATCGGGGATCGAAAAGAAAGCAAAGTGGGCAAGAAATATTCGATCACGGCATCCTGCATCGTGAAAACCTATATGTTTGTGGATAAAAAAGAGCAGGCCAATGAAAAGAAAAAATAAGAAACAATGGATCGTTTGGTTTGGTTTATGGCTTTTCCTGGCAACGGTATTCTGCGCCTGCGGCGAACAGGAAAAGAAACCGGCCGCGCCCCAGCCGCCCGCAAAACCTCAGGCGGTTCAAACCGCGCCCTCCGCGCAGCCGAAAGCGGTTCCCGCCGCGCCGTCCGCCGTCCAGAAGCCGGAGAGCGTTTACAGCTACCGGCCGCAAGGCAAGCCGGATCCCTTCAAACCGCTTGTAGACACGCAAATTGTCGCTGCGTCCAAAGTAAAGGCGGCAAGGCAGGAATCCATTTTCCCGCTGCAGAAAGCCGAAGTGGAAAATTTCAAAGTCGTCGGCATCATGGGAGATGAAAACCGCCGCGTGGCGGTTGTCCAAGACGCGGCCAATAAATTTTATCCGCTTTTTATCGGAACGCAAATGGGGCTGCACAACGGGAAAGTAACCGACATCCAGGCGGACCGGGTGATCGTGAATGAATGGGACGGGAAAAAAACAAGAAGAGTGGTTTTGACACTGCGTAAAAATCAATAATGAGGTAAGATCATGAGAAAATATTTATCCAGAATCATTCCGGTTTTGATTGTCCTCTGGGTTTTTCTATATACACCGGCCGGCGTGATAACGGGTTCAGGTGCCGAGGACAAGGTCGGTTATCTGGAAAACATCCTGTTTGAAAAGACGCCCGGACGGGAAAAAATCATTCTGGAAGTTTCTCAACAACCGGGGAACATCCCCGCTTCGCTCCAGGGGGACAACCGTCTGCTCGTCCGGCTGGAGAATTTGTATGTTCCGAACCATTTGCGCGAGACGCTCAAGGGCAATCTGCTCAACGTGACCGATGTGCGGGCCGAGCAGAAAACCGCGCAGGGCAAGCCCTGGGTTTATTTAACGATCCGATTTAAGGAAAACACGCCTTATTCCATTGTGCCGGAAGGCAAGAGAGTCATCGTGGATTTCAACATTTCCGGCGTGGCCTCGAAATTAGTCCAGTCCCGCGAAACGGCTGCCGGCGAAAAAACGCCCGCACAGCCGGGAAGCGTGAAGAGATATACGGACCGGGTCGTCTCGCTCGATTTTCAGGACGCGGACATCAAAAGCGTGCTGCGGCTGATGGCGGAATACGGCAACATCAGCATCATTTCCGGCGACGACGTCAAAGGCAACATCACGCTGACGCTGAAAAGCATTCCGTGGAACCAGGCGCTGGATGCCATCCTGAACATCAAGGGTCTCACGAAGAAACAGACGGACGACGTCATCATTGTGATGACGCTGGCCAAAAAGAAGCAGGATGAAGCGGACCGGCAGGCGGCATTCGAGGCCCAGCAGAAGGCGGATGAGGAGCGGAAAGCGAGGGAGCAGAAGACCGACATTGAAAAGGGCAAACTGCGCCAGATTATGATCGAGGCCAAGATCGTCGAAGCGTCGGATGATTTCATCCGGAACCTGGGCATCCAGTGGGGCGGCGGGAACAGTCAGAATATCGCCGGAGCTTATGGATTGGGGATTACAGGCGCAACCAATCCGCTGACCACGACCAGACCAATGTCGTACGCATTCCCGGCTGAAATCAACCCGGCAATGACCATGGCCGCGGTCAATATGCCGTCCACGGTTATCGGGCCGACACTGGGCCTGGTGTTCGGAGGCGCCCGCGGTTTCATCGAAGCGCAGCTCCAGGCGCTGGAAAAAACCACGCAGGGCAAGATCATATCCTCGCCCCGCGTCGTGACGATGGATGACGTCAAAGCCGTGATCAAACAGGGTGAGGAGATTCCCTACGTGACGCCCGCCACGACCACGTCTCCCGCCACGATCGCCTTTAAAGACGCCCTTCTCAAACTGGAGGTCAAGCCGAAAATCACCGACGACAACCGGATTTCCATGGACATCAAGGCGACGAACGACCGCGCGGATTACACCAAGGCGCTGGTGGCGGGCCAGCAGATGCCCATCATCAAAAACGAAGTGGAATCCAAAGTGGTCGTGAAGGACGGAGATACGGTCGTCATCGGCGGCGTTGCCAAAGTGGATGAGACCAGAATCACGGCCGGCGTTCCCTGGTTTTACAAGGTCCCGGTTCTGGGATGGCTGTTTAAAACGGAAAACATCGACATCAAGAAGCGGCAGCTGCTGGTCTTTATTACGCCCAAGATCCTGACGGAATCGGGATATCTCGAGGACGAATGCGATCCGGCGAAAGTGAACAACCTGGATCGCTGCCGTGGCCGGAAATAAACCGCTGATTTCTCCGACATTGCTCCCTCCGTGTGCGGGTCCGCGGAGGGATTTTTATGGAAATCAACGGCGCTGATGGAGTCATGAAACTGAAAACCGCCTTTATTTTTTTGCTGCTCATAAGCCAGCTCTTTCTTCTGTCCTGCACCAACACGCCTTATCACCGGGACCAGGCGGACATTCATTTGCAAAAGGGCGTGGCTTTCATTCAGGGCGGGAAATATATCGGCGCGCTTGGCGAACTGCTGGAGGCGGAGAAAAACGCCCCGGATGATCCGGAAATCCGTTATTATCTGGGCATTGCCTACCTGGGACGCGGCCTGAAAGACCAGGCGATGGAGCAGTTTCAAAAGGCCGTGTCGCTGAAGGAAGATTATTCCGAAGCCCATAACTACATCGGCGTCATGCAGATGGACGCGGGTGATTGGCAGAAGGCCCTCGAGTCCTTCGACCGTGCGCTGAAGAATCCTGTTTACTTGACGCCCGCGTTTGCGCTGTACAACTCCGGTCTGGCTTATTACAACCTCAAAAATTATGACGGGGCGCTTGCGCGGTTCCAGAAAGCCTTGAGCCAGGACGGGGTGGCCGCCTGGCAGCCGCAGATCGAACTGAATATCGGGCTGGTTTATCTGCAAAAATCGGATCCCGTCCGGGCACGGGAGCACCTGGAAAAAGCGGCGGCGCTCAACCCTTCCCTATATGAGGCGCATTTTTACCTCGGAGAGATTTCCCTGAACCTGCGGGATAAAGCGAAGGCTAAAAAGTCCTTTGAGCAGGTGATCAAGCTTGCGCCGCGGTCGGCTTTGGGGCAAAAAGCCCGGGAATATTTGAAAACGATGCCGTAAGTGCCGGAACAGCCGGCCGATCTACAGGACCCCTGCATGCAGCAACCCTCCCGGAACGCTTTGACCCGAAGACTCTCTTCCTTGCAGAAAAAATTTCCCCGCTGGGGAGCGGACGGAATTCTCTTCACCGACATCTGCAACATCCGCTACCTCACGGGATTTACCGGCAGCGAAGGATTTCTGATGGCGGGCCGGGACGAAGCCCGTCTGCTGGTGGACGGCCGCTACACGGCGCAGGCCCGGACGGAAGTGTACGGGATTTCCGTTTGCGAAGTGGCCGACAAGCTGCAGGGCCTTGAACAGGCCGCCTCAAAAATGAACCTTAAAAGAATCGGCTTCGAGCCGTCGCGCATGAGCGTAGGCGACTATAACCGGCTTTCGGCCCTGCTGAAAAACGCAAAGCTGATTCCGCTCGAGGAAGAGCTGAGAATGCTGCGGGCGTGCAAGGACAGGGCGGAAATCGTCCTGATGAAACAGGCGGCGGCGATCGCGGCGAAGGCGGTAAGGGAACTCGCCTGCGCCCTTCGGCCGGGCTGGACGGAGAGGGAAGCGGCCCTGTTTCTGGAGACGCAGGCGCGTCGCGCGGGCGCCGAGCAGGTCGCCTTTGAAACCATCGTCGCCTCCGGAGAAAACGGGGCGTTTCCGCACGCGCAGCCTTCCCGCCGGAAGATCCGGCACGGAGATTTCGTCGTGGTGGATTTCGGCGTCCGCTTTCACGGGTACTGTTCCGATGAAACCTGCACCTTTGCAATTGGGGAATTGACACGGGGTCAAAAAAATGCTTATCGTGCCGTCAAGCGGGCTCACGATGAAGCCATCGCTTCCATTCAGGCGGGCGCGGACGCGGCGCGGATCGACGCGCTGGCGCGCCGGACGCTGGGGAAAAAACACAGCCGATATTTTGTCCACTCGACAGGCCACGGCGTCGGGCTGGAGGTTCACGAAGCGCCGCGCCTGGCACCCTCATCGCGCGATGTGTTGCGAAGCGGAATGACCCTGACGGTTGAACCGGGCATCTACTACCCCGGCCTCTGGGGGATTCGGATTGAGGACACGGTGCTGGTGAAAAAAAACGGTTGCGAATTGATCACATCGATGAGCAAAGACCTCATCACCATTGAATAGCATTGAGGTTGACCTGTTATGAAGGTATTTCCAGAAGACCTGCTGTACAGCCGGGAACATGTGTGGGTGCGGGTTGACGGAGACATGGCGACCCTCGGCATTACGGATTATGCCCAGGAGAGTCTGGGGGAAATTCTCTCGGTTGAATTTCCTGAAATCGACACGTATGTGGAGCGCGACGAAGCCTTCGGCTCCATTGAATCCACCAAAGCGGTGGTGGACCTGATCGCTTCGGTCAGCGGAACCATTGTCAGCGTCAACGAAGACATCAACGACGACATCGGCATCGTCAACAGCGATCCCCATGACACGGGATGGCTGGTGGTGATCGAGATGGACGACATGGAGCAGCTCGATGATCTTCTGGACGCGGCGGGTTATCATGATTACATTCTGCAGCAGGAAGCGGACTGAAGCCCTCCTATGACCTGGCGGTTGATCCCGTACCGATCCTACAATGCCTTTCAAAATATGGCCATCGACGAGGCCGTTTTCCGGGAAACCCTGAAACACGACAGATCCCCGACGCTGCGTTTTTTCGGCTGGCGTCCGGCGGCGGTTTCCATCGGCTATTTTCAGGATGCGAAAAATGAAATCGATGCCGGAGCCTGCCGTTCGGCCGGGGTCGATCTTGTCCGCAGGATCACCGGCGGGAAAGCCGTTTATCACCGGGATGAGGTCACCTATTCGGTCGCGGCCGGAAGCGGAGAGCACCGGTTTCCCGACAACATTATCCGGACCTATGAAATCATCAGTTCCTGCCTGGCACGCGGCCTGGCCGAGCTGGGCGTCCGCGCAAGTCTGGCCGAAACCGGCCGGAAAGCCGGAAGAGCGGCCTGCTGTTTTTCCGAGCCGGCCGGCCGGGAGCTGCTGGTCGACGGCCGGAAAATCTGCGGCAGCGCGCAGATCCGGTCGCACGGGGGCTTCCTGCAGCACGGATCGCTCCTGATGACGTTCGATCCGGCCAGGACCGCCTCTCTCATCCGCTCCGTGGAGCCGGCGGACGGATTGAGAAGCCGCGTGGTCGGCTTCAATGAGCTGGTTTCGCCGCCCGTGAGCTCCGAGACGCTCTGCGCCGCGCTGCTTGCGGGTTTTTCCAAAGAGCTGGGCGTCGATTTCGTTCCGGGGGAATTGACGCCGGAGGAGCAGGCGCTCGCCGGCCGGCTCACCCAAAAATACGAAGACGCCGCCTGGACGCTCGCACGCAAAAAGGACGGTTTTCCGGTCGAATAAAAACCCCGTTATTTTTGTTGCAATTTTCACGGGGATCGAATATAGGCATACTTCCCCGGCGGGGAAAAAAATCCGCGCAGCGGGGCATATTCGACGCGGGCAAAAAATCCGCGGGAAAGCTTTTTTAAAAGGGCTTTCCGAACAGGGAGCGTGATTTAAAACCGATTGCAAATTTGAGGGTGGTTGTCGGCACAGGCCGTGTGCCGGACTGCCCTTTTTTTGCGTTTAATCGTCGCCCCGGCCTTCAAGAACCCCGGGGAAAAAAACCATGACACGAGGAGGAAGACATTGGAAGTAAAAGTGATTGACAACGATGTGGAGAAGGCGCTTAAGATTCTGAAAAACAAACTGTCGAAAAGCGGCTTGTTCAAGGAGCTGAAGGTCCGCAGGGCCTATGAAAAGCCTTCGGTCAAAAAGAAAAGAAAAACCATCGAAGCGCGCCGCAGACTGGCAAAAGTTCAGCGCCGCCGCAGCAGTTAAACTTTAAGCGCGGATTCTTCACTCCGCCCCCCGGCGAGGCGCCCGGTCCCATCGGAGTCGGCATTCAGAGCCGAGCGCGCAGGCGAAAGATCATTCGGGCCGGTCGGCATCATGAAGGAGTGCACAGCGTGGAAAGACAGTATCTCATCGACGAATTGTCCAAGGAGGAATCCTGGCGGATCTTTCGCATCATGGCGGAATTTGTGGATTCGATCGAGGATCTTTCACGAATTCACAACGGCGTGACCATCTTTGGTTCGGCGCGCGTCAAGCCGGAGGACCCGTATTATCAAAAGGCGGAAAAACTGGGCAGGCTTCTGGTGCAAAACGGATTTGCCGTCATCACCGGCGGCGGTCCCGGCATCATGGAAGCCGCGAACAAGGGCGCGGCGGAAGCCGGCGGACAGTCCGTCGGGATGAACATCAAACTGCCCTTTGAACAAAAGCCCAATCCTTACGCCAATCTGCAAATCGATTACAAATATTTCTTCATCCGCAAGGTGATGTTCGTCAAGTATGCCGTCGCCTATATCATTATGCCGGGCGGCTACGGCACGATGGACGAGTTTTTTGAAGCCCTCACGCTGATCCAGACCAAGAGAGTGAAAAGTTTTCCCGTCATCGTGATGGGAAGCGAATACTGGCGGGGTCTTCTGGACTGGCTGAAAGACACCATGCTGCGGACAAACATGATCCTGCCTTTTGACATCGAAATGATCCAGATCATGGATGAACCGGAAGAAGTCGTCAAACACATCCGGAAATACGTCATTGTATAAACGCCGCAAGTTTTCTTGTCCGGAGAACCGTTGATGTCCCTGGAAAAAGTCCTGCTTGATCTCAAAAAGGGCAAGGTTGCACCCTGCTACCTTCTCTACGGGGAGGAGGAATACCTGATTCAGGAAGCGCTCCACGATATCCTGGACCTGCTCGTACCCCCGTCCGACCGGGATTTCGGCCTTTTTTTTCTCGACGGAAGCGAGGCGGATTTCGATCTGCTCCGGGACCGTCTTTCGGCTCCGTCGCTCCTGGGCGGCCG
The DNA here is from genome assembly GCA_035448625.1 of Smithellaceae bacterium. Lineage (GTDB taxonomy): Bacteria > Desulfobacterota > Syntrophia > Syntrophales > Smithellaceae > UBA8904. The sequence goes on along the minus strand of DAOTJI010000023.1, from coordinate 13,247 downwards.
CAAAGTGGTCGTGGTCAGAAACACGGAGATCTTTCAATCCAAGGAAAATCTGAGCGATCTGATCCAAAAAATCCGCGAGAACCTCGGAGAAAACCCGGAGAAAGCCGTCCGGTCTTTCCGGACGTTTTTAAAGCTGTCCGGGTTTGCCTGGGAGGATCTGCAGGGTGCGGGCTGGCAGAAGATCACCGACGAGCAGTGGCGCAGGGCCGTGGTGGACGACCCGGGGAACGACCGGCACACATGGCTGCCCCGGATCGTTGAGGTCTGCGCCGCCCGGGGCATGGTGTCCGGCGGCGACACCGATCTCTCCGAGTCGTTTGAAAAGCTTTTCGCCGGAGGGCTTCCCGCCGGAAATTGCCTGATGCTGACCGCCGAAGCGGTGGACAAGAGGAAAAAAATTTTCAAGGTCATCGACCAAACGGGAGTGGTCCTGCATTTTGGCGCCATCCGGGGAGAAGCCGCAACCCGGGAAACGCTCAGGAACGAAGCGCGCAAGCTGCTTCAGGCCTGCGGAAAAAGTCTGACGCCGGGGGCCTGGACCGCGCTCGGGAAAAAGACGGGATTTCAGCTCCGCTCTTCCCTCAATGAGCTGCAGAAGCTCATCGTTTTCACCGGAGAAAAGACCGTGATCGGCGAGGAGGACGTTGAAACGCTCGTCGGCAAAACCAAAGAAGACAGGGTTTTTGATCTGACGAACGCTTTGAGCGAAAAAAACGCGTCCGCTGCGCTTCTGGCGCTCCAGGCCCTGCTGGATCAGGGCGAGCCTCCCTTGATGATCCTGTCCATGGTCGGCCTTGAGATCCGGATGCTTTTGCAGGCCTCCATCCTGCTGCAATCCGGCAAACTGCCCCCCGTGACGCAGGGCATGGAATTCCCCCAGTTTCAGAAAAAAATCTATCCTGCCGTGTCGGCCATGGCCGAGGACCTGCCCGGGAAAGATTTTCTGCCCGGCAAGAATCCCTACGTGATTTACAAGGCCCTTGGCAACTGCCGCCGGTTTTCGTATTCGGTTTTGCAGGGCTATCTTGAGGATCTGGTGGAAATGGACCGGTCCATGAAATCATCGGCCACCGACCCGCGGATCCTGCTGGAGCGGTTTCTCATCAAGGCCTGCGCTTAAAGCTTTCTGATCTTCGATTGGGCCTGCTTTTGCGCCCGGGACAGCCGGCGGGACGGACCCTTCTTGGGATTCAGACGACTGTCCTCATCGTCCTCTTCCTCTTTGTCCGCGAATGCCTCGCCGGTCGCCGCAATCTGCCGGTCCACGATGGATTCAAATTCCGGCGAGGAGAGAGCGGCCCTGCCCCGGCGGACGGCATAAGAGGCGATTTCCCGGTCGGAAGAAACCACCAGAATTTCCTCGTCCGAAGAGGCGATGATGCCTTTGAGCACTTCGTCGGCCTTGACGCCTTTGGGCGAATAAGTGATGAAGATGCCGGCTTTGTAATCGCGTTCTTCCCGGGCGGAGCCGCCCACCCAGCCGTCAAAGACGACGGTGATCCGGTGACCTTTCCGGCTGCGGTACCGGGCCAGCCAGTCAATGAGCGCGTCACGGCCGGCTTCGAGGCTGTGTCGCTCGAAGCGCCGCAGGCGGACGGACTGCCGGATCAGATTGTAGCCGTCGATGTAGATATGCATGAGGCGATTTTTACACATTGAGGCGACGGATTCAATGAAAAAAGGCGGGTATTTTTCTTGACGGGAAGCTTGTCCGTCTGTTAGCGTCGCCTGGATTCAGGCCACGCATGAAAAAGCGGGGGACCGCATCACAATTTATCATTCGGAGGGTGTTATGGACATTAAGAAAATTTGCGTTCTGGGCGCGGGGTTGATGGGCAACGGCATCGCGCAGGTTTGCGCGGCGGCGGGCTATGAGGTGACGCTCAGGGACATCGAACAGCGTTTCATCGACAACGGGATGAACACCATCAAAAAGAACCTGGGCCGCGACGCCGAAAAAGGGAAAATCACGAAAGAGCAGATGGAGGCGATTTTGGGCCGGATCAAGCCGACGCTGGATGTCGGGGAGGCCGCCAAAGACGCGGACATCGTCGTGGAGGTGGTGATCGAGCTGATGGACTTGAAGAAAAAAGTGTACGCAGAGCTCGAAGCCGTCGTTCCTCCGCACTGCCTGTTTTTCACCAATACCTCGGGTTTAAGCATCACGGAAATGGCGGCCATCACGAAAAGACCGGAGCGCTTCATCGGCACGCATTTTTTCAATCCGGTTCCGGTGATGAAGCTCCTGGAAGTCATCCGGGGTCAGCAGACCTCCGATGAGACGGTGGAGATCGCCAAAGCCTGGGGAAAGAAGCTGGGCAAGGAAGTCGTCATGGTCAACGAGGCTCCCGCCTTCGTCGTCAACCGCATTCTATGCTCCATGATCAACGAGGCCTTCTTTGTTCTCGATGAAGGCCTGGCCACGGCGGAGGACATCGACAAGGCCATGCAGCTGGGCTGCAATCATCCCATCGGCCCTCTGGCGCTGGGCGACCTGATCGGCCTGGATACGCAGCTTCGAATCTGCGAGGGCATGCACCGAGAACTGGGCGACAAGTACCGCCCGTCGCCGCTTTTGCGCAAGCTGGTCCGCGCCGGCAACCTGGGGCGGAAATCCGGCCGCGGCGTGTATGATTACAGCAAAAAATAATTTCGACCAAAGATGGTCGAACCTGTAAAAAATATTGGTCACGATTGTATTGGGGGCGGCTTTCGTGTGAAAACGGAGCCGCCTTTTTTTGAGACGGACCGGAATTGCGGCATGGAGAAGTTCAGGTCTTGTGGGCCTCGGCTTTGAGGGCGGCGATGGTTTGGGCGTAGTCGGGCGTTTGGAAAACCGCCGCGCCCGCGACCAGGACATCCGCGCCCGCGCCTGCAATGGCCGCGATATTCTGCAGAGTGACCCCCCCGTCCACTTCCAGCAGAGGTTTTGTCGGCACACCGGCCAGCATTTGGGCGGCCCGTCTGATTTTGGCAAGCGAGCTTTGAATGAACTGCTGTCCGCCGAATCCGGGATTGACCGACATGATCAAAAGCAGGTCGAGGTCGGGGAGGATTTCCTCCACGGAAGAAAGCGGCGTCGAGGGATTCAATGAAACGCCGGCTTTTTTCCCGGCTTTTTTGATCTGCCCGAGCGTGCGGTGCAGATGCGTGGCCGCCTCCACATGGACGGTGATCCAGTCCGCACCCGCTTCCGCAAAGGCTTCGATGTAATCGTCCGGGTTTTGAATCATCAGGTGCACGTCAAAAGGCAGCCGGGTGGCTTTTCGCAAAGCCTTGATGACGGCCGGCCCCATCGTGATGTTGGGGACAAAATGCCCGTCCATGACGTCCACGTGGATCCAGTCCGCGCCGGCTTTTTCCACCGAGGCAATTTCTTCAGCCAGCCTTCCGCCGTCGGCGGAAAGAATCGAAGGAGCAATCAGTTTCATAGGATTTTCTCCAAATCGCTGCCCTTCAATATACCAACGACCGGTCGCTGTCAATCGAAAGAAGG
>DAOTJI010000023.1:0-9651 GCA_035448625.1 Smithellaceae bacterium | reverse complement strand
CCAAAGGATTTTCTTGACACCAAAGCTGAAAAAATCAAAGATGCGCGCATGAAACCGGTCTATAATATGCTTCTGTGGATCGCGGCGGTTCCGGGGCTGCTGTTTTTTCTTTTCAAAATGGCATTCACGGGCAAGTACCGCCGCAGTTTTCTCCAGAAGCTGGGCATGCGCCAGGATCATTTGACGACGGCTATCGGACCGGGTCCCCGTGTCTGGATTCACGCGGTTTCCGTGGGAGAGGTGACGGCCGCCTCGCCGGTTGTCGCCGCGCTGAAAAAAGAAAGACCGGACGCGCGAATCATTTTTTCCACGTCGACGGAAACCGGGCAGGGCATGGCGCAAAGACTGGTGAAGGGCGTGGACGCGTTTATTTATTTTCCGCTGGATATTCCCTTCAGCGTCAACCATATGCTGGACGCCGTCCGTCCGGACGTCTTTGTCCTGGTGGAGACGGAGCTCTGGCCCAATTTCCTGGCTGCCTGCCGGAAGCGGATGATTTCGGTTCTGATGGTGAACGGCCGCCTTTCCCCCCGCTCTTTTTCCGGATACCGCCGGACGCGGTTTTTCTGGCGCCGGGTCCTGGAAAATGTGGACGCCGCCGGGATGATTTCCGAAGTGGACGCCTCCCGAATTGCCGCCATGGGCATAGACCCGGAAAAGATCAGCGTTCTGGGCAACGCCAAGTACGACGCGTTGGCGGCGATGGCATCGCCGTCTCTGCAAGAGGAGATCGCCCGCCGGTTCGGTGCGCAAGGGCACGAGAAATTCCTTGTGGCCGGAAGCACGCATCCGGGCGAAGAAGACGCTGTCATCGAAGTGTACCGGGAGCTCTTGGCGCGCGATCCTAATTTTCGGCTGATCATCGTGCCGCGCCACATTGAACGGGCCGGTGAGGTCGTCCGGCTGCTGCGGGAGGCGGGATTCCCCGATGTCCTCACCGTGACGCAGATGGGGGGCGGGCAGCCGCGCCGGGATGAGAAAGTAATCGTCGTCGACGTCATCGGCGAGCTTTTCAAGGCGTATTCGCTGGCGACGGTGGTTTACTGCGGCGGGTCGCTCGTGCCGAAGGGCGGCCAGAATCTTCTGGAAGCGGCCGCCTGGGGAAAAGTGATTTTTTACGGCCCGTCCATGGATGATTTCAGCACGGAAGCGGCGCTCCTGGAATCGGCGGGCGCCGGCATTCGCGTTCATAACGCCCGCGAGCTGCTGGAGAAGATTTTGCTCATCCTTGGCGATCCGCCGGACGCGCAAAAGCGGGGCGAGCGGGGCCGCGCGGTTGTCCTGGCCAATGGGGGAGCCGCAAAACGCTACGCGGAGATGGTGATGAAATATTTAGGGGTTTAGGCTGAAGGGAATAAAGGTGAAGTCCACTTGACGCCGGGCGAAAAAGTGGTTTAAAAGAGACCGGCTGCTACGACCAGGGAGGTTATTTATGCAGAAAAAATACGAAGCGCTAAGCGAGCAGGTCAATCTGACCAGGACCCTGATGGCGAAGTCGGTGATCTACAAATACCTCAACCGGACGAATCTGATCTGCTATTCGGAGCTCTCCCGTCTTCTCGGCTGTGAGGCGTTTGTCAAGCATGAAAACCATAATCCGACCGGCTCTTTCAAGATTCGGGGCGCTCTCAACTTCTTCCATCATATGTCCCGCGAGGAGCTGGAAGCCGGCATTCTGGTTGCGACCCGGGGCAACCACGGCCTGGCAATGGCCTGGGCGGGACAGTGGTTCCACGTGCCCTGCACGGTGGTCGTGCCGGAAAACAACAATCCGGAAATCAATCGCATCATCGAAAGCTACGGCGCGGAGCTCATCGTCCACGGGGAAGACTTCTACGACGCCCAGTCCTACTGCGAAGAACTGGTGGACAGCGCCGGTTACTACTACGTTCAGCAGGGCAACGAGCCGGAAATTCTAAACGGCCTGGCCACCATGGGGCTGGAGATTCTGGAGGACCTGCCGCAGGTCGATGTGATGATCTGCCCCATTGGCGGAGGCGCGGGGTGCGCGTCTTTACTGAAAACCGTCCGCGCCGTCAATCCCGCAATCGAGATCATCGGCGTGGAGCCCCAAAACGCGCCTTCCTTTTACGCGTCCTGGAAGAAGGGGGAAATCGTCACGCTGGATGACGCCCATACCGTGGCCGACGGCCTTGCCGCCCGCAGCGTGTTCCATCTGCCCTATGTCATTCTCAAAAACACCATCAATGATGTGGTGCTCCTGACCGAGGACGAGATCCTGGAAGGAATCAAAATGGCACTGACGGCCACCCACAACGTCGCTGAGGCGGCGGGCGCCGTTTCCCTGATGGCCGCCTACAAAATCCGGGACCGGCTGGCGGGCAAAAAAGTGGTCATGATCATGTCCGGCGGCAACCTGAAAATGGACAATCTGAGAAAAGCCATCGGCTGTTAATTTTTAAAGGAGTTTTCTGCTTTATGTCTGAACCGTCAACCTCCGCCCCGAATGATTTTATCCGGGACATCATCGAAGAAGGGCTTCGCGCCGGCCGGCACGAAGGGCGCGTGGCGACCCGCTTTCCGCCCGAGCCCAACGGCTACATTCACATCGGACACGCCAAATCGGTGTGCCTTAACTTCGGCATCGCGGCGCAGTATTCGGGAACCTGCAACCTGAGGCTCGATGACACGGACCCGGCGGGTGAGTCCATGGAATACGTGGAATCGATCATCCGGGATGTCCGCTGGCTGGGGTTTGACTGGGGCGACCGCCTGTTTTACGCCTCCGATTATTTTGAAAAGCTCTATGCGTTTGCCGTGGAGCTCATCAGGACCGGCAACGCCTACGTCTGCAGCCTGAACGCAGACGAAGTGCGGGAAAGCCGCGGCACCTTTACCGAGCCGGGAAAGGAAAGTCCCTACCGCAACCGCTCCGTGGAGGAAAACCTGGATCTGTTTGCCCGAATGAGGGCCGGAGAATTCCCGGACGGCGCTCACACGCTGCGCGCTAAAATCGACATGGCGTCGCCCAACATCGTCATGCGGGACCCGGTCCTGTACCGCATCAAGCGAGAGCCTCACTACCGGACGGGGGACCGATGGGTGATCTATCCGATGTATGACTTTGCCCACTGCCTCTCCGATGCGCTGGAGGGCATCACGCACTCCATCTGCACGCTGGAGTTCGAAAATAACCGTCCGCTGTATGACTGGATCGTGGAAAAGCTGATTTCCGGCGCCCGGCCCCGGCAGATCGAATTTGCAAGACTCAACCTGAGCTACACGGTGCTGAGCAAGCGCAGGCTCATCGATCTGGTGAGAAACAAGAATGTAAAGGGCTGGGATGATCCGCGCATGCCCACCGTAACGGGGATGCGGCGCAGAGGCTACACGCCCGGGGCAATCCGTAATTTCTGCGCCCAGATCGGCGTGGCTAAAAACGACAACCTGATCGACGTTTCGCTCCTGGAGCACTGCGTCCGCGAAGACCTCAACGAAAAGGCGCCCCGGGCCATGTGCGTCCTGCGTCCGCTCAAAGTCGTCCTCTGCAATTATCCGAAACAGCAAACGGAGGAATTCGACTGCGCCAACCATCCGCAGCATCCGGAAATGGGAACGAGGAAAGTTCCCTTTTCCCGCGAACTGTACATTGAGCGCGACGACTTCATGGAAGATCCGCCCAAAAAATACAACCGCCTCGGACCCGGACGGGAGGTCCGCCTGCGCAATGCCTACATCATCAAATTTGAAAGCATGGTCAAAGACGAAAAGACCGGCGAGGTGGCGGAAATCCATTGCTCCTATGATCCGGCCACCCGCAGCGCGCCGCCCGCGGACGGACGCAAGGTGCAGGGGGTCATCCACTGGGTGTCCGGGGCGCATGCCGTCCCCGCCGAGGTTCGCCTCTACGACCGGCTGTTCACGATCGAAGATCCGGGAAGCGAAGAGGATTTCTTGCAGTATCTGAATCCGAATTCCCTGGAAACGCTTTCGGCCTGCAAGGCGGAGAAAAGCCTCAAAGACGCTCTTCCCGGGGCTCAGTACCAGTTTGAACGACTGGGGTATTTTTGCGCGGATCCGGATTCAGCGTCGGGCAGACCCGTCTTCAACCGTGTTGTCCCCCTGCGGGATTCCTGGGCCAAAATCGCCGGTGATTTGAAAAAAAGATGAAGGACCCGTTGCCGCGGCAGGAAAGGATTTCCATGCCGCGGCCCGGTTGGTAGCCTAGGCCAACTTCAGGAAGTTTTTGACCAGATACTCCGCGGTCTGCAGGGCACCCTTGGCCGCGCCCAGCTTGGTATTGTGCGCCAGGCAGACGTACTTGATTCCGTTTTCCAGAATCGGGTCCCTGCGGATGCGCCCGACGGTGACGGTCATGCCGCCGCCCTTGTCGCGGTCCATTCGGGGCTGCGGGCGGAACGGATCGTCGGTGACGTCGATCAGATGCGCGGGTGAACTGGGCAGGTGGAGTTCGGCAAAGTCCTTCCCGTATTCGGTCATCACTTTCTTGACGTCTTCCGGGGTGCAGGGTTTTTCCGTCTGCACGAACGCGACCACCAGATGTCCGTCGATGACCGGCACGCGGGTGCAGGTGGCGGTGATGCCGAACGGCGCGTTGATGATTTTGTCCCCGGCCAGTTTGCCGAGAATCTTCTGCGGCTCGGTTTCGACTTTCGGCTCCTCTCCGGCTATGTAAGGAACGACGTTTTCCATCATATCCATGGCGGAAAGGCCGGGGGTGCGCCCTGCGCCCGACATCGCCTGCAGAGAGGTGGCGACCACCTGCTTCACGCCGAAGTTGTCCAGAATGGGTTTAAGCGACACGACCAGCCCGGCGATGGTGCAGTTGGACTTGGGAGAGATGAATCCCTTCCAGCCGCGGTTTTTCTGTTGAACGGACAGCAGCGCCGCGTGGTCCATGTTGACGCCGCCCACTAAAATGGGCGTGTCCGGTTCATACCGGAACGCCGAAGCGGTGCTGATCACGGGGGTGGTTTTGGCGTACTTGGGCTCGAGCTCCTTGGCGGGGCCTGCGTCCATGGTCGAGAAGATGACGTCGACGGAAGTCGGATCAAAGCCGGCCGCTTCTTCCACGACCATGTTGGCGATGTCCGCCGGCAGCTCTTCCGGGCACCACCAGCGGATGGAGCCGTTGGCGTCGCGAAGGGCGTCGATATATTTTTTTTCAGCAGAGCGCTCCGAGGCGACCAGCTTTGTGATTTGAAACCAAGGGTGTCCCAGAAGGCTCACAATCGCCTGCTGACCGACGATGCCGGTTGCGCCCACAATGGCAATTTTCAACATAAAAGTTTTCCTCCAAATGTTTTTTCCTGTTTCAGGATTTGTCTTGTTTTCTCCACATCCGCCGCGATCTGGCGCTTCAAGCTTTCGGGAGAGTCAAACTTGACAATGTCCCGCAGCTTCTCCACAAACAGAACGTTTATTTTTTTCCCGCGCAGGTCTCCCGTGTAATCCAGCAGGAAAACCTCGAACGTGGATGTGTAATCTTCAAAAGTCGGTTTGGCGCCGATGTTGAGGGCGCCCTGATGCCTTGTCCCGTCCACATCGACAAACGCCGCATAAATGCCGGGCGGCGGCAGCAGTTCCTTTTCCGGTTCGAGGTTGGCGGTGGGGTATCCCAGACCCGCGCCTCGCCCGGCGCCGCTGCCCACGGCGCCCGCCACATTGTAGGGGCGCCCCATGAGCTTCGCCGCCTTCCGGAGGTCGCCTTCCAGAATGCAGTTGCGGATCAGCGTGCTGCTCACGATTTCGTCGTCGATTTTGAACGCCGGAATCACTTCCACGGAAAAACCGAGTTTTCGCCCCTTGGTCTTTAGAAAGGCGTCGTTTCCCTGCCTGGCCTGGCCAAACGTGTAGTCATGGCCGATGATAATCTTGCGGATGGCCAGTCGATCCCACAAGAATTCTTGGACAAACGCCTCGGCGGTGGTTTTGGAGTAGCGCTGATCAAAAGCGATGACCACCGTTGCATCAACACCACATTTTTCAATGAATTCAAGCTTTTCGGCCCTTGTTGTAATCAGGTAAAAGGGCCGGATATTCGGGTGAAGGATCATTTTGGGGTGCGGATCAAAGGTGATGACCAGTGATGGATGCCCGGCTTTTCCGGCCTCCGCGGCAAGCTTGCGGCAGATGTGCTGGTGGCTCAGATGCACCCCGTCAAAATTGCCGATGGTGACAAAAACCTCCCGGTAATCCCGGGTTATGGATTCAATTCCCTCAAAAACAATCATGTTCTTCTTTACTGCCCTTTCACAGGTTGTGCAACATAGCATTTTGGGCATTAAATTCAAGTCATTTTAGCTTGACAAGACCTTCGGTTCGGTATAGTCACTTTTCCCGTGCCGAAGTGGCGGAATTGGTAGACGCGCTAGGTTCAGGGTCTAGTGGGTGTACGCCTGTGCTGGTTCAAATCCAGTCTTCGGCACCATTTTTTTGCCTGTCATTGGTTCCCCTGTCTTGGCCGGACCGTCAATGCCCTTGTCGGAGAAAACGGATTATAATATACAAAACCCGACCCATGCAGGGGGGATAAGGATGACTACAAATAAAAAGGAGGCAACAATGAACAGATGGATCAGGCTGGTTGCCGGTCTATGGTGTTTTCTGGCGCTTGTCGGCTGCGCCGGTCCGAAAATGAACCTGGCGGGCAACTGGACGTCTTCGGAGGGAGGGGCCATGACCATCCATCAGAACGGCTCCGAAATTCGGGGGACCTACACGCTCAAAGACGGCGTCATTACGGGCACGCTGTCCGGCCATACGGTCAAGGGATACTGGATTCAGAATCATTCCGGCCGCCGCTGCGCCGAATCCCGCAACAACAGTTATTACTGGGGCACCATGCAGTTTGTTTTTACCCAGAACGATTATACGGGGACGTGGGGCTACTGTGATGACCGACCGACCAATCCCTGGACCGGCCGACGAAGATAATCGGCGGCAGGGTCAACGAGGGATTTCGGGCGAATCAGTCACCCGTGCCGTATGTCAAGGGCGCAGTCCGCTCAGGAAATGGTCCAGAGACTCAAAATACAGGGAGCGGAATTCGTTCTTTCCCAGAATGGTCTTTTCCAGTTTTTTGAGCTGAATCATTCCGTTGAAGGTCGCCCAGAGGATGATGGCCTGTCTGCGGGGATCCACTTTTTTGAAGAGTTGCTTGTCGATGCCTTCCTGGATCGCGGCCGCGAGCGTCGAGATGCTGGCATTGCCGTGTGCGTCGATCTCTTTCTTCAGCACGGGCGAAAAAATGGTGCCGGGCGACGTTAAAAAGTAGTTGATGATGTCGAAGTAGCTTTTGTGGTCTTCGCTGAAGCTGAGATAGGCCTGGGCAACGGATCGGATTTTTTTCTCGGGCGTCGATTTTTTATCGATGGCCTGGTTGATCGTTCGGTACAGCAGCTCCAGCCCCTCCACCTGCAGGGCGGCAAAAATTTCCTCCTTGTCCTTGTAATAGAAATAGATGGCGCCGATGCTCAGCTCGGCGCGTTTGGCAATCTGATGGATGGAGGTCGCCTTCATTCCCTTTTCCAGCAGAAGTTCTCTGGCGGTGTCCAGAATCAGGCTTTTGCGCTGTTCTCTTTCTCTTTCTCTTCTTTCCTTGGAACCCATAGCTTTAATCCTTGTCGTTGACGGCCGGTAACGGCTCTTCCGTATTCGTGGAGGTTCTCATGTCAAACCACGGCCGCTGCTTTTTAAAAGGGCACCAGGCCGCCCGACAGTAGCGGATCGGATCATCGGCCGGTATCTTGATATTCGGCAGCAGCCCTTCGCGATGGTTTTTCACCCATGCCTCGGCTTCCTTTTTTGAATTTACGCGTCCGGCGCTGTAAGTGGTCCTTCCCCGGCAGTGAACAAAACCGTACAGCAGTTCATAGGATTCGGACATGCCTCCTCCGTCTTTTAAAATTCCTCGCCGATATTCAACAGCACTTTGACGGCGAGGCCGGTGTCGATCCGCTCGCGATACACGGCCGGCAGACGATGGAGCGGCTCGTAGTCGGAGATCAGCGGCCGGGCGTCGATTTTCCCTTCGGCCATCCAGTTCAGGCACTGAATGTTTTCCTCATGCGTGTTGGAGTTGGAAGCCACAAGCCGGATTTCCTTTAAATTGACCAGAAAAGGCGCTTCCAGGGTGAGCGGTGAAAAGATCATGCTGATGACGCAGATTTCCCCGCCGTCCGCCGCGAGAAGCACGGCACGGTTGATATTGGCTTTTACGCCGGAGCACTCCAGGATTTTTTGGAAGCCTCCCGGCGCCGCGGCAAGCGCCCGCGCGTCCGCTTCCGGGTCCGTCGGATGGAGTGCGTGATCGGCTCCATAGCGGATAGCGATGTCCCTTTTGGCCTGCACCGGCTCAAAAAGAACGATCGGGCCATAACCGAGAATTCTGAGCAGCCGGACGGCGCAAAGCCCAATGGGGCCGCCTCCCATGACCAGAACGGAGCCTGTTCGTTCACTGGTACAGCGAATGCCGTGCAGGGCGGAGGCAAAGGTTTCCGCGAGCGCGGCATTTCGGGAATCAACGCCTTTGGGGATGGGAATCAGCATCTGCGGAAAGACTTTGACATATTGGGCGAAGCCGCCCGGCAAATCGCCGATCCCCGCGGTCCGCCGGTCGACCCGGCACAGGTGCGGCCTGCCGGCAAGGCAATTGGCGCATTTTCCGCAGTACGTGGGGCGGATGCAGACTCTCGTTCCCACGGGGGGGCCGTCGGCCTTAGCCCCTTTTTCCACGACAACGGCGCTGATTTCATGCCCGAGAATATAGCCGTCGGCCAGGTGTCCGCCGGCGACCAGGGAATGATCGGAGCCGCAAAACCCCGTGTTGGCCGTTTGGACCAGCACCTCGCCGGGCCCCACCGAGTAATCGGGTACATCTTCATAGACGAGTCCCTTGCCTTTGCGAAAGACGACCGCTTTCATGATTTTCTCCAGGTTCCAAAATACCGCTAGTCTTCACGCTCCAGGACAATTTTTTCCACCTTGGCCAGATCCCTTTCATAGAACAGGGAGCCGAAAAAGAAGAGGCAGGCCGCCGCCACCAGAAAAAGAGGAAGCATCGTCACCGCCGTGGCGATTCCGTATTGGTCGGACATGGATCCGATGAAGACCGGCCCCACGGAGGCACCCAGGAGGTTCTGCACGATGACGCACAGGGCGTAAGAGATCGCGCGAAGCCCCGGATGGACCACGTCCTGGGTGACCGCCGCCGCGGCGGGCACGAAGGTCATGACGATCAGTCCGCCGATCAGAAGGAAAATATACAGAGTGGATCCGGTGAACGAAACAAAAGCCACGTAAAAGACGGCGGCGGAAAGAATGGCCGCGAGAGCGGAAAGCAGAAGGCGGGCGTTTTTGTGCTTTTTCATCCACATATCCGCCAGAAACCCTCCCAGGGGAGCGCCCACGATGGCCATCATCATGATGGCGCCCACCTTCATCCCCGCCTGATCCAAGGGGATGTTGTAGGTGCGGTTCAGAAAACTGGGAAGCCACGTCATCAGCGACGAGGTGACAAAGACCATGGCGGCGAATCCGAAGTAGGTCAGGATGAGCGAAGGGGTGCGGAGGAATTCACGCGCGATTTCGCCGGTTTTCATTTTGACCTTGGCGGAGGTTTCCTTGACCGTTTTCGTCAATTCAACGGTTTTATAGTCTTTGACGAAG
>DAOTJI010000022.1:20027-36235 GCA_035448625.1 Smithellaceae bacterium | reverse complement strand
CCCAATAATGTCATTGCGTTCTATGTCAAACTAATATTTTAATTGGACAGGCGTGTTTTCTTGAAAGATTTTTTCTGTACGTATTCCGGGGAAATAAGGCCTATAAACAGCTTGTCGGATGAACCTGAGATAATGACGGACAAGGTTGCAGTCAGGTATTTGCAACGACCGGGCTGGAAATTACGCGGAGACGGTGAATCACCGGGGCAAGATTTTAGTTGCGCGGCGAGGACGATTTGGGTAGAAAAGCACAGGCAAGATCAAGGAGAGAACCGCCCCTTCATAAAACCTTTGAAAGGATGAAGCCATGGAGAATATTAAATATTGGTTTCAGGAGCATCGGGACGCGATAATGGCCTGGTACGAAGGGCTGGAACCGCTGTATCAGTATGGTGTTTTGTTTCTGGTCATCATTGCCGTTATTTTGTGCTTTTCGCTTTTCTCCTTAAGAAAAATCACCCGGTAGAGGCTGCTGCCTTTGTGGCAGCCGTTTCAGAGCAAGGGCCTACATGTAATTCCGGTGCTGGATGGATTCGATATAGCCGACGGTGCCGGTTGTGATTTGAGCGGCGTTGGCCTCGTCCGTGTCCAGATGCATGTCCAGCCGGTAATTGGGATTTACGCGGACCAGCACGTCGCCGAAGATCAGCTCCCGAATGCCCTTGACGATCACCCTCACCACATCCCTGTCGCGCAGGCCCAGGTTCAGCGCTTCCTCCGGGGAAATGTGGATATGGCGCTTCGCACAGATCACCCCGTTGTCCAGCTCAACCGTTCCCGTGTCGCCTTCCAGCGTGATGCCCGGCGTTCCTTCCGTATCCCCGGAATCCCGAATCGGCGCTTCGATGCCCAGCTTGAACTGATCCGTCCGGGCGATTTCCACCTGAGACTCTTTGCGCGCAGGCCCCAGGATCCGCACGCGGTCGATTCTTCCTTTCGCGCCGATCAGGTTGACCGTTTCCGCAGCCGCGAACTGACCGGGCTGGCTCAGATCGGAGCGGAGCGTCATGGTCCGCCCCTCACCGAAGAGTTTTTCAAAATGTTCCTGCTTCAGGTGAACATGACGGGCCGAGACGGATATCGCAATGGGGCTGGATCGCAGCTTCTTGAGGTCTTCTTTGGACCGCGTCCGTCCGAGCGCATGGATCGTTTCCCGGGCGATCATTTTTTCCTCATCCGCCGGAATCACGAGGATCCGGACTCTGGATCCGGGCTCGGAGATGTCGGTGATGCTCCCCCGGCGGGAACGCATTTTGGCGTTGGCGTCATCGTAGACCACAATACCCAGGGCTTCCATGCCCCGGCAGATGCGGGCGCGGATCTCCGCCGCGTTTTCTCCGATGCCGCCGGTAAAGATCAGAGCGTCCAGACCGCCCATGACTCCCCAGTAGGCCCCGATGTATTTCCGGACGCGGTAACAGAAAGTGTTGATCGCTTTTTCACAACGGAAATCTCCCGACTCCGCCGCCTTGAGAAGCGTCCTCATGTCGTTGCTCGTTCCGGAAATCCCCAGAAGGCCGCTTTTTTGGTTGAGCATCCGGTCCAGATCCTCGGCGTTCATGTTCCGGTGGCGCATCAGATGCAGAAGGACACCGGGGTCGAGGTCTCCCGGGCGCGTGCCCATGACCAGTCCTTCCAGCGGAGTCATTCCCATGCTGGTGTCCACGCTGCGGCCGTGGTCAATGGCGCATACCGAAGCGCCGCTTCCCAGGTGGCAGGAAATCATTTTCAGCTCACCCACCGGGCGCTTCAGCCAGGTGGCCGTGCTGAGCGCGATGAACTTGTGGCTGGTGCCGTGAAAACCATAACGGCGGATCTGCTCTTCCTCGTTCACCGCATAAGGCAGCGCGTACGTGTAGGCCTGCTCCGGCATGTTTGCGTGGAAGGAGGTGTCGAAAACGGCCACCTGGGGTGCGTCGGGGATGAGCTTTTGCATCCTCTCGATCCCCTTCAGGTTGAAGGGATTGTGCAGCGGCGCCAGCGGAATCAGTTTCCGGATGGACGAGATGACCTCCGCGTCCACCTTGACGGAGTTGGGAAACTGCGCTCCGCCGTGGACGACGCGATGCCCCACCGCCTTGATATCGTTTAAGTCGCTCATGCCGGTGCAGGCCTTATCGGTGATCGTCGAAACCATCACATCGAAGGCCTGCTCGATGCCCAAAACGTCGCGGACGGGAATTTCTTTTTTCCCGTCCGGCATCCGCAGGACATGCGTTGCGTCGCCGGAGCCGATTTTTTCGATGAGGCCCTCGATCACCGGTTCGGGTTGCGTCGTGTCGAATAAGGTATATTTTAAAGACGAGCTTCCGCAGTTCACGGTCAGGATTTTCAGGGGTTCGGTGACGGAGGAAAAGTTCAGGTCGTAAGGGTCTTCATTTTCCCGGTGAACGTTTTTCAAACGCTCCCGGGCGTCATCCTGCTGGTTGCGCAAAAGCCTCTTGGTTACCAGCCGGGTGAACTTGACCAGGGTGCGGGGATTTCGGGCCAGGATGCCGGATATGATTTCACGTGGAATGCGGATGATTTTCGATGGCTGCGCGGCGACGACATCCAGTACCGCAGGCTCTCCGGTCAGCAGGGACATTTCCCCGAAGATCTGCTCGCGCTCCAGCGTGGCAACGGTCCGGCGGCTTCCGTCGTCTTCCGTGCGCAGCACTTCCACTTCGCCTTCATAGACGGTCCACAGGAAACGACCGAGTTCGCCCCGCTTGATGATGACGCCGCCGGTCGGAAAATCAATCGCACGGGCGTTTTCGGCAATGAGCGCGATGTCTTCGTCCGGCAGATCGGAAAGGATTTCAATTTTTTTTAAAAACAGGGTCAATTCCATATCACCCTCCCGGCAGGATCAGAATGGATTCTCCAAGGTTTGCGGCGAGGTCATCATAGCACGATTCGGTTTTTTTTAAATAAAAAAATGATATAATGCCGACACTTTACCGGCTTTGCCGTTTTGATCCAAAGCGCGTGAAGGATTTCGATTCTCTCCAAGAAGGGTATGCATATGATGAGAGGGAAAATATTGATCGCGGCCGTGCTGGGAATGATCATGACGGTCGCGGTGATTTCGGCGGCAGCCGGAGCCGGCGGCACGGGGGAGAAACCGGACGGGCGGACGGTGCCGTACACGAAGATCCGTATGAGCGAATACCAGAACTTCCTTCAGAACTGGGACGAACGGAAGGATCCTCTGCTCTATGCTCTGATTTCGACGCCTGCCCAGTATCGAATCCTCTTCCATCCCGCGCCCACGATGCCGTCCCGGCGCCCCTTCGCTCCGGATGAATCCCTGTATGAAAAGGAACAGATTCTGGTGGTTGCCCGCGTGATGCCGTATCCGGAAGATGCAGACGGTGTTTTTGAAATCCGGAAGATCGTCGAAAAGGGCGGCAGCCTGTTGCTGTATTACACCTTCAACCGCCCAAAGACTCCGGCCGATTGGCAGGGAAAGGTTTATCTGGCCGTCAGGATTCCCAAACGTTTTTACCGAAAAATATTGTTCTTTGAAAATGGGAAGCCGGTTGGGGAATTGAATGCGGCGGCGGGGCAGTGGTCGGTTCCGGCCAGACAGCCGGCGAAGGACTATCCCGGGGATTAAAAAAGCCGGCGACACGACGGAAGCTTTCCTCAAAAAGGATCGTGTGAGGCGTCGGCGGGGGATAACGAAATAAAAACCACAATCAGGGGAAGACGATGGACGATCATGACGATAAGCAACCGCTCCGGCAAATCAGCCTGAAACGCTATGTGCTGGCGCTGCTTCTTTTCTGGACGGCAGCGACGGCCGGCTCACTGGGATGGAATCTTCATCAACAGCGACAGTCGATTCTGGATCTTGCCGGCGCCAGCGCCGCCACCATTTACGAGAAGGACGTTCTTTACCGGCGGTGGGTTTCCATGAAGGGGGGTGTGTACGCGCCGGTTTCAGAAGAGACGCCCGTCAATGTCTATCTCCAGGTCGCCAATCGCGACGTCACGACATCCGGCGGACTTTCGCTCACGCTGATCAATCCCGCCTACATGACGCGCCAGGTCAATGAACTGGCGCGCCTCGGTGCGTACAACTTTCAGGGCCACATCACCAGCCTCAATCCGATCCGTCCCGCCAACGCTCCGGATGCCTGGGAGGCCCGGGCATTGAAAACCTTTGAGCGAGGTGAAAAAGAGCAAAGAACGATCGAGCGGCTGTCGGGGGTGGAATATTTTCGCCTGATGCGGCCGTTTGTCACGGAAAAGAGCTGCCTGAAATGCCATGCCGCCCAGGGATACCGCCAAGGCGATATTCGGGGCGGGATCAGCGTTTCCATTCTCATGGCGCCGTTGCGGCAGGTTCAGTATTCCCGCGGGATGCAGCTGACGCTTGCCCACTTTTTCCTGTGGGTGATCGGCTTCGGCGCGATCGGTCTGGTCACGAGACGTTTGTGGGCGCAGACGAAAAGACGCGAGGAAGCGGAAGAAGCGGTCCGTGTCCTCTCCATCACCGATGAGCTGACCGGGCTGCACAACCGGCGGGGATTTTTATCCCTTGCCGAGCAGCAGCTGAAGATGGCGGCCAGGAACCGGCGGGGGATGCTGCTGTATTTTGCCGATTTGGATGGGTTGAAGTGGATCAATGATACCCTGGGCCATGAAGAAGAAGATCGGGCGCTCAGGGAAGCAGCCGCCGTTCTGAGGGAGACGTTCCGCACCTCCGATATTCTCGCCCGCCTGGGAGGAGATGAATATGCCGCCCTTGCCCTGGAAACGACGAAAGAGCATTCCTCGATCTTTACGGCGCGGCTGCAATCCCTGGTGAATGAGAAAAACCTTGAAGCCGGAAGGAAATACAGACTTTCCATCAGTGTGGGCGGCGTATTTTACGATCCTGAATCGCCCTGCTCGCTCGATGAACTCATTTCCGCCGCGGACAAACGGATGTACGAAAACAAACAGGGCAAGAAAAGAGGTCTGGCAAGCGGGGCCTCTCTCGCCGACAGCGCGCATCTTCCTTCCGGCAGCGAAAGGCGATAGAACGGGCGAATGCATCCGGTGCATGAGGAAGATGAGGGGATGTTTTCAACCACCGCCGGGACCACAAGATTCCATTGACAGGCAGGTCCGCTTTTTTTATAGTTCGTTCGCACGGGAAGGATTCCCATTGTTTCCCAAACGTTTGGCGGATTCGATGATGGAATAAACCATCCCCGCAAAAGCGTTCGACTGCCGGATGAGAAAGGTCCACATGACGCTTTTTCCCGAACATATCACCGCCTGTCCCGACTGCGACCTGATGCAGCGGATTCCCGTGCTTTCCGGCGGTGAAACCGCGCATTGTATGCGCTGCGACCACCCCATGGCCGCGGGCAGGACCGATTCCCTGAAACGGACCTTTGCTTTTGCGGTTGCCGCCGCCATCGTTCTGGTCATCTCCAACGTGACCCCTCTCATGGGGCTTTCCGCCGTCGGGCGTCACGCGAGCACGACCATTTTCGGCGGCGTGCTGAAAATGTGGCAGGAAGGGCAGGGAATCACGGCCGCGATCGTGGCCCTCTGTACCGTCGTCGCTCCGACGGTTTATATCGCATTCATGCTGACGATTCTCATCGCGCTCAGACGAGACCCGGTGCCTTCGTGGGCCGGCACGCTGCTTAGGATTTCGGATGCCGGCAGGACCTGGTCCATGGTGGAAGTGATGATGCTCGGCATCCTGGTGGCGCTGGTAAAAATCGCCGATCTGGCAACCGTGATTCCGGGCATCGGCATGTTTGCCGTTTTCGCTCTGATTATTCTGATTGCGGCCATGACGGTCAGCTTTGATCCGCGTGAGGTCTGGGAGCGAATCCGGTGGGTGGATGAAGCGGCGCTGCCCGCCCGGGTGGAAGCGCCGATGCGCTCCGGCGAAGACCGGGGCGCGCCCGCAGGCTCGGCGGAAGGTCCGACCGCCGCCGGGCTCGGGTTCGTTCTGTGCGGAGCCTGCGGTCTGCTGTCCAAATTTGCCGATCAGGCCGAACCGGGGTACTGCCCGCGCTGCGGCAAGGCGCTGGCGGTTCGCCGGCGCCAAACGATTCAGCGCACGTGGGCTCTGCTGATCGCGGCGGCGATCTGCTACATTCCCGCCAACCTGATGCCCGTCATGAACACGACCATGCCCGCGTACGCCGAGAAAGACACGATCATGAACGGGGTGATCCTGCTGTATACGTCGGGGTCTTGGCCGCTGGCGCTGATTGTGCTGATCGCCAGCATCATCATACCGCTGGCCAAAATTGTTACACTGGCCTACCTGCTGGTTACCATTCAGTTTGGCAAGCCGGAAAGCCGGCGGGAACGCATCCGGATCTATCGGTTTGTTGAAATCATCGGCCGCTGGTCGATGCTGGACGTATTCGTCGTAACGTTCGTCGTCGCACTCGTCCAACTCCAGCCGCTCATGTCCGTGGAACCGGGTGCCGGCGTCGTCTTTTTCGCGGCCGTCGTCGTGCTGACCATGTTTGCGGCCGAGCAGTTTGACCCCCGTTTGATATGGGATTCCCCTGGAGAAAAGGAGAACAATCATGACTGATCCGGCGGATCTGTACAACCTTCCACGGTCCACGACCGTGCCGAAAAAGCGAATGCGGTTTTCCGCGGTCTGGATTATTCCCGTTCTGGCGGCGCTTATCGGCGTCGGTATCGCCGTGCAGAAAATTCTCCATGAAGGTCCGACCATCACCATCGTTTTTAAAACGGCGGAGGGGATCGAGGCGGGAAAGACGTTTGTCCGGTACAAGGACGTTAAGATCGGCCTGGTGCAGAGCGTGAAACTTTCAAAAGATTTTACAAAAGTCGTGGTGACGGCCAAAATCGACAAGAGCGCGGCGGGCCTGATTGTCGAAGACGCCACCTTCTGGATTGAACTGCCGCGCGTTACGCTGAGCGGCGTCAGCGGCATCAGCACGCTCTTGTCCGGCAATCACATCGGTCTGGGAGCCGGAAAATCCCGGCGCCCGAGACACGAGTTTGTTGCGTTGGACATGCCACCCGCCATTTCCATCGATAAGCCCGGTCGTCAGTTTGTTCTTCGCTCGGATACGCTTGGATCCATCGGAATCGGATCCCCCCTGTATTGCCGGCAGGTGAATGTAGGACAGGTCGTCGGTTTCGATCTGTCGAAAGACGGCAAGTCGGTTGAGATCCGGGTTTTCGTGAACGCCCCTTATGACCGTCAGGTCACCCCTCAGACGCGCTTCTGGCAGGCCGGCGGTCTCGAGGTTTCGATGGGTTCCGGCGGACTGTCGCTCCAAATGCAGTCGCTGCTTTCGTTGCTGATCGGCGGCATCGCCTTTGAACAACCGATGACGGTGGACGCCGACGGTCGGCCGGCGGAGGAAGGCACCGTCTTCACGCTGTACAGCAACCGGAACGCCGCGGAAAGCCGGTATGAGGAGATCGTGACCCCCTATGTTCTTTACTTCAAGGAATCGGTGCGCGGCCTTGCCGTCGGGGCCCCCGTGACCGTTGCCGGTCTGCCGGTGGGCGAGGTCACCGACGTCAGTTTTGAATACGATCCGGCCAAGAGCGATATCCGGTCGCGGGTGGACCTTGTGATATATCCGTCCCGTTTCACGGAATACATGAAAACGTCTCCCGGCTCAGCCGTCAAGCCCCTGGATGAGCAGGGCCGTCGCACCTTCGTCCAGCGGATGGTGAACCGGGGCTACCGCGCGCGTTTGCGTGTCGGAAACCTCGTCATGGGTCAGTTGTACATTGCCATCGACCGCTTTCCGAACGCCCCTCCGGTCAAGAAAATCGATTGGAGCAAGCCGCCGTATGAATTGCCCGTCATGTCCAGTTCGCTGGAAGATCTGGAAACCCGTGTGAGCAGCATCATTGCCAAAATCGACAGGATGCCGCTGGAGGCCATCGGGAAGGATGTCAAGAACATGCTGGAAACCCTCAACCAGACGCTGAAAGACGCGGATCAGGTGATGAACCGTATCGACCGGGATACCCTGCCGGCCGTGCAGGCGACCCTGGAAGATCTGCGCAAGGCCCTCTCGACGGCCGATCGCGTGCTGAAAGACGCGGATCAAACGCTGGTCGGGAAAGATTCGCCGACGCAGCAGGAACTGCGGGCGGCACTGCAGGATGTTTCCCGCGCGGCGCGTTCGATCAATGAATTGATGGACTATCTGGAACGCAATCCCAACGCCCTTATCCGCGGCAAGGCTCAGGAGGTTCCCCAATGAACCAAAAATCCGTTCTCATCTTTTGCTTGCTGGCCGGGATTCTGACCGGCTGCGCTTCCGTTCCGGCGACGCGGTTCTACACGCTCAGTCCCTCGGCATCGCCTCCCGCGGCCCAGAAGGCCGGCTATTCCCTGTCGGTGGGCCCCGTTTGGATTCCCGCCGCCGTTGACCGGCCGCAGATCGTGTTGCAGACCGGTCCGAATCAGGTTTTGATCGCCGAATACGACCGGTGGGCCGCGCCGCTGAAGGAAGCGATTCCCCGGGTGCTCGTCGAAAATCTTTCCCTGATGCTCGGCGTGCAGGACGTTTCGGTTTTCCCGCAATCGGGGTCGTCGGAGGCATCCTACCGGATCATGATCGACCTTCTACGCTTTGACTCGCTGCCGGGCAAAGCGGCCGTCGTGGATGCCCGTTGGACCGTCCGTTCGACAAAGGATGGAAAAACCGGGAGCGGCCACACGAAGATTACCGAGACGGTTCGCGCAGACGGCTACGCGGAGCTGGTCGCGGCGCACAGCCGGGCGCTGGAGCAGTTGAGCAGCCAGATGGCCCGGACGGTTCGCGAAGTGGATGCGGGCAAACCGTAGCGGTTGCGGCGGGTCCGGGAAAACAGGCAGCTATGGCTGCGTCGTGCAACAGGCGCCGATACAGGATCCTCAGGAGAACTTCATGTCGAATGATCAAACGAACAGGCCGGCCGAACTGAAAAAAGACATTGGACTGGTGAGCGCTCTCGCCATCGTGGTCGGAATGGTGCTGGGCGCCGGCGCTTTCATGAAGCCGCCCGCGGTCATGGCCGCGGCGGGGGATTCCACGTGGGCGCTGGCCGCCTGGGTGATCGGCGCGATATTCAGCATGGCCGGAGGCCTAACGCTTTGCGAGCTGGGGGTTCTGTATCCCCGCACGGGCGGCGTCTATGTTTACCTGGAAGAGATCTACGGCCCCAAAGTCGCCTATCTGTACGGCTGGATGCTGACCTTCATCTTCGGGCCGGCGACGATCGGCGCGCTGGCCGGTTATTTCAGCTCCGTTTTCTGCCTCCTGTTTGGAATCCCGGACCACTACCTTCCCGTCATCGGTCTGGCCGTGATGGCATTTGTCCTTTTCGTCAACAGCGTCGGCGTCAAACAGGCGGGCTACCTGCAGGTGCTTGCGACATTCTGCAAGCTGATCCCCATCGTTCTGCTTGCCGTTTTCGGCCTCTGGAAAGGCAACGGCCATGTGCTGAACCTCTCGACCGGAGTCACCGCGTCCGCGACCTTCTCCGTCGCCGTCATCGCCACCCTCTTTGCCTACGATGGCTGGGCGCAGGTGGCGTCGGTGGCGGGGGAAATGAAGAATCCCGGCAAAATCCTGCCGCGGGCCGTCGTCGGCGGGCTGATCTTTCTGTCCGTCGTGTACATCGTCATCAATGTCGCCCTGCTCAAGGTTCTTTCGCCTTCCGAGATGGTCGCCCTGGGTCATGACGCCTCCGCGATTGCCGCCCAGAAGCTTTTCGGACTCTACGGCGGCAATCTGATTTCCGTGGGCATCATGGTGTCGATTGTCGGCGGACTCAACGGCTACGTGATGACCCTCTCGCGCATCGTGTTAACGATGGCCGAACGCAATCAGCTCCCCGGCTCGGGCGCCCTGAGCCGGATCGAACCGGACAGCAAGACGCCCGTGAACGCCGGCATTCTCCTGGTGCTCCTGTCCTTCATCTATCTTCGAATGCTCGACGCCGACCGCCTGACCGACATGGCCATGTTTGCGATCTGGATTTTCTACATGATGACCTTCGCCGCCGTGTTTATTGCCCGGAAGCGATTTCCCGACGCGGTCCGTAGCTATAAGGTGCCCTTTTATCCCGTGACGCCGCTTGTCGCCATCGGCGGCGCCCTCTACATCATGTACGGCATGGTCCTGAGCCAGCCCGTGAATGCCGCGGTTTCGCTGGTCCTGACACTGGCCGGAATCCCGGTCCTGTACGGCATGACCCGAGGGCTCCCCCGCTTCGAAGGCTTTGCGGTCAGCAAAAAATATTTCGTTCTGGGAGGGACGGCGCTTATCCTTGCCGTTTTGCTGATCACCCCGAAGTTTATCGACACCCGGCCGGTGCTGCGGGTTGCCGTTGAAATCTCCAATCCGCCCATTGCCTTTGAGGACGAAACGGGCAAGCCGGCGGGGCTTAGCATCGATACGATTCACGCGGTCGCCGGGGAGATGGGGTATCGGATCGCCTTCCGCCCCACAGCGCTCGAGCATATTCCCCTGGCCCTGGAAAAGGATCTGGTCGATGTCGCCGTCGGCGAACTGACGGTGACCCCGGAGCGCAGCCGGCGGGCGGCTTTCTCCCGAAGCTATCGTCAGGGGACGCTGGCCCTGCTGGTGCGCCCGGAGAGCCCGGCCGCCGCGCTGGAGGATTTGCGGGGAAAGGAGATCGGCGTCAAGGATCGTTCGACCGGCGATGCCTACATGAAACAGCTTTCCGGCTATCGCCTGCTCAGGCTCGACGTTTCCTCCGATCTGCTGGAGCTTTTCAACGAAGGCGCGCTGGATGCCGTCGTCTTCGACAAGCCCATCATCGACGAGTGGCTGGCCCGGGGGCTCGCCAAAGGGCGATCCATTCCGCTGGGTGAGCAGGAGCAATATGCCATTGCCTACCGGAAAGAAAACGCAAGGCTTGGCCGTGAGATCGATCGTGCGCTGGACAAATTGATCAAAAGCGGCCATATGGAAGAGCTGCAGAAGAAATGGCTGATCGGCCGCCAGGAAAGGCCTTCCTCATGAACGTGATTGCGACATCGGCATTCGATATCTTCAAAATCGGTCCGGGTCCTTCCAGCTCTCACACGCTGGGGCCCATGAAGGCGGCCGGCTGCTTCCGGCAGGCCTGCGCCGGACTGAAAAAAGCCGCTTTGGAAAAGGCGACGGCCATCGAGGTATCCCTGTACGGGTCGCTCGCCACCACGGGAAAAGGACACGGGACGGATCGCTCCGTAATTGCCGGCCTGCTGGGATGGAATCCGAAGACCGTCGATCCGGACGCCTTCGACCCGCTTGGCACGGATTCGAAAATGGTTTATACCTTCTGCGCCGGCAAAAAGGAGATTCCTTTCCGCGCGGGCGACATTCATTTCGACACAACCCCCGTAGATCTACCGCACCCCAATACCATGGTTCTCCGGCTCAAAGCGGGAAAGGGCATTCTCCTGGAGCAGGAATACTACTCCGTCGGAGGGGGCTTCATTCTCTGCAAGGGAGAGGCGGAGCGTCCGCGTCCGATTCCGCCGGTTCCCTACGCCAGCATGCACCAGCTTCGCGCTCAGATGGACCGTCTGAACATTGGCCTCGTCGAACTCCTGCGGCGCAACGAGAAGGTGGTTTCCGGTCTGGACGCCAGCCAGGTGGATACGGAACTGGATGCAATCATCGCCGCGATGATAAGCGCCGTCGAGCGCGGTCTGGCCACGGACGCCATTCTGCCCGGATCCATCGGTCTGGCCCGCAAAGCGCCGGTTCTTCTGCATCGGGCGCAAACGATGCCCGATTCGCCGGAGCGATTCATCATTTTGCTCAACGCCTATGCGCTGGCCGCCTCGGAGGAAAACGCGGCGGGTCACCGGGTCGTGACGGCGCCGACGTCCGGTTCGTCCGGAATCATTCCCGGAATTATTTACTTTGCGTTGAAACATCTGGGGATTTCCCGGGAGCTGATTCGCGAGGGGCTTCTCGTCGCCTCGGCCATCGGCGGCATTGCCCGCCACAACGCCAGCATCTCCGGAGCCGAAGTCGGCTGCCAGGGGGAAGTCGGCGTCGCTTCGTCCATGGCGGCCGCCATGATCGCGCATCTGCGGGGCTGCCAGATGGCCGTCATTGAAAATGCCGCGGAAATCGCCCTGGAGCATCATCTGGGACTGACCTGCGACCCCATCGGCGGTTATGTTCAGATTCCCTGCATTGAACGCAACGCTGTCGGCGCGATTCACGCCTACAATGCCTATCTTCTCGCATCCGCGGGGGATCCGACCCGCCAGAAGATCGACTTCGACGCCGTGGTGGAAGCGATGCTGGAGACGGGCCGGGATATGTCGGAGCGGTACAAGGAAACGGCCCGGGCCGGACTGGCCGTCTGTTCCATCCGTTGTTGAGCCGGTATCGTCATGGTTTGCGGGAGGGATCCGCAACGGCCTGCTCAAGGATTTTTTGTTTTTCCTCCATGCTCCGAATCGTCAGCTTGTAGGCCACGTAATATTTGTAAATGTTCCGGACGTAGGTGGTGGTCTCGAAGCCTACTTTTTCGGCAGTGACCAGCTCCACGTGGTTGAACCACCGGTTCGGGTCCAGGCCGCGCTGTTTCGCCAGCATCCGCATTCTTGAGATTTTTCCCGGTCCCGCGTTGTAGCTGGCAAAAGCAAAAAGCGATCGATCCTGATCGCTGAAGCAGGCATCCGAAAAGTAGTTGGTCATGAGCAGGTCCAGATACTTGGCGCCGGCGTGAATATTGGGCTCGGTGATCCGGATGTCTCCCACCTTCAGCAACCGGCCGGTTTTCGGCATAATCTGCATGATGCCGATCGCGCCGACGCGGCTGCGTTTGCTCTGGTCCAGCCGGGATTCCTGGAAGCCCTGGGCGGCCAGCATCAGCGGATCAAATTGGTACCGGTTGCCGTATTTCCTGAACAGGTTCAAGGTTTGTTCAAACCGTTTCCATTCCCCCGTGCCGGTCGGGTCTTTGATCTTTTCGATATTCCGGTGGTACTGCCGAATTCGGTCTTCGATCAAGCCGCGTTTTTTTATGACGTTGCGGTAGAAATCCATGATTTCCGATTTCAGCTGCGGGCTGTTCTTGCGGATGGCCCAGCCGATCCGGCCTTTGCTGCGGATCACGATGTCTTCCCGGACGGTGATGCCGGTCAGCACTTCCGCCCACAGCTTCGCCACCCAGTCGTCTGCGACGATGAATTCGAATATTTTCGCCTGAAGCATTTCCAGCAGGTCTTCGTCCTCCAGGGCATCCGGGACCAGGATGATGCGGACGGGTTTTTTGCGCTCCCGGATCAGGCGCTCATTCAAAAGGGTCAGACTTTCGTAATAACTGGAGGCTTTGCGCACGTGAACGGTCTTTCCGGCCAGATCGTCGAGGGTGCCCACGGCGGGAGACGACGGAGCCGCCACCAGGATTTCCGACACGCCGGGCCGATCGGTCGGCGCGGCAAAGTCCACGATCTTCAGGCGCTCCTCCGTCACGGTGATGTCGCCCGCGGCAATATCGCCGAGCCCGCCTGCCACATCACCGAGGAGAAGGTCCCGGGTGCGGGGAATGATCACGACGGTCAGCGGACGTTTTTTCAGCTTTCCGGCGTATTTTTTGTTGAGATAGCGCTCAAATTCCCGGACGGTGTCGCCGATCAACCCCTGTTCTTTTCCGCTGACGATCCAGTAAAGAGTGCGGCTCTGCGGAACCAGAACCCGGATCATGCGTTTTTCGAGAAGTTGATCGAAGTCGTCCAGCCGGACCTCATTGGCGATGGCAAGACTGCGCAGATGGGGCGTGTTGTTGTCCTCCGATGCCTGTGTTGCCGGTTCGGCCCATGAAGGACAGGCTGGAATCGTGAGGAAGGCCGCGATAAAAATCACGGCGAGAAACGGGACCCGGCGCAGAAGATGAAAGCATTCTTTTTTCATCTGCATCCCCTTTCATTCCGGCCATTGAAGAGGAAAGCGGCCGCAAGACCCGGAAAGGGGGAGGCGCAGCGCCACCCCCTTTCCGGTCCTTCTGAATCAACGACCGCGCTTGCGGGCCGCGGTTATTTTGTCTTCGGCTTTGCGGAGGGCGAAGACGGCATTTGGGCGGATTTGGCGTCTTTCACGTCCAGAAGCTCCACTTCAAAGATCAGCGTCGCTCCGCCGGGAATTACGGGGGGACGGCCCCGGTCGCCGTAGGCAATCTCCGAGGGGCAGATCAGCCTGGATTTGCCGCCTACCTTCATCATGCTGACGCCCTCCGTCCAGCAGGGGAACACCTGACTTAAAGGCAGTTCCGCGGGCTGGCCGCGCTTGACGGAACTGTCGAATTCCTTGCCGTCGATCAGCGTGCCCACATAGTGGACTTTGACCATGTCTGTAGCCTTGGCCTGAACGCCTGTGCCCGCCTTGATTTCCTTGTAGATCAATCCGGAGGCGGTTTTCTTCACGCCGGCTTCCTTCGCGGCTTTTTCCAGGAAGGGCTTGGCCAGCGCTTTCTGCTTTTCCGTGGTTTTCTGCATGCGGGCCTGGGCCAGTTCACCCAGTTTCTGCATGTAGGCTTCCGGTTCCGCCGCCAGCTTCTTGCCGCCGGCTGCCTCGGACATTCCCAACTGAACATACTTCAGCTCTTCGGGCGTCAGCTCAAACACGGACAGCTGCTTGCTGAGATGAACCCCCAGCGCGTAGAGGGTTTTCTGGTCTTCCGTTTTCGGCGCTTCGGGCGAACACCCCCAGACGGCAATCAGGGCGACACAGACTGCAACCATTAATTTACGCATAATGAATCCTTTCTTTTACCCTTTCTTTATTCCTGCTCCGGGATCGGGCGCCTGGTTCAGACGGGAACATCCGCCCCGGACGGCGTTTCCTCAAGCAGTTGAACCACCACGTTTTCTCCCTTCTTCACCCGGGAGACGTTTTCGTGCAAAACAATGAAGGCATTGGCTTCCACCATGGACTTCAGAATGCCGGATCCCTGCTCGCCCGTGATGCGCGCAGTATAGCGGTTTTTTTCTCTTTCAACAACTGCCCGGAGAAAATTTTTGACGCCGGCGCTCTTTTTTATTTCCTGGACGCTGACGGCGGTCAGCGTCGGGCGAAAAATCCGGGTATGCCCCTGCATGCCGAGCAGGAAGGGGCGGACGAACTGCTCAAAGGAAACCATAACCGATACGGGATTGCCGGGCAGACCGAAGAGGGGAACGCCGTCGATGGAGCCGAAAGCCAGCGGTTTCCCGGGCCGCATGGCCACCTGCCAGAAGTGCATGGCGTTGCCGATATCGCCCATCACGTCTTTGACGAAATCGAAATCGCCGACCGAGACGCCGCCGGAAGACAGGATGACATCCGCCCGCCGCGCCGCCTGGAATTTTTTGACCAGATCTTCCTTGTTGTCGCCGCCGATGCCCAAAAGAACCGGAACGCCTCCGCAGGAAAGAACCTGGGCGGCCAGCGAATAGGTATTGGAGTTGACGATTTTGCCGGGCGGCGGATCGGTTTCGATGTCCACGAGTTCGTCGCCGGTGGACAGGATCGCCACGCGCGGCCTCTGGTAAACCGAGACAAACGCTTTTCCCAGGGCGGCCAGCATACCGACATGCCCCGGACGCAAGACGCTGCCCGCCGTAATGACCTTCTCCCCGCGGTGTACATCCTCGCCCGGGAACCGGATGTCCAGACCCGGGGGTGCGGCGATGTTAATCAGCACCGTTTTGCCATTTTCTTGGGTGTCCTCCCGGCGGATGACGGCGTCCGCGCCTTTGGGGACTATCGCGCCGGTCATGATTCGCGCCGCCTGTCCGGCCAGAACCGTTCTTCGGGGAAGGCTCCCTGCGGCGATCGTTTCAACCACCTTGAGCTCGACGGGCTTTAAGGCGTGCGCGCCTTTCGTGTCGCCGGACCGCACGGCATAGCCGTCCATGGCGGAGTTGGCGGCGGAAGGGATGTCTCGGGGCGCAAAGACGTCCTCACCGATCACGCGGCCTGCCGCTTGCAGAAGGTCGACCTTTTCCAGGCCCAGGGGACGGCAGGCGGCCAGGACGGTATGCAGCGCTTGTTCTACGGAAATCATTTTGTTTCTCCAGCCGTTTTTCAGTAGCACACCTTATCAAAGACGGCCGGGTTGTCAATCAAAAAGCGAGGGTGAACGGAAGAGGTCCGGACGATACGTCAGGGGACCCGGCTCAACCAGCGATGAGCGGAAAGTGAAAAGAATGGTGGATGGTAAAAAGAAATGATGAGCAAGGAGTCGTGAGTGAAAAGCGAGCG
>DAOTJI010000022.1:0-19927 GCA_035448625.1 Smithellaceae bacterium | reverse complement strand
ATGGTGGATGGTAAAAAGAAATGATGAGCAAGGAGTCGTGAGTGAAAAGCGAGCGGCGCCATGGCGCCCTTTTCGATAAACTCAAAAAAGGCCCTGTCGAATCATAACGAACGATGCCGGGAAACGACAGGCCGGGCAGCGGGAAGGTCATGCCCGGCCTGAACAACAAGGATGAAATCTGCCGTTAATGGCCGATGGTTATGGTTTCCAGCTTTTCACCCAGTTTGCTTCCCGTGCGATAAACAACGGAACAGCCATGCGTGATCCCCTGATTGGTGCGGCAGGTATTTACGGCGCCGATCCTCAGGGTATATTGCAGAGAATAAGTTCCCGGAGGAACGGAAAGGTTAAAGCGGGCAAAGCCGTCTCCGCCGGCATTGGTTTTCAGTCCGCCAAAATCATAGGCGATGACAAAAGCGCTTTTCCCGTCCCTTCCAACGACTCCCTCCCCGCCTACCGGCCACCCTCCGAAACCGGAAACGTCGGGACGGGCCATGGGGTTCGATGGGTTGAACAGGTGGACCCCCACCGTAAATTCATGGTTCGGGATCGCTCCGGAAAGATGGACAACCACCTCCATGTTATTTGTCGTCCGGCCGCTCAAAACCGACCAGTTGACCTGTCCAAACGACAGCGGCTGATTGAAGATGTCCCAGCCGGGCGTCAGCGGCGCCTGGCCGGTCGAGGCCCCCTGGCTCTGTCCGCCTTTGAACACCATGCTTTGGATGTTGCCCGACGCCTGATCCAGAGGGACCGTCTGTTTGGCCATGTTGTCATAGGTGATTTCCAGCACGGTTTTAGACTGCGGCGACGCATCTCTTCCATTGCCGTAGGCCGGGCCTCCCCACGCCGTCAAAAAAATTACGCAAAACAAACATGCGATAATACCGGTTACCCCCGATGCATACCCTTTTCTTCTGCTCATCCTCTGTTCCTCCCGTACATCATTAGGTTGGCTTGCTTCTGCGGCGTGACTTTCATCCTGATTTGAACGGCATCATATTAAGAAAATCATTGCGTGTCAACGGAGTTTTGGCGGCGGGCGAAATACAGGCGCGTGCGTTTGAACAACATTCTCTTCTCCATTGCCTATTGAAGTATATGAACATTTGCGCTAGGGAGTAGTTCGGTAAAATGGAAGGAAAAAGGGATGAACCAGCGGCAGATAAAAATTCGAGCGTTGCTGGCCGAAAAACAGGGCATTTTACTCGTCCATTACTACGCCCGGCCCGAGATTCAGGAAATCTCCGACGTGCTGGGGGATTCCCTGGCGCTGGCCCAGAAGGCGGCAAGTTCCGACGCCAGGGTGATCGTTTTTGCCGGCGTGCACTTCATGGCACAGAGCGCGGCAATGCTTTCCCCCGAAAAAACCGTTCTGCTGCCTCGCCTGGACGCCGGCTGCCCTCTGGCGGACATGGCCGGTCCGGACGCGGTGAGAAAAATGAGGCAGACTCACCCGGACGCCGTATTCGTGACGTATATCAACTCCACGGCGGAAGTGAAGGCCGAAAGCGACATCTGCTGCACTTCATCCAATGCGCTGAAGATCATTCAAACCCTGCCGCCAGCGAAAAAAGTGGTGATGCTGCCCGACGGCAATCTGGCCCGCCACGCTGCGGCCGCCACGGGCCGGGAGATTATCGCATGGGAGGGCTGCTGCCCGATTCACCAGGCGCTGACGGGGGAAGATGTTGCGGCCCGCAGGCGGGAGCATCCGCGGGCGGTGTTCGCCGCACACCCGGAGTGCCGTCCGGAAGTGCTGGCCCTGGCCGATTTCGTGGGGTCCACGTCGGCCATTCTCCAATTTGCACGAGACACAAAAGCCGGGGAAATCATCATTGGAACGGAAAAAGGCATTTTGACGCAACTGATCAAGGAAAATCCGGAGAAAACCTTTATTCCCGCTTCGGACGCGCTTTTCTGCGAAGACATGAAGAAAATATCGCTGGACGATATCGAGCGGTCGCTCACGATGATGCAGCCGGTGATCACGGTTCCCCGCCAAGTGAGCGTGGCCGCGAAAAAAGCCCTGGATAGGATGCTGGCCGTTTCCTGACCGACTGCTCGATTCGCCTGGATGACATTCCGTGAGAAAAATCGTCGATAAAAAAATGGTTCGCGATGCCCCGCCTGTGCGGGAGCTGCTGGAGAGGATCGCAAAGGGCGCGCAGTTCACGGACGCCCGGGGGTTGGTTCCCCCGGCGCGCCCGTTTCTGACCGCGCTGTTGTTCAAACGGCTGGAAGCGCCGCTGGTTGTCCTGTGCCCCACGGCGAAGGAATCTGCCGCCTTTGCCCGTGATCTGAAACTGTTTTTGGGGGAAGGGGCCGTGCTGCACTATCCGCCCCTCGATTTTCTTTCCATCGACATGTTCGCCCTTCAGCGGGAAGAAGAAGTGGCCCGTTTGAGCGTACTCACGCAATTACAAGTGGACAGCCGCAAGGTGATCGTCACCTCTCTCGCAGCCTGCCTGCAGAAAATTATGCCGTACGCCGAGTTTCAGCAGTATCTGAAAATACTTTCCACGGGCGATGTGCTGCTGATGGAGGAATTCCCGGAAATGCTCGCGGCGGGCGGCTATCAGCGGGTATCGCTCGTGGAAAATCCCGGCGAGTTCAGTCTGCGCGGCAATATTCTGGATGTTTTCCCGCCCGGTTCGCCGGATCCCCTGCGCCTGGAGATGGCGGGCGACGAGATCGAATCCATCCGGCGCTTTGACGCCGCGTCCCAGCGCTCGGGCGCGTCCGTGGATGCGTTCGTTCTGGGTCCGGCCGGTGAAATTCTTCTCGACGAAGAAAGGCTCAACCGCGCCGTGCGCAATGTCAAGCGCCGCGCAGACGATCTGGACCTGCCGCGCGATTTGCGCAGCCGTCTTTCGGAAACGCTTCGGGATCAATCCGCGACGTCTCTCAATCCGATTTTCCTGCCCCTGTTTTACGAGGACTACGGCGACCCGGCGGGCTTCGGCCTGCGGAAGCTTTCGAACATTTTCGACTACCTGCCGCCGAACTCGCTCGTGGTGATCGACGATCCGCTGGCCGTGGAGCAGGCGCATCAAAACGTTTCGGCCGGCATCGACAAGCTTCTGTACAAGGCGAAAGCGGCCGGCAGGTTTTATCTGGAGCGCGCCGGCCGGTATCTGGACGAAGAGATGCTCCGTGGACGAATGAACAGGTTTCAACAGGTATGGCTCTCCGGTCTGGCGCTGGACGGTCCGGGCAGCTCCGCCCCGGTGGTGAGTTTCGATTCCCGGCCGGATGCTCCCGTCGGCAGCTCTCCGGGCGCCGAAGGGAAGGAGGAGTCTCCCCTCGGCCGTGCGGCGGAAAAAATTCAAGACCGGCTGGCGCAGAACATGCCGGTGTTCCTGATGTCCCCCACGCCGGAAGATACGGCCCGCATCCGGCACCTGCTGGCGGAGTATGGCCTGCCCGCGCGGATGCTGTCGGCGGACAGCCCCCTGTTGGAAACCGTCCTGAATTCCGGTGACGGGGCCGCCCTGTATTTGCGGGAAGGAAAAATATCCGGCAGCTTCATGCTGGAGAGCCCCCGTCTGGCGTTCTGGAGCGAAGAAGATATTTTTGTCAAAAAGACGCCCCGCCGCCGCCTCCGCCCGCGGCGTGAAGGCTATTTTTTAAAATCTTTCGGCGATCTGAAAGAAGGCGATTTTGTCGTTCATCGGGATTTCGGCATCGGGCTGTACCGCGGACTGCAAAAAATCGCCGTGGGTGCTGTGGAAAATGATTTTCTGGTCATCGAGTATTTGGACGGCGACAAACTCTATCTGCCCGTGAATGCACTGGAGAAGATTCAGCGCTACCTGGGACCGGAAGGCAGCACGCCGAAAATCGAAAAGATGGGCGGGGCCTCCTGGGATGCGGTCAAGGAAAAGGTCAAAAAGTCGATCCGCGATGTGGCCCTGGAGCTGGTGGCGATTTATGCCGCGCGCGAGGCGATGGAGAGAAAGCCCTTCACGCCTCCCGACCGCGTCTATGAAGAATTTTGTTCGACGTTTGAGTATGAGGAAACCCCCGATCAGGCGAGGGCCATTGAAGACATTCACGCCGACATGGACGACATCAAACCGATGGACCGTCTGGTTTGCGGCGACGCGGGGTTCGGCAAAACGGAAGTCGCGCTGCGCGCGGCGTTCCGGACGGCGATGGACGGCAAACAGACGGCGCTCCTGGCTCCGACCACCATTCTGGCCGAGCAACACTTCACGACGTTTTCCCGACGGCTGGCGGATTTCCCCATTCGCGTGGAAGCGCTGAACCGCTTCCGGAGTCCGGCCGAAATCAAAAAAACGCTGGCGGATCTTCTCAAAGGGAGGGTCGATATCGTGGTCGGCACGCACCGCCTGCTGCAGAAGGACGTGGCGTTCAAAAACCTGGGGCTGGTGATCATCGACGAGGAACAGCGCTTCGGCGTGTCGCACAAGGAAAAGTTGAAGAAAATGCGGACGCTGGTGGATGTGCTGGCGCTTTCCGCCACGCCGATTCCACGCACGCTGCACCTGTCGCTTTCCGGCATCCGCGATTTGTCGATCATCAACACGCCGCCGGAGGACCGGCAGCCCATCAAAACCTATGTGATGGAATTCGATGAGGACGTTATTCGGGGCGCCGTCGAGGCGGAGCTTGCCCGGGGCGGCCAGGTTTTTTTTGTCCATGACCGGGTGCGCTCCATTTACGGGATCGCGCACCTGGTGCAGCGGCTGGTTCCCCGCGCGCGCGTCGGCGTGGTGCACGGCCAAATGAAGCCCGCGGAGATTGAAAAAGCCATGGCGCAGTTTATCCGGCGCGAATTCGACGTGCTGGTCTGCACGACGATCATCGGATCGGGGCTCGACATCCCTTCCGCCAACACGATTTTCATCAACCGCGCGGACCGCTTCGGGCTGGCCCAGCTTTACCAGATCCGCGGCCGCGTGGGGCGCGGCAGTGAAGAGGCCGCGGCCTATCTGCTCTTGCCCCGCGGCGCACTGCTCTCGCGGGATGCCCTGCGCAGGCTCCAGGCCATCAAAGAGTTTTCCGAACCGGGTTCCGGGTTCCGCATCGCCTACAACGATCTGGAAATCCGCGGGGGCGGCAATTGGCTGGGCCTGTCGCAGGCGGGGCACGTTTCGGCCGTCGGGTATGAGCTTTACACCGAACTGATGGAACAGACCGTGCGGGAAATTCAGGGCGCTCCCGCGCCGGTCGAAGACGCTCTTCCCGAAATCCAGATGGGGATTTCCGCCTTTCTGCCGGAAGACTATGTGCAGGACGTCCACCAGCGCCTGGTCCTGTACAAAAGAATATCGCTCGCGTCGGATCCCGAAGACCTTCAGGATCTCCGCGCCGAACTGGCGGACTGCTACGGGCCCCTGCCGCAGGCGGCGGAAAATCTGCTGCGCGTGATCGGCATCCGCAATCTCCTCGCGCCGCTCAAGGCCAAAAAAATGGGGTTCGACGGAAAGTATTTTTACGTTTACTTCGGCGAATCCTCCCCGATTGACCCGACCAGAATCACCGCGCTGGCCCGGAAGAAAATCAAGGAATTACGCTTCACGCCCGATTTCAGGCTGTTTCTGCCGGCCCGCCCGGCCGGCGCGCCGGACCTTCTGGACCAGGCGGAAGAGCTTCTAAAGATGCTTGCCCAATAGCCTTTATCGGGATATGAATAAAAATGGTTTGCGGCGCGGCAAAACCGGTTTTGCCGGGGCCGCCTGTGGCCGTGGGGAGGGGGAAACAACGCATGATGACGCGGGCGTTTGCGCAAAATCCGGTTCGGCAAATGAGGCCGCTGGCGCTCCTGGCAATGCTTTGCGCCCTGTGTTTCGTTTGGGCCTGCGGATGCCGGGAAGCAGATCGCCCGCATGTTGCGACGGTCAACGGCGAAAAGATTTACCTGGAGGAATACCGGGCGCGGCTCAGCGACCGCAAGGGACTGTTTTCGCTTCGCGCTCTTCAGGATGAATCCGGCAAACGCAAGCGCCTGGAAGAGGAAATACTGGAAGCGTTGATTACGGAAAAAATCATTTTCCAGCGGGCGGGCGAACTGGGCCTCTCGGTCAGCCCAACGGAGCTGGAAAAGAGGCTTCTTGAAATCCGCAAAGACTACGGCGAAAATTTTTTTGACTTGCTCGTCCGACAAAATGTGCGCTATGAAGACTGGCGCGAAGCGATGAGAAGAGAAATGCTGATCGAGAAGTTGACGGCCGCGGACGTCCGTGCGTCCATCCGCGTTTCGGACGACGAAGCAGAGGATTTTTTTCACGAAAATTCCGGTTTTTGCAAATCCGGGGAAAAGGTCCGTGCGTTCCAGATCGTCACACCCGATCTGGAACGGGCAAGGGAAGTTGAGGAGAGGCTGAAAAAAGGCGAAGATTTTTCCGGGCTGGCCGAAGCGTTTTCCATCGGGCCGGAAGCGGTTCGCGGAGGGGACCTGGGGCTGATCGCCCGGGAGACCATGCCGGAGCCGCTGGATAAGACGCTCTTTTCTCTGCGGCTCAACAATAACAGTTCCATCGTCCAAAGCGCTTACGGATACCACATCTTCAGGGTCACCGAGCGGCAGCCGGCCCGGTCCCGGTCCTTTACGGAATGCCGAGCGGACATTCTGAACTTTCTCCGGACGCAAAAGGAAGAAGCGGCTTTTCGAGCCTGGCTGAACGCATTGCGGATGAAGGCCGTCGTAAAAAAGGAAAAGAACGTTCTTGAGTCAAACGCGCCATCATCATGATTTGAACAGGGGGAACCACGTGAAGGCTTTTATGAAAGGTTGTGCCGTCATCCTCGCCGTTTTGCTCTTCGGTTTGCAGGCGGCCGCGGACATAGCGGACCGAATTGTCGCCGTCGTCAACGGAGAAGTGATCACTCTTTCCGATCTTCACCGGGCTTTCGAGCCCTATGCCGACCAGATTGAAGCCAACTACAAGGGTCCGGACAAGGAAGCGTTTCTCCAGAAGAACCGGGAAGTTTTTCTGCAACGCATGATTGATCAGATCCTGATCGAACAGGAAGCGAAGAAACCGGGCGTCGGCATCGCGGACATCAAGGATGAAGAGGTCATGGGCGTGATCCGGGACATGCTGGCCAAAAACCAGATGACCATGTCCGCCTATCTGAAAAGGCTGGCCGAGGAAGGCAATACGCTGGATAACGTCAAAAAGGAAATCAGGGGACAGATGCTGCGCATGCGTCTTCTCCGTCGGGAGGTGCAGTCCCGAATTCTGGTGACGGACGAAGAAATCGGCGAGTATTACGACAAACACCGTCAGGATTACGAAGGCCGGGAAGCGGTGCATATCCGGCAGATTTTCCTGCCGGTGCCCCAGGGAGCGGATCGTGCGGCGCGCGACCAGGTCCGGGCCGAGACAAGCCGGCTGCGGGAGCGCATTCTGAAAGGCGAGCGGTTTGAAATGATCGCCGCCCGCTATTCCAGGGGGCCGTCCGCGGACGAAGGCGGCGACATCGGCTTTGTGGAACGGGGCGTCATGATGCCGGAAGTCGAAAAGGCGGCCTTCAGCCTGCCTGTGGGGGAAGTCAGCGATGTCATCGAAACGGAAGCCGGATTTCTCCTGCTCTTGGTGGTGGACAAGAAGGGGGCGGGACTGAAGCCTCTGACCGTGGTGCGCGATGAAATCAAATCGAAAATCGAAGATGAAAAAGTCGCCAAAAAATATGACGAATGGATCGACGGCATCCGCAAAAAATCCTTCATTGACGTCCGGCTTTAGGATACGGCGATGGATTGCATAAGAATCAAGGGCGCCTCCCAGCACAATCTCAAAAAAATCTCTCTCGATATTCCCCGCGAGCGGCTGGTGGTGATCACCGGCGTTTCCGGCTCCGGCAAATCTTCTTTGGCCTTCGACACCATCTACGCCGAGGGCCAGCGCCGCTATGTTGAGTCGCTTTCGACCTACGCTCGCCAGTTTATCGGCCAGATGGACAAGCCGGACGTGGAATCCATCGAAGGTCTTTCGCCCGCCATCGCCATCGAACAGCGGGCGGCCAGCCACAATCCGCGATCCACGGTGGGCACGGTCACGGAAATCTACGATTATTTTCGTCTGCTTTTCGCCGGCATCGGCCTCTGCCACTGCTCCAGTTGCGGGCGGGAGATTCACTCGCAGACCATCGACAGCATCCTGCAAAGCGTGCTCGACCTGCCCGAGGGGGAGCGCTTCAGCATTCTGTCGCCGCTGGTCCGGGGTAAGAAGGGCGAGTTCGCCAAAGAATTGAAGAAGCTCCAGAAGGAAGGCTTTGCGCGGGTCCGCATTGACGGCGAAGTCCGCGACTTGGCCGAGGATATCGTCCTTGCCAAAACCAAACGCCACGACATCGATCTGATCGTCGACCGCCTGGTCCTCAAGGACGGCATCCGCAAGCGGCTAAGGGACTCCCTGGAAATTGCCGCACATAAAAGCGAGGGATTGGTCCGCATTGCCCGCGCCGACGGCCGGGAAACCCTGTATTCCGAAAAATACGCCTGTCCGGACTGCGGCATCAGCATGCCGCCTCTTGCCCCCCGTGTGTTTTCATTCAACAATCCCTACGGCGCCTGCCGCGAATGCAACGGTCTGGGATCGCGGATGCACTTCGCTCCGGACCTGGTGGTGCCTGATCCGGGTCTTTCGCTGCGCGAAGGGGCCATCGCTCCCTGGGCCAACCGCAGTTCGCTGTACTACTTTAACCTGCTGGACACGCTGGCCCGACATTATGGTTTTGACATCCATACGCCTTTTTCCAAGCTGCCGGAAAAAATCCGCAACGTTCTGCTGTACGGATCGGGATCCGAATCCATTAAATTTCACCTGGACCGTCCGGACAAACGCTATTTTGTCCAACGGCCCTTTGAGGGCGTCATCCGGCAGCTCGAGCGCCGCTGGCGGGAAACCGCGTCCACCGGCGTGCGCAGCGATCTGGCCCGCTATATTGACCTGCGGCCCTGCGAGGCCTGCGGCGGCGCAAGGCTGAAAAAGGAAAGCCTGGCCGTCACCGTGGGCGGAAAAAACATTTATGAGCTGTGCCTTCTGTCCATCCGCGAATGCTTCGATTTTTTCGAGGGACTCCGGCTCACCGACCAGGAGGAGCGGATCGTCGAACGCGTCTTGAAGGAAATCAAAAACCGCCTTTCCTTTCTGCTCAACGTCGGCATGGACTATCTGAATTTGGCGCGATCGACCTCCACGCTGTCCGGCGGGGAGAGCCAGCGCATCCGGCTGGCCACGCAAATCGGCTCCGGGCTGATGGGCGTTCTGTACGTTCTGGACGAGCCGACCGTGGGCTTGCACCAGCGAGACAATCTGCGCCTGATCGATACGCTCAAGAAGCTGCGCGACATGGGCAACACGGTACTGGTGGTGGAGCACGACGCCGACATGATGCTGGCCTGCGATCATATCGTCGATATGGGACCGGGCGCCGGTGTACAGGGCGGTGAGGTGATTTTTCAGGGCAGCCCCGCCGAAGTGCTGCAAAGCGAAACGTCGCTTACCGGGCAATACCTATCCGGCCGGAAATGCATTGGGCTTCCCGTCTGGCGGAAGGTCAGAGGCCGTCATATCGTCCTGGAAGGCGCATCGGAAAACAACCTGAAGGACATCGACATTCGGATTCCGACGGGCGTCCTGACCGCCGTGACCGGTGTTTCCGGCTCCGGCAAAAGCACGATGGTGATCGAAACGCTCTACAAGGTGATGGCGCGCCGCCTGAATCAGCACAGCGGCTCCATGGGCAGAATCCGGCGCGTCCGGGATATGGGGGGCATCGAGCGGGTCATTATGATCAATCAGCAGCCGATCGGACGAACGCCGCGGTCCAATCCCGTGACCTATACCGGCATTTTTTCCTTTATCCGCGACCTGTTTACCGGACTTCCGGACGCACGCGTCCGCGGATACAAGCCCGGACGCTTCAGCTTCAACGTCAAAGGGGGCCGCTGTGAAGCCTGCGAAGGAAACGGATTGATCAAAATCGAAATGCACTTCCTTCCGGACGTTTACGTCACCTGCGACGCCTGCCGGGGCAAACGCTTCAACGCGGACACGCTGGACATCAAATACAAGGATAAAAGCATTGCCGACGTGCTGGACCTGACGGTGCAACAGGCACTGGATTTTTTTTCCAATATCGCCTCCATCCGCTCGCATCTCCAGCTGCTGGCCGATGTCGGCCTCGGGTACATCCGTCTCGGACAGCCGGCTACGACGCTGTCCGGCGGCGAAGCCCAGCGCATCAAACTGGCACGGGAGTTGGGGAAAAAAGTGAACCGGAACACCCTGTATATTCTGGACGAGCCCACCATCGGCCTGCACTTTGCGGATATTCAGAAGCTGCTGGACGTGCTGATGCGTCTGGTGGACATGGGCAACACCATGGTGGTGATCGAGCACAATCTGGATATCATCAAGTCCGCGGATCATATCATCGACCTGGGACCCGAAGGCGGCCCGGGCGGCGGACGGATCATCGCCTCCGGCACGGTGGAAGAGGTGGCTAGAGACGAACAATCGTTCACCGGAGCCTTTTTGAGAAAAGTTCTCGACGGTGCGCGGGGGAGGCCGGACCGGCCTCGCGGGGAGATGTGACCGCCCCGGCGCCCGAAAGCCGTTTTTTTATTTGGCGCGCGATGTGGTTTTCGGGTATAAATAAACCATCCGCAGCCGGCGCGCCGATGGCGGGCCGGAAAAAAATCAAGGATTGTGGGAGAAAAAGCGCATGCAGCCCGATTTGTCGCCGCCGCTAAACCACCGGCATACACTCCTGCTGATTGATGACGAGGAAGCCATTCTCGAGATCATGACCGCGATGCTGGCGGATGAAGGCTATGATTTGCTGACGGCCGGTTCCGCGGAAGAAGCGCTGACCCTCCTCAAGGCATCGCCGAATGTTTCCCTGATTATTTCCGACCAGCTCATGCCCGGCATGACGGGTGTGCAGTTTTTCGCGCAGGCCCGCCATATCTGTCCCGACGCCCTGCGGGTTCTCCTGACGGGCTATACGGACACGGATGCGATCATCGACGCGATCAACCGAGGGGGGATTCACCAGTATCTGACCAAACCCTGGCGCAGGGAGGAGCTCCTTCATACCATCCGGCAGATGCTGGGCAAGGCGGAATTGATGATCGAGAACCGGCGGCTGGATGAACTGGTCAAAAAACAGAATGCCGAGCTCCTGGAACTCAACAAAAGCCTGGAAGAAAAAGTGCAGCTGAAAACCCGGCACCTGAACCGGAGTCTCGAAGAGCTCCAGTCCAGTCTGGAAAGAATCCGGATGATTCTGGAGGGGACGGTGCTGGCCATGTCCCGGATCGTGGAAAGCCGAGACCCCTACACGGCCGGTCATGAGCAGCAGGTGGCCAGAATCGCCTGCATCATCTCGGAGAGGCTGCTTTTGCCCGTGGACCAGGTGGAGGCCATTCGGGTCGCCGGCCAGCTCCATGACATCGGGAAAATTTCCGTTCCGTCGGAGATCCTGACCAAGCCGGGGCGGTTGAGCCCCCTGGAAATGGAGATGGTCAAAACCCACTGCCAGAACGCCTATGATATTCTCAAGGCGATTGCCTTTCCGTATCCGGTTGCGAAGATCATCCTGCAGCACCACGAACGGATGAACGGTTCCGGCTATCCGCAGGGATTAAAGGGAGAGGAAATCCTCCTGGAGGCGCGGATCATCGGCGTCGCCGACGTGATGGAAGCCATCTCCTCGCACCGGCCTTACCGCCCCGCCAAGGATATGGACACGGCCATCCGGGAAATCACCGAAAACCGAGGAACCCTTTACGACACGAAGGTGGTCGACGCCTGTCTCGACATTTATACCCTGCAGGGACCCAAAGGCTTCCTGCCGTGAGACGGCCTGCAAAAGATTCCGGCCTTCCTAGCGGTAAAGCCGTTTGTCTTCCATGTAGCGGAGCACGCTTTCCGGCGTCAGGAAACGAACGGATCGGCCCTGATGAATTCTGTTCCGGATATCCGATGATGAAATGTCCAGAAACGTAGTTGGCCGGAATAAAATCGATCCTCCCCCTGAATCCTGAAAAACATCTTCCGTCGCATCGTAAGCATAGCGGCGGGCGATATCCGGCGGCAGGATCCGATCGAGCCCGCGTTTTTCATACCCCGGGCGGGTCATGACCGCGAAACGGCACAGCCGCAGAAGGTTCTTCCAGTCGTGCCAGGTGGTGATGGCGTCAAAGGCGTCCTGTCCGGTGATGAAAAACAATTCAAGATCCGCCTTGGCGGCCTCCTGGAAATGGCGCACGGTGTCGATGGAATAGGATTTTCCCTGGCGGAGACTTTCCGTGTCCGAAACCGAAAACGAGTCATGATCGGCAACGGCCAGCCGCAGCATCTGCAGACGGTGTTCAAAGGAGGCGATCCCGCCGGTTTCCTTGTGCGGCGGACTCGCGGCGGGGATGAAGACGACGCGGTCCAGCGGCAAAAGTT
This sequence comes from Smithellaceae bacterium, assembly GCA_035448625.1. Lineage (GTDB taxonomy): Bacteria > Desulfobacterota > Syntrophia > Syntrophales > Smithellaceae > UBA8904. The sequence continues at coordinate 7,490 of DAOTJI010000022.1, read as the reverse complement.
CCGCGAGCTCCAGAGCGGCCCGCAGGTGTCCGAAATGGACCGGGTTGAATGTTCCGCCAAAAAGGCCGAGCTTCATGTGCGAACCTGTCCGTCGCCGTAAATGATAAACTTGGAGGTCGTCAGCTCTTCCAGTCCCATCGGCCCGTAGGCGTGCAGCTTGGTGGTGGAAATGCCGATCTCCGCTCCCAGGCCCAGTTCAAAGCCGTCGGAAAAGCGGGTGGACGCATTGGCCAGCACCGTGGAGGAATTGACCTCGTTTAAAAAGCGCTGCGCATTCGCGTAATCTTTTGTGAGAATCGATTCCGTATGCAGCGACCCGTACTGCTCAATGTGCGCGATGGCTTCGTCGATCGAGGATACGACCCGGACGGCCAGGATCAGATCCAGGTATTCCGCGTACCAGTCTTCTTCCGTTGCCGCTTCAATATTTTTCAAGATCTTTCGGGTGGCTTCACAGCCTTTGAGCCGCACGCCTTTCTCTTCCAGCGCTTCGGCCGCCTTCGGCAGAAAGGCTTGGGCGACGTCCGCATGCACCAGCAGGGTTTCCATCGCGTTGCAGACGCCCGGTCGCTGCGCCTTGGCGTTGACGCAGATTCTCACGGCCGTGTCGATGTCGGCCGAGGCGTCCACGAAAATGTGACAGACGCCCTTGTAGTGCTTGATGACGGGGATTTTGGACTGAGCCACGACGGCGCGGATCAGCTCTTCGCCGCCCCGCGGAATGATCAGATCAATCTGCTCGTCGAGCGCAAGCAGGATCGAAACCGCCTCCCGGTCGGTAAACGGGATAACCTGGATGGCGTGGTCCGGAAGCGGGCTTTCCTTGAGCACCTTCTGCAGGACGGACGCAATGGCCAGGTTGGAATGGATCGCTTCGGATCCGCCGCGCAGAATGACCGCGTTGCCGGATTTGAGGCACAAGGCGGAGGCATCCACCGTGACATTGGGGCGCGACTCATAAATGATGCCGATAACGCCTATGGGAATTCTCATTCGTCCCACCGTGAGACCGTTGGGACGGCGCCACATGGAGGTCACCTTGCCCACCGGGTCGGGCAGGGCCGCGACTTCCCGAAGCCCCCGGGCCATGGCTTCCAGCGTGGCGTCCTGAAGGGTCAGCCGGTCGATCATGGCGGCCGAAAGTCCCTTTTCCCGCGCGGCGGCCACATCCCGCCGGTTCCCGGACAGAATCTGATCCCGGTTGAGAAGAAGTTCTTCGGCCATGCGGATCAGGGCGGCATTTTTTTCGCCGGCCGGCGAGCGGGAAAGAAGGCGCGATGCCGCAAGCGCATCAACGGCTATTTTTTTTACACAATCGGCAATATCCATGGCGTCCCTCGATTTGAATTCCGGTAAAAGGCCTTGCAATTTCTGTAAATATTGATAAAAGCCGCATCAACTCCTGCAAAGAGGACCGTCGGGGAAAGCCCGGTTGTGCACAGGCTGTCCGGCGGCTCGCGTGATATGTACAAAACAAAAAGACAGGTGTCAAGATTTTTGCCCGGGTACTTTTCATGAGCCGATTGCGCATCAAGGCCGGAAAAAAAGCTTACGAAATCATCCGAGACGGCGGCTTCCGTTTTGACGAGGTTTCCGCCTACTTCGGAGCGGCGGTCGGGCCTCGCTGGCTGATCGCGAGCGGTTTCGATCAGACGCTTCTGACCCAGGGCCTGCTGGGGCGCTCCAGGCCGGTGCATCTCATCGGTTCCTCCGCCGGCGCCTGGCGCTTTGCCGCCTGGATTCAGCCGCAAGCCGCCGACTGCTACCGGCAGTTCATGAACGCCTATATTTCGGCCCGCTTTACAAGACAGGATACCCCCGCAACGATTCTGGAAAAATTTGCCGTGATTATGGGTTCGTACATCGAAGACGACGCGCTTTCGTTTGCCCTGGCCAACAAACGCTATCGCCTGTCGGTGATCACGGCGCGCTCTCGGGGGCTGGTCGCGTCCGAAACGCTCCCGCTGCAGAAAAGCGCACTGGCGGCCTGCTTCGCGCTGAATTTCGTGAGCCGCAGCCACCTGTACCGCTTTGTGGAAAGGGTGGTCTTCTACAACGGCTCCAAGCCGCCTCCTTTCTGTTTTCAGCCCTCCTTTCGGGGACGGTACGTGCGGCTCAATGAAACCAATTTCAAGCACGCGGTGATGGCCTCCGGCGCGATTCCGCTGGTCGTTGCGGGCGTGAAGAATATTTTCGGGGCGCCGGACGGAGTGTATCGCGACGGCGGACTGATCGATTACCATTTGTCGCACCAGTTTGCCGGAAAGGAAAACGACCTCGTGCTCTTCTTTCATCATGAAGAAAGGATCATTCCCGGCTGGCTGGACAAAAAAATCAAGCGGCGCGCGCCGGATGAACAAACCGTAAGCAATGTCGTGATGGTTTTTCCGTCGCAAAGTTTTATCGACCGGCTGCCGGGCGGCAAGATTCCCGACCGCGACGATTTCCTCACGTACATCGACGATCCCAACCGGAGAATCGACAACTGGAAAAGGGCGGCTGCTCTGTCCCAGCCGCTGGGAGAGGAGTTTCTGGAGCTGGTTGAAAGCGGCCGCATCCGGGACGTGGTGGAGAAGATGTGAAATCCGGGTAAAAGGTGAAACGCGAAAGCCTCAATCTCCGAGGCTTCTTTTTTCCGCCCGGATTCGTCCGGCGCGGATCTCGCGCAGAAATTCATCCTCGTTTCGCGCCGGATTCTCAAAAACCGTCACGCAGGTACCGACCTGAAGGATCTTATGGGCGTCGCTTCCCCCCGTGCCCGGGATGTTCAATGCGTCCATCGCTCGGCGAACTTTTTTCATGGCCGCCTCCCCGTGGTCCGGGTGGCACAGTTCGATGGCGTCGAGCTTCAGCCGGTACACCCGGTCTCCCGCCCCGTAGTAATGGGATTTCCCGCCGCGCGCCAATTTAAAGGGATGCGCGGCAATGACGATGCCTCCTTCTTCATGCACGATATGAACCAATTCGTCGGCCGAACAGGGCCGCGTCAGGCTGCGGGAAAGTCCGAAGACCAGAAATTCTCCCTCGGAGCGATGGGAGGCGTCGAAGGTGTTGATTTCCTGGCCGTTGATCAGCAGCATGCCCCGTTCGGCCGCGAAGTTCCGAAGCCGGTCGAATTCTTCGTCCGGCCAGCGCATGCCGTGCTCGGTGAGGGCAAAGCCGGAGAGCGCGGCGCTTGCGGCCTGTTCGATCAAGTCCTCGTATTCGATAAAGGAACAGCCTGAGTATCTGCGCGTATGGATGTGAAGATCAAAGGCAATCATCATCGGTCCAGTCGGGAAATGCCGGAAGCCGGCGGAACTATTTTGGGTTACTCCATTTGATTTGGAATTCTATCTCTTCGTTTTTCCCTTCCCGTTCATGCTCCACGTTAAAAATCGCGCGGGACGGAACCGATATGCGTTCTCCGGCAATCGTGATGATGAATCGTTTGCCGTGTTCGAGTGCATCGGCCAGACGGCGAAGCTTGGCGGCGAATTCGGCCGCCGGATAGGTTTTTTCCAGATCACGGGATTTCTTTTTCATGGGTTGTCTCCTTTGAGATGAGGATTAGCTTTTGAGGAAGCATCTGTCAAGCGATCCTTGGAAAGCAATGCGTGAAGAGTGAACAAAGCGTCACGGCGAGTCTGTCGAACCGGGATTGATGAAGGACGCGGCGAAAAATGAAGGTCTAAATGTTCGAAATACCATGCGATATAAAATCTTTTCGCAAAGGCCGAGAATATTTTATGGAATTTCCGAAAAAAAATTGATAAGAAGCCACACAATTATTCACCATTCGTTTTAGGTTTTATCATTAAAATACGACCGGAGGAGGGATTACTGCAGAAGATTTATCGCCATCAGGACCGCAGGACATGGGTAGCTTCATTCACAACGTCTTAACACCAAACAGGAGGGAAGTTAAAATGGCTGGAGAAGTATCGTATGCGTCGAAACCGTGGTTAAAATCTTACGACAAGGGTGTTCCTGAAAAAATTCAATACGAAGAGATCTGCATGCCCGACATTCTGGACAGAAGTGCTGCCCAAAACCCGGACCGCATGGCGCTGAATTTCCAGGGCTACACCATGACTTACAAAGAGTTGAAGGACATGGTGGACCGGTTCGCCGCTTATCTCGCCGGCTTGGGCATCAAAAAAGGCGATGCCGTCGCCATCATTCTGCCCAACATGATTCCCACCGTCGTCGCCTATTATGCCATCCATCGGCTGGGCGGCATTGTTGTGTTGAACAACCCCACCTATTCCGACCGTGAACTGGAGCACCAGCTCAACGATTCCGGGGCCAAAGTCATGATCATCATCGACCTGCTGGCCAACCGGATGATCGATTTAAGGCCCAAAACAAAAGTGAAGCAGATTATCATCACCTCCATCGGCGACTATCTGCCTTTCCCGGTCAATCTTCTCTTCCCGCTGGTCGGCAAGAAAAAAGGCCTGCTGCCGGCAAAGCCCATCAAACCGGCCGATGACGTGTTTCGATGGAAGGACTGCATCGCGAAATCCCGACCCAACCCGCCCAAGGTAAAACTGACCTTTGACGATACGGCCATGTATCAGTACACGGGCGGTACGACCGGCGTTTCCAAGGGCGTCATTCTGACGCACGGCAACATCAGCAAGCAGGTGCAGCAGCTTCGAGCCTGGTTCCCGAAGTTCACCGGAACATACAACGTCAACCTGGGCGCACTGCCCTTCTTCCATGTCTTCGGCATGTCCTGCGCGATGAATTTCTCCATTATCCAGGGATGGGGCGATATCCTGATTCCCAAACCGCAGCCCGAGCCCCTACTGGATGCGATCCGCAAATTCAAACCCAACTTCGGCGCGCTGGTTCCGACCATGTTCATCGGCATGCTGAATCATCCGAAAATGAAAACGACCGATATGACCTGCTTCAAGGGCTTCTTCTCCGGCAGCGCCCCGCTGCCCGTGGAAGTGATCCATGATTTTGAAAAAACGGCGGGATCGGTCATCTGTGAAGGCTTCGGCATGACGGAAACCACGCCGGTAACCCACACCAATCCGTATGAAGGCGTCCGGAAAATCGGGTCGATCGGCCTTCCCATTTCGGATACCGAGTGCCGCATCGTCGATCTGGACAAAGGCGAGACGGATATGCCTATCGGCGAACCGGGTGAACTCATTATCCGCGGCCCGCAGGTGACCAGGGGTTACCTGAACAAACCCGAGGAAACCGCCGGCCTGCTCCGGGACGGCTGGTGCTACACGGGCGACATCGCCACGATGGACCGGGACGGATACTTCTATATCGTTGACCGCAAGAAGGACATGATCATCAGCGGCGGTTTCAATATCTATCCCCGTGATGTGGACGAAGTGTACTACGAGCATCCCAAGGTGATGGAAGCTTGCGCCATCGGCGTTCCCGACGCCAAGCGCGGGGAGAATGTCAAGCTGTTCATCGTTCTGAAAGAGGGTGAAACGGCGACGGCGGAAGAGATGATTGAATACGGCAAAACCAAACTGGCCACCTACAAGCTGCCTTCGGAGGTGGAGTTCCGCAAAGAGCTCCCGAAATCCACTGTCGGCAAGGTTCTGCGCAAAGAACTGCGGGCGGAAGAGCTGGCGAAGCGCAAGAAGTAGCCGCCCGTTTTGCACGAGAGACAAAAAAGGCTTGCCCCGCGGGGCAAGCCTTTTTTACACAGGGAGATTCTTATTTTACGGAAACCACCGGACAGGCGGACTGCAGGATAATATACTGGGCATTGGATCCGAAAAGAAGCTTGCCGACTTTGGATTTTTTCTCAATGCCGATGATGATTTCATCCACTTTCTTGTCGTTTGCGAATTCCACGATGTCTTCTCCGGGGGTGAGGCCCCGCACCAGAATATGCGTTTCGCATTCAATCCCTTCGGCATCCATCGTTTCCTTGACATAAGCCAGGTGCTTTTCGACTTTGTCCAGATCCCTGCGTTCCTTTTCCGACACCCGCTCCATGGAACTGGCGATATACAGGGAAGCGTTAAAGGCCTTGGCATGTTTTTTCGCCACTTCCAGCACCGCCTGATCGACGTCCAATCCCCCGACATACGCGACTAAAATTTTCATTTTTCACCCCCGTCCTTCCTGTTGAGTATGGATGTGTTCATATATTCTCTGGTTTTTGTTTGGACGGAGTATAAGAAAAACCATCTTTAATGTCAATCGGTTTCTTCGGCAGTTCCAGTTCGTTTAGAAATGTCCTGTTTTACCCCAAGGGATGGGCCCCGTTATCCGGAAAAGCCTGGAAGGATCATCATTAGGCCGAACAGCCATCAAACAGCTGCGCGATCCAATTCCTTTCGGATGGCCAGGCCGATCGTTTCCATCGCATAGGGTTTTTTGACGTAGGTTCCGGCCCCGAGCCTTTGCGCCGTCCGGACACGATCCGTTTCCGAGAAGCCGCTCACCAGAATCGCCTTCTGCTTCGGGTTGATTTCGAGAATCTTTTGGTACGTCTCCATCCCGTCCATCCCCGGCGCCATGATCATGTCCAGAATCAGAATGTCCGCGGAGGTTTTTTTGAGATACTCCAGGGCCTCCTCCCCGCCGGCAACACTGTGCACCTTATACCCCAGCTTCTGGAGCAGCCCGGAAGCCACATCCCTCTGCTCGGCAACGTCATCCACGACCAGAACCGTCTCCCCCCGGCCCATGTACCGCTCCAGAGGCGTCCTGGGCGTCGGCAAACCCGTTTCTTCCCGGGTGGCCGGAAAATACAGCGTAAAGGAAGTCCCCTCGCCGACCTTCGTCTTTACGTCAATGTACCCGTTGTGATCCTTGACCGTCCCCCAGACGATCGACAGCCCCAGACCCGTCCCGCTCCGGCCCATGGCCTTCTTCGTGTAAAACGGCTCGAAAATCTTCTCCCGGTGCTCGTCGGCAATCCCCGCTCCCGTGTCGGATACGATCAGAACGACATAGTCCCCCTCCTTGACCCGGTCGTATCCCACAACGGCTTTGTCCAGATAGCGGTTCTCCGTCCGGATGATCACTTCTCCCTCGCCGCTGATGGCTTCCGTGGCGTTGGACACCAGGTTCATCAGGGTCTTCTCCAAATGGACGGGAGAGCCTTTGATGTTGAGGAGGTTCGGATCGCATTCCGTCCGGAAGGTGACGCCCGGATGATAGTCCCGAATGTTCTCAAACGCCGGGGTCTTGGTAAAACCGGAAATGATCTCGTTGATTTGAACGACTTCCGCGGACAGGACGCCCCGCCGGGCCAGGGTAAGCAGGTCCTGGATGATGGCCGCGCCCTTTGCCGTGGACTGCAATATCTTCTCGACGTGTTTCCGGGCTTTCTGCCCTTCGGGAATTTCGGCCAGTAGCAGTTCGGAATAGCCGGAAAGAACCCCAAGGACGTTGTTCAGATCATGGGCAACGCCGCCCGCCAGTTGCCCCAGCGCCTCCATCTTCTCCGCCCGGCGCAAACGCTCCTCCAGCCTTTGCTTCTCCGCCTCCGCACGCTTCCGGTCGGTGATGTC
>DAOTJI010000021.1:0-36712 GCA_035448625.1 Smithellaceae bacterium | reverse complement strand
GGACCCTACACGTTTATTCTGGAGGCGTCCCGTCTGGTTCCCAGGATCATCCTGCCGAAAAGGCCGACGACGGGCATTCGGGTTCCGGACAACCAGATTTGTCTTTCTTTGATCCGGGAGCTTGGACAGCCGATTATCAGCACCAGCGTTCAGACCCTGGACGGACAAGACCTCGGAGACCCCGTGATCATCAACGAACATTTCGGACGCTTGGTGGATCTGATTATCGACGGCGGGATTATTGTTCCCGAGCCGTCCAGCGTCGTCAGCCTGGTGGACGACCGGATTGAAGTTCTGCGAATTGGAAAAGGCGACGTGAGCGCCTTTATGTAAAAATATACAGGGCGGCGCCGAGCCGTCCGCGCGCCGGCGGGACATCGATTCCTTCCGGAATGGCGCGGACGCAGGCCGCGGCCCAAAAGGATTCTTATGAAACATGTAATGCTCGTTAACGCCGTGCACAAGGAACAGATGCGCATGGCCACGGTTGACGAAAAAGGCAAGCTGATTGAATTCAATATTCAAATGGCGGTGCGCGAGCCGATCACCGGAAATATTTACCAGGGCAAGGTGCTGAAGGTCGAACGAGGCCTGCAGGCGGCTTTTGTGGATTACGGCGGCGTCAAGGACGGCTTTCTCCCCCTGCGGGACGTCAGCCACGAATATCTGACCGAACCGGAAAACGGCTCTTCCGGCGGAAGGCCGGTTCTCAAGACCGGCCAGAAAATCATTGTCCAGGTCGTCCGGGAAGTGATCGGCAACAAGGGCGCTCTGCTGACGTCGTATATCTCCCTGCCCGGAAGGTATCTGGTGCTGCTTCCCAACAAACTCTGCGGCGGCATCTCCCGGAAGATCGAAAGCGAAGAAGACCGTCAGAAGATCAAGACGCTGATGGATCAGATCCAGGTCCCCGAGGGGATGGGCTTTATCGTCCGCACGGCCGGCATCAACCGGACCAAGCAGGAAATCCAGCGCGACTACCAGTTCCTGATGCGCCTGTGGAAGGAAATCATCAAGAAGGCCGAAAACGCCTCCGAACCGTCCCTGCTGTATCAGGAAACGGATTTCGGCGTGCGGTCGCTGCGCGACTACCTGACGCTGGAAATTGATGAAATCTGGGTGGACGAGGTGGAGACCTTCCGCAAGATGCGCGCGTATCTGAAGGCGGTCGCCCCCCGCCATTTGCGGATTCTGAAGCAATACAAAGACAAAGTTCCGATTTTTGAACGCTACGGACTGGAAGAACAGATCCGGGTGATTTATCAGGAGCGCGTGGAGCTCAGGTCCGGCGGCTACATCATCATCAATCCCACGGAAGCCATGATCACCATCGACGTCAATTCCGGGCGCGGGTCGAACAAGAGAAACATTGAGGAAACCGCTTTCCGGACCAACGTGGAGGCGTGCGAAGAGATTGCGCGCCAGCTTCGGCTGCGCGACCTGGGCGGTCTGATCGTCATCGATTTCATCGACATGATCGACAAAAAGCACATTGCCGAGGTGGAGAAGGCCTTCAAGAAGGCCCTGAGCATGGATCGCGCCAGAATCCAGCTTTCGCGCATTTCCAAGTTCGGCCTGATGGAGCTGTCCCGTCAGAAAAAGCAGTCCACGATTCAGGAAATCAGCTACACCACCTGTCCGTACTGCGCCGGCAGCGGTCTGCGCCCCTCTCTGGAGTATGCGTCATTAGGGGCATTTCGCAAAATCGAATCGGAGGCGGTCAAAGGCACGTATTCGGAGCTGAAGGTCAGTCTGCCGCATGAAATCGCCCTGTATATTCTGAACAACAAACGGTCCGAACTCCTGAAGCTGGAGGCGACCTTCGGCGTCTGCCTGATCATCGAAGGAAAACAGGACATGGCCTGGGATAATTTCGAAATTCAGCAGTCTGTGAAGGAGAGGGCCCTGGAAGTCAGCGTCATGCAGGGAGTGCCTCTGCTGAACCTGGCGGAAAAGACGGAGCCGGACGCGGAAGCCGGTGAAAAACCGGATGCGGAAGCCGGCGAAGCCGAAGAGGTTCCCAAAAAGAAGGGCCGCCGTCGTTCCCGCCACAAAAAAAGAAAATCGGCGGAGGCGTCGAAAGGCGCCGTTGTGACGGGCGACGCAACGCCCGATGCCTCCGGGCCGGAGCCTTTGCCCGGCGCGGTGACGCCGCCGGTTCCCTCCTCGCAGTTTTCGCGGTTTCCCGTCAAACCCCTGAAGATTATCAGCGCGCTGCCGGATGAATTCTATCCCGTCGACCTGAGCGGCGATCTTTTTGCGCCGGAAACGGATCCGGAAGAGACGGGTGGAGACAAAGAGGAAGATTGAATGCCGAACCGAAAGCTTTTCAGAAGCGCTGCGCTGTCCTTCCATAATTCAGGGAGGCTTGTCCATGGCGGATGAAATCCGAAAAGGACTTTATCGGATTTCCGTGCCGCTGCCGAACAGTCCGCTCAAAGACCTGAATTCTTACGTCATCAAAGGCAAAGACCGCAACCTGATCATCGACACGGGTTTCAACCGTTCCGTCTGCTACGAAGCGATGCGGAAAGGCCTGGCTGAACTGGGGATCGATCTACAGCAGACCGATTTTATGCTGACCCACATGCACGCCGATCATACGGGGCTGGTGACGCGGCTGGCGACCCAAACCAGCAGGATCTTCTTCAGCCGGATTGATGCGCGGGTTTTTGACGGGGATCACGGCTGGCAATCGCTTGTTGACTTTGCCGAGCGCAACGGCTTCCCCGCCGAGGAGCTGCAAAAGGCGCTGGCCAGCCATCCGGGATTCAAATACAGTCCGCAGAAAATGCCGGTCTTTACCCTGCTGGACGACGGCGACGTGATCGAATGCGGCAACTATCGTCTGCGCTGCATCGCCACGCCGGGCCACACGCAGGGGCATATCTGTCTGTATGAGGAGGATCAGAAAATTTTCTTTTCCGGCGACCACGTTCTGTTTGACATTACGCCCCATATTGAATCCTGGGCATATGAGACGAATTCGCTGGCCGATTATATGGCCAGCCTGGATAAAGTATCTCATCTGGCGGTGGACCTTGTCCTGCCCGGACACCGGAATTTTCAGGGGGATCTGAAAAGCAGAATCGACGCATTGAAAATCCATCACCGCGAACGGGCGGAGGAAGTTCTGGAGGTTCTGGGAAACAAAACGCTGAATGCCTATGAAATTGCCGCGGGAATGACCTGGGACATCGACTGCGAGACCTGGGAGGATTTTCCCATCGCCCAGAAGTGGTTTGCCACCGGGGAAGCCATCGCGCATCTTCGCTACCTGGAAGGCGAAGGCCGGATCTCCCGCGACGCCGGGCAGAAGATCGTGACCTTTTCCGCCGTCCGTCCCTGATTCGTTCCGTTCACGATCCTGACGATTGCGCGCGGGTTCTTGTCAGGCGAGGGCAGGGAACGGTTGTCTGCCGCTCCCTGCCGGATGACCTCAGAAGAAAACCATGGCCAGCGCTTCCGCGATGCACGCCGGCTTTTCCTGCCCCTCAATTTCAATCGTGTGCGTCTGCTTCACCAGAAGGCGGTCGCCCGGTTTTTCTTCCAGTCCGGAAAGGACGATCCGGTCGCGGATTTTCGATCCCGAAGGAACGGGGTTGAGAAAACGCACCTTGTCGAGGCCGTAGTTGATGGACATCTTCGCGCCTTCGATTTTCAAGGGCGCCTGATAGCTGAAAAAAGGAATGTGTGAAAGCGTCAGGAATCCGTGCGCGATGGTCCGGCCGAACGGACCGCCGGCGGCCTTTTCCGTGTCCACATGAATCCACTGGTGATCGCCGGTGCTGTCGGCAAACTGATGGATCTGCTCCTGCGTCACCTGTTTCCAGCCGGAGACAAAAACTTCCTTCCCGAGGTGCGGCTTCAATTCTTGTAGTACCGATTCAATTGACATGTCCTTCCCCCTTTCCCGTTGATGGAATGACCCATCTCGTTTTCGGATTGCGTCCGTTTATTCCAGGGCCGCGTTGACTCTGGCCTGCGCGTCTTTTGCCTCTTTCACGATTCGCTCAAAGAGTTCGGCAATGGTCGGCACGTCATGAATCAGACCCTGCGACTGGCCGACCGGAAGCACGCCGGTTTTTGAATCTCCGTCTTCCGTCGCGACCCGAATGGCTTTGAACGCGTTGGCCATGTAGGCGAGCTGCCGGGCATTCTTGTAGCCGGACAGCAGAACCCCGATAAAAAGTTTAAAATACGGAATGCCCATCTGCTTCGCGATGTCCCGGGAATTGAAAAAGGCGGCGGGCCAGTTCAATCCGGTTTTGACGGCTTTTTTGGCTGCATCCGTTTTCATGACCCGGCACAGGATGCCGTCAAAGCGCTTGGAAAACAGCGTGTCATAAACGTCTTTTTCCTGTGTCATCCGTTTATAGTTTTCATGCAGAGGGCTTTCCTTGGTCGTCATCAGTCTCGTTCCCATGGCAACGCCTTCCGCGCCCAGCGCGAGCGCGGCCACGATGCCCCGGCCGTCGGCAAAACCACCCGCGGCAATTACGGGAATTTTCAGATTTTCCGCCAGGTGCGGAATCAGCACCAGCGAGGTGACGTCTTCTCCGTGCGCCGCCGCTTCCTGACCGGTGGCGATGACCGCGTCCGTTCCGAAATCCTGCGCGCGTTTGGCGTGCTTCAGATTGACGACGGTCGCGAAAACCTTGCCGCCGTATTTGTGCGCTTCCTTCACAATCCAGTCGCCTTTGCCCAGCGCGAAATTGATGACGGGCACTTTTTCCTGCAGCAGAACTTTGGCGTTTTCCACCGCGCCCGGAAACATCAGCGATGCGTTCGCGCCGAAGGGTTTATCCGTCAGTTTCCGGATTTCGCGGATGGCTTCCCGGGTCTGCGCGGCGTTCAGCGGACCGGTGGCCAGAATGCCCAGCCCTCCGGCGTTGGATACCGCGGCCACCATTTTGGGAACGCTGATCCAGCTCATGCCGGACAGAACGATGGGATACTTGATGCCGACCATTTCTGTTAATCTTGTTTTCATAGTTGCTCCTTATATGATGAATTTTGTTGGGCTTCGTTTCCGCAAAGTTTTCCGGCGCGGGCCAGTTGTTCTTTGGCTTCGGACGCCATTCTTTCCAGCAGTTCCGCGCAGGTGGGGATGTCGGAAATGAGTCCGATGGACTGACCGACCATCAGAGGCGCGTAATCGACGTCGCCGGTTTCCCAGGCCTGCTTGACCTTCTGTCCGGCGAGCAGGGGGATCAGCTCTTCAAAGCCGCCGTTGCGGGCTTCGATGGCCAGTACTTCTTCAATGACTTTGGATTTCAACCCGCGGCCCTGCAGGCCGATGGATTTTCCGTAAATCACCGTGTCGAATTCCTGGCGGCGGATCAGCTCCTGCTTGATGTTGTCGTGCACTTCGCATTCCTTCGTCGCGATGAAGCGGCTGGCCATCATCACGCCCTGGGCGCCCAGCGTAAGCGCAGCGGCCATCGTCCGGCCGTTGGCGATGCCGCCGACCGTGACGACGGGGATCTTCACCGATTCGACCATGCGCGGCGTGAGGATCATGGTGGTGACATCGTCGTTGAGCGGATGGCCGCCTTCCTCGATGCCCGCCGCGTAAACGCCGTCAAAGCCGATTTTTTCCGCGTGCAGAGCGTGGCGGACCGCGCCGACCTTGTGAAACAGCTTTACGCCCGCTTTTTTCAAAAGTTCAACGGCTTCCATGCCCGCCACCTTGTCGAGCGGCGTGCCGGAAAATTCGATGCCGGCCACCTTTTCTTCGGCGCACACTTTGACGTACATTTTATGGTGCTCGGCCGTGATCCGGATCGACGGCAGCAGCGTGATGCCGATGAAGAAAGGCTTGTCGGTCAGCCTGCGGGTTTCCCGGATGGCCGCGCGGAATTCGTCCTCCGTTTCGTAGTTGGCCGCGGTCAGATTGCCGATGCCGCCGGCATTGCACACGGCCGCGCACAGCGACGGTTTGCACAGCCACATCATCGCCCCGCAGATAATGGGATACTGGACGCCGAACATTCTGGTGATTTGCGTATTGTACATGAAAGTCCTCCTATTTTTTCCCGGTGTTTCCGGTTTTTCGTTTTTTAGCCGTCTTCAGGCTGCTCTGAATGTTTTGCTCCACCTGCTTCTGGAAAAGGCGCCGGAGAATATAGTCCCGGTAGAAATCCCCGACCCGCGTCAGTTCGGCGGTGATGGCGATGTTTTCCCGTGTCGATTTTCCGGCAACCATTTTGCGGCGAAGCGCCATTTCTTTTTCCACGATTTGCCGCCCCAGTTCCACCCAGAAGGACAGCTCCTGAAGCTTCATCCCGAGATCGGCCATTTTTTTGATTCCGTCCCTTCCCGCGCGGACATCGTCTGTGTCGTACAGAGGCTTGTCCCCTTCTGTCGCAAACGGGATCAGGATGCCCAGACGCCGGGCCTGCGTCAATTCCTTTTCCGTAAGTCCCGTTGCGGCCAGAAACGCGGCCTGGCTCAGCAGTCCGTTTTCCGCGCGCCCGTCGGACCTAAACACGGCGTTTTCGATCGTTTCGGCTTCGGTCAGATTCAGGCCTTCATCCATCCGGCGCAGAATATTTTTGATGAGGTAAAGAGGGAAGTACCGCTTTCCCTTCAGCTCCTGAATCGCGCGCAGGCGATCGACACAGGCCTCGTCGTAGTAAGCCATTTTTTCATTCGCTTTTTCGGGCTTGGGCAAAAGCCCCTCCCCGACATAATAGCGGATGGTCGAAGGCCGCAGGCCGCTTCTTTTCGCGATTTCACCGATTTTCAATTTCATTCGCCGAACCAAACATTAAAGTTGAGGTTTAATGTTATAGTGAAACGGAAGACGGCTGTCAAGCAAATTGTCTAAAATATGAAAAATCCTGTGAATCCAGCCAGATCAATGGTTTGTCCGGTGATTTCTGAAGAAGGTTTTGATGCCGCAGGCGAAAAGAAACCTCAGGAAAGGGCTTCCTTGATTTCTCTGACATACGCGCAAACGGTTTGAATACAATCGCTGTTTGCCCGGTTTTCATCGATCCGGCGGACGACGGCGCTGCCAATGACAACGCCGTCGGCGATGCGGGCGATGGCCCTTGCCTGATCGGCGCAGGAGATGCCGAAGCCCACGGCAATCGGCAGTTTGGTCATTTTGCGGATCTTGCCGACTTCGCGGGAAATATCTTCAACTTTTGGCGCCGCGGCGCCGGTGACGCCGGTAATGGAAATGTAATACAGAAATCCCGTGGCGTCTTGCACAATGGTCTTTAACCGGTCGCGGCCGGTGGTCGGGGCGACCAGCGCAATGAAATCGATCCCGGCCGCATCCGTGAAAATCCTCAGTTCACCCGCCTCCTCCGGCGGCAGATCCACCACCAGGATTCCGTCCACCCCCGCGTCTTTTGCCGCTTGGGCGAACTTTTCCGCGCCATAGGCAAAAATCGGATTGAAGTAGCCGAAAAGAACGATGGGAATCTGGGATGTCCGGCGAATCTCGGCCACCAGTTCCAGAACGCCCCGCAGCGTGGTTCCGGCTTTGAGCGCCCGCTGGGATGCGGCCTGAATGACCGGGCCGTCGGCCGTGGGATCGGAAAACGGCACGCCGATTTCCAGAATATCCGCCCCCGATTTTTCCAGGCCCAAAACCAGTTCGCGCGTCGCCGCAAGCGACGGATCACCCGCCGTCAGATAAACGATCATCGCCTTTTCTTTTTTAGCGCGCAGCGCTTCAAATTTTTTTCCGATTCGTCCCATTCTTTCCCTCTTTTCGTTAAAACCTCATCAATCCGGCGGACGGGGACTGAGGGGGTGTTTCAAGGATCGTTTGGGCGTCCTTGTCGCCGCGGCCGGAAAGACAGATGACCAGAATCTGGCGCTTCTTCATTTTCGGTGCGATTTTCATGGCGTAGGCGATCGCATGCGAACTCTCCAGCGCCGGAATGATGCCTTCCTGCCGCGACAAATACAAAAAGGCCCCGATCGCTTCCTCATCCGTCACGGTGACATACGTCGCCCGCCCGGTTGCCGCAAAATAGGCGTGCTCCGGTCCCACGCCGGGGTAATCCAGTCCCGCCGCGATGGAATAGGCGTCGCGCACCTGTCCGTCATCATCCTGCAACAGATAGGTTTTGTTGCCGTGCAGGACCCCGATTTTTCCGCCGTTGATGCTTGCCGAATGCTCGTTCGTGTTCATGCCGCGGCCGGCTGCTTCCACGCCGAACATCTCCACCTTCTTTTCATGGCGGAACGGATAAAACAGGCCCATGGCATTGGATCCGCCGCCCACGCAGGCCACCAGAACATCGGGATTCCGGCCTTCCGCTTTTACCGTCTGCTTTTTGACTTCGCGCCCGATGACCGACTGAAAATTGCGCACCATCATGGGGTAGGGATGCGGTCCGGCGGTTGTGCCGATGATGTAAAAGGTGTCCCGCACGGACGACACCCAGTAGCGCATGGCCTCGTTCATCGCGTCCTTGAGCGTGGCCGTGCCGCTTTTAACCGGCACTACCTCCGCGCCCAGAATCTTCATGCGGAAGACGTTGGGCGCCTGGCGGCGGATGTCTTCCTCGCCCATGAAGATTTTGCATTTCATTCCGAAAAGCGCCGCCACGGTTGCGGTCGCCACGCCGTGCTGTCCCGCGCCGGTCTCGGCAATGACTTTTTTCCTGCCCATGCGCCGCGCCAGAAGCGCCTGCCCCAGGGTGTTGTTGATCTTGTGCGAGCCGGTGTGATTGAGGTCTTCGCGCTTGAGATAGATTTTGGCGCCGCCGAGCATCCTGGTCATTCGTTCGGCGTAATAAAGCGGTGTCGGTCGTCCGGCGTATTCGCGCCGGCACCGGTCGAATTCCTCCGCAAAGGTTTTGTCTTTTTGAGCCTTCGCATAAGCCTCTTGGAGCTCCAGCAGCGCGGGCATCAGCGTTTCAGCCGCATACCGTCCTCCAAAAACATCAAAGTGTCCGTTTTGATCCGGCAGTGTTTTCATTTTTCTTCCCTTTGAACAAATATTGGCGGCGACGGGTTGCCGTCCGTCGCGTGCTTAATGAGTTGCATAATGTTTTTGATTTTTGCCGCCTCTTTTTTACCCGGCCTTTCCTCCACGCCGCTGTTGATGTCCAGCGCAGCCGGACGGACCTTTTGCAGCGCCTCAAGAATGTTGGAGTCGTTCAAACCGCCCGATAAAATCAGCGGACCGGCAATCCTTCCGGCCAGGTCCCAGTCGGCTGTTTTGCCCGTGCCTCCGTAGAGCCCGGCATGGCGGGCATCGGCCAGAATCGCGGCGACGTCAAAATCGCCGGCCCGCCGGACATCCTCGTCGGTTTTGAGCGTCATCGCCTTGATGGTCCGGTTTTTTGGAAATTGACGGCAGTAGGCGGGAGATTCGTCGCCGTGGAGCTGGATCATGTCCAGGCGGCAATCTTCAAATGTGCGCCAAACACAGGATTCTTTTGCATTGACGAAGACGCCGACCCTGACCAGTCGGGCCGGCAGCGCCTTTGAAATCCCGGCTGCTTTTTGCGGTTCGATGAAGCGCGGGGAAGGCGGATAGAAAACAAACCCCACGGCCGCAGCGCCGTTTTCGGCCGTCAAAAGCGCGTCTTCAAGGCTGGTGATGCCGCAAATCTTCACCTGCATGACAACTCCCTCCCCAGAAACGATCGCAGCTTTCTGCCGATGTCCGGCGCGGTCACCAGCGCTTCGCCGATAAGAAAGGCCGAAATACCGGCGTTCATCAAAAATTCGATGTCGGCGCGGTTTTTAAGGCCGCTCTCCGCGACGACCACAGGACCCTCCGGAATCCGTTTGAAAAGTTCGCAACTGGTGCGGATGTCCGTCACGAACGTATCGAGATTGCGGTTGTTGATGCCGATCATCCCGGCTTTTGCCCCAAGCGCCGCATCGAGCTCCGCCTCGGTATGAACCTCGACCAGCGGGTTTAATCCCAGTTCTTCGGAAAGGGCGACAAATTCGGAAAGCCCGGGCCCCAGCACGCGGACAATCAGCAGAATCGCGTCCGCGCCGATGGCGCGCGTTTCGTAAATCTGCAGCGGGTCGATGATAAAATCCTTGCGCAGCAGGGGAAGCCGAACGTTACGCCCAATGCGCATCAGATCATTTTTCTGGCCAGAAAAATACGTCTCGTCGGTCAGAACGGAAATCGCCGCCGCGCCGTTTTGCTCATAGAGCCCGGCGATCGCCGCCGGATCGAAATGCTTCACCATACGCCCGCGGGAAGGCGAGGCGCATTTCACTTCGGCGATGACGGAGCAGCTCCCGCCGCTGATTGCCTGCCTGAAGTCCCGGCAGGGAGGAAGCCCGCCAATCGCATCGCGAAGACGTTCAAGCGATGTCTCCTTTTTGAGCCTGACGACTTCCTCTTTTTTGGTTTCAATAATTTTGTCGAGAATCATTCTTCATCCAATTGCGCGTGTCATGGCGAGGAGCAAAGCGACGAAGCCGTCTCCCGAGATTGCCGCTGACTGCGTCCTCGCAACGACTACGTCGGATTGCCGCGCAGCCCAAGGGGCTGCTCGCAATGACGATAAAATGAATTAACTGTTGCTCATCTCGATGAGCGCCTGTAGTTTTTTTACCGCCCGGCCGCTGTCGATGCAGTCGGCGGCAATCTCCACCCCCTCCCGGATATCCGCCGCTTTCTCACCGGCCGCTATTGCCAGCGCGGCATTCAGGACAACGACATCCCGGCAGGCGCCCGGTGTTCCGGAGAGCACATCCGTCAGAATCCGGGCGTTGACCGACGGGTCGCCTCCGCGGATCGCATCAAGCGGATAAGTGGCCCCGACGAACTCCTTCGGGGAAATGTTGTACGCGCGGATGACGCCGTCTTTGAGCTCCGCCACGCGGGTTTCCCCGGTGATCGTGACTTCATCGAGGCCGTCGGCGCCGTGCACCACAAAGGCCCGCTTCGTTCCCATGTTTTTCAGAACACCGGCGAACATTTCGGTGAGCTTCGCGTCGTAAACGCCCAGCAGCTGCGCGGTCGCGCCGGCAGGATTGGTGAGCGGTCCCAGCATGTTGAAGATCGTGCGGATGCCGATTTCACGGCGCGGGCCGACGGCATACTTCATCGCGCCGTGCAGCTTCGGCGCGAACAGGAAGCCGATGCCGATCTGCTGGAGGCACTCTTCGACGATTTCCTGATCGACGCTGATGTTGACGCCGAGGGCTTCCAGCACATCGGCGCTGCCGCACCCGCTGGAGACGGCCCGGTTGCCGTGTTTGGCCACCACAATGCCCGCCGCCGCCACGACGAAAGCCGTCGTGGTGGAAATATTGAACGTGCCCAGTTTGTCGCCTCCGGTGCCGCAGGTATCGACGATGGTCGTCGCGCAGGCGTTCACGCGCGCGGCCTTCCGGCGCATGATGCGCGCCGCGCCGGTCACTTCCTCCACCGTTTCGCCCTTCATGCGCAGCGCGGTGGCCAGCGAGCCGATCTGCGCGGGAGTGGCTTTGCCTTCCATGATCTCTTCCATGACGGCCATCATTTCTCCCTCCGGCAGATCGATTTTTTGCACAACTTTGTCGAGGGCTTCCCTGATCATCATCCATGCTCCTTTCGTCGGATATGTTTTAAAAAGTTTCTGAAAATTCTTTTCCCCTGCGGGGTAAGCACGGATTCCGGGTGAAACTGAATTCCTTCCACGGGATAGTCCCTGTGCCGCAGTCCCATGATTTCCCCCTCGGCGGTCCGGGCGCTCACTTCAAGGCAGGACGGCAGAGATTCCGGCCGCACCAACAGGGAATGATACCGCCCGGCGGGGAAAGGATTGGGCAGCCCCGCAAAGATCGTTTTGCCGTCGTGCTCCACGGGCGATACTTTTCCGTGCATGATGCGTTCGGCGCGAACGACTTCTCCGCCGAACGCATACCCGATGGACTGATGCCCCAGGCAAATGCCCAAAAGCGGCACACAGGCATGAAACTCCCGAATGACGTCAACGGTGATGCCCGCTTCCCGGGGGGTGCGCGGACCGGGCGATAAAAAAATCGCCTCGGGCCTTTGCCGCCTGATTTCCCCGGGGGTTGTCCGGTCATTGCGACAGACCCGGACGTCTTCCCCCATCTGTCCCAGGTACTGAACGATGTTGAACGTAAAGGAATCGTAATTGTCGATCATCAGAATCATACAGCGCTCCTCCCGTTTTCCAGAACGAATCCGCCGCAGGCCAGCTCCACGGCCTTCTGCATGCCCCGCGCTTTCTGGAGCGTTTCCCGGTGCTCGGATTCGGGCATGGAATCGTGGACAATGCCCGCGCCGGCCTGAATAAAAATCCGCCCGTTGCGCAGGACCATGGTGCGGATGGTGATGCACAGATCCATGTTGCCGCTGAAGCCGATGTAGCCCACCGCGCCGCCATAAACGCCCCGCCGCGCGGGTTCGAGTTCGTCGATGATCTGCATGGCGCGAATTTTGGGCGCGCCGGAGAGGGTTCCCGCCGGAAACGCGGCGGTCAGCACATCGAAGGCGTCCTTTCCTTTGGCCAACTGCGCCCGCACATTGGAGACCAGGTGCATGACGTGCGAATATTTTTCCACAACCATGAACTGGTTGACCTGCACCGAGCCGGCCTGCGCGATCCGGCCCAGGTCATTTCTGCCGAGGTCAACCAGCATGACATGTTCGGCCCGCTCCTTCTCGTCGGAGAGGAGCTCATCGGCCAGCGCGCGGTCCTCCTGTTCGGTCTTGCCGCGCGGCCTTGTGCCGGCAATCGGCCTCAGCTCCACGTCGTTTTGCTCCAGGCGCACCATGACTTCAGGGGATGAGCCGATCAGGGTCAGATCGTCCAGCTTGAGGAAAAACAGATAGGGGGATGGGTTCACGTAGCGAAGCGCCCGGTAAAGATCGACCGGATCGGAAGGACAAACCGTGGAAAAGCGCTGGGAGAGCACCACCTGAATGGCGTCTCCCGCGGCGATGTAGTCCTTCGCCTTTCCCACGATGGCCTTGTACCGATCGGGCGTCATATTGGATTCAAAGATCACGCCGCTGGTTTTCTCCGATGGTTGCGGCAGGGCCGAAGGCCTCTGCAGCAGCGCAATCAGATCGTCGATCTTTCGGCAGGCGGCCGTGTAGGCGTCTTCGGAGGAATCCGCGTCTTCAACGCAGGCGCAGGCCACCACCTTGATCGTGTGACGCGCATTGTCAAAGATGATCAGAGAATCGCTGATGACAAAAACGGATTCATCCAGATTCAGGTCATCGGGAGGCGCATCGGGAAGCTTTTCGAAATAGCGCACCATATCGTAGCCCAGGTAGCCCACGGCGCCGCCGAAAAAACGCGGCAGTCCGGGAGGGACCGCCGGCCGGTAGCGGCCCAGCAGATCCCGCATCCTGCCCAGCGGGTCGCCTGCATGCCCGATCTCGGAGATTTTTCCCTTTTCTTCCAGGATCACGTTCGGACCGCGGATTTTAAACACGACACCCGCATCCGTCCCGATAAAGGAATACCGCCCCCACTTTTCGCCGCCTTCAACGCTTTCCAGCAGATAAACATGGTTCTTGTTCTGCAGTTTTTTTAAGACGGAAACAGGCGTTTCAAGGTCCGCCAGGATTTCCCGGTAAACGGGAATCAGGTTTCCCCGTTGGGCGAGAATTTCAAAATCCGCGAATTTCGGTGAATACATATTTTCTCCTTGTGGAAAATAAAAAAGGCCGTGCGTTGCGTCACGGCCTTTCCGGTTGGTGCATAAAAAAAGCCGTGGAGTCCTGAGAGGGCTCCACGGCTTTGACTTTTATCTAATAAAGATCAGCGGCGGATGCTCCTCTCCGGGAGGTTCCACCACCACCAGTTATTTGCTGAATTCATTCCGACGATTTTTTTCATTGCACACTTTCCCGCAATCAATTTGCGCGTTCTATAACAGCGGGACCAATTTCTGTCAACCCATTTTTGACGACCTCGTAAAAAGCAACCCACACCGTCACCCCGGCGAAAGTCGGAGTCCAGAACTTATTGTAATGACTGGATACCGGCCTTTGCCGGTATGACGAAAAGGGTGCGAAAATGACTTTTTACGAAGTTGTCATTTTTCACGGTCTCATAAAAAGTCATTTTTCCCCTTTTTTGTCATGCTGAGCTTGTCGAAGCATGACAACAATGTAGTGCGGGGCTTCAGCCCCGCTTGCCGTGGTGGGTCATGCTGTCATGGTGAGCTCGTCGAACCATGCACCCTTCGACAAGCTCAGGGTGACAGCGGTGACTTTTTACGAGTTCATCATTTCTTCCCGGCTGTGATTTTCGGTGCGAGCGGAATCAAGCTCACGGACCTCTTTATCGCGTGTTTATCCGCAATGGTTTTACGATTTGCCCAAGGGGCAGACGGAAACGCAAATGCCGCACAGATGAATTTCCCGATGGAGCCTTTCCTGCGAGAGTCGCCGGCAGGCGTCGCGGCATTTGCCGGCGTCAAAAAATTCATCGCGGTCGGTGGCGTCATTCCAGAGTCGCCCGTTGGGCGCTCCGGCCGGACAGGCCTCCACGCAAATCGCGCATGTACCGCAGCGGCTTTCCGTGATGGGCGTGCCGCAGGGTTCGAAAGGGTAATGGGTTAGAACCGTTGTCAGGCGGATGCGCGGTCCGAACGCCTCCGACACCAGCAGGTCGGTTTTGCCGATCCAGCCCAGCCCGGCGCGGGTCGCCGCCATTTTGTGAGAGAAATTCATCCGCAGGGTTTTACCGAAGCCTGCGGGAATGTCGGTTTGCTGAACGGTGGCCCTGATCTGGAGGCAGGGGATGTTGTTTCGTTCCAGAAGCCGGCAGATGTTTGCCGAGATGGCGTCGAGTTCATTGTTGGCGCTTTGGTAGAGTTCATAATAAACCGGTGTCGGCCCTTCCTCAATGTCGTCGATGATCGCATCGTCAAGCTTCTTGCCGATCACCACGGCGTAGCGGTAGGGATAATGGTCCCGGATCAGGTCGCCCATGTCGGCAAATCCGACGATATAATTTTCCCGATCGGGCAGGAGGCTGATGATGTCGTTTTGCAGGGTCATGGCTTGATGACGGGCTCGCTCCTTCCGTTAGGATTAAAACCCCTAGCACAGGCCTTCATTTCATAAAAGAGCATAATTCTTTTGTCGTTGCTTTTTGAAGGACAACGGGTGCCGCCGGACCGGATGCGGAAAGGGTAAAGGTTGACGGCGCCTTTTGCTTTTGTTATGGTGTCGCCGTGCCGGTTACTTTTGGGGAAAACGGTTGCCCGGCACGGAGGCCTCGGATGGACATCATTGCTCCGGTCATTCTGATTTTTTTGCTGGTCATCATTTTGCTGCTGCTCTTGCAATTGCGGCGTTCCCGCGTCGAAGGGACTCCGCTTGCCGCCAGACTGGATGCTTTGCGCGATGCGCAGGAGCGGACCGACCGGTCTCTGCGCGATGAAATCGCCCGGTCGCGCGCGGAAGCACAGTCGAACGCGCAGCAGGAAAGAGCGGAGCTCGCGGCATCGCTTTCTTCCTTCGGTGACTCTGTTCAAACCCGCATGACAGACATCGCCAAAATGCAAAACGATCAGATGGAGAGCTTTGCGCGGCAACTGTCCCTGCTTACCGCCAGCAATGAAAAAAAGATGGAAGACATCCGTTTGATGGTTGACGAGAAGCTCCGTCAGCTTCAGGAAGACAATAACCGCCAGCTTGACCGGATGCGCGAGACCGTGGATGAGAAACTTCAGAGCACGCTGGAGAGGCGCCTGGGGGAATCCTTCAAGCAGGTCTCCGAACGCCTCGAGCAGGTCCATCAGGGTTTGGGAGATATGCGGACGCTTGCCGCGGGCGTGGGGGATTTGAAAAAGGTGCTCACCAACGTCAAGTCGCGCGGCACCTGGGGAGAAGTCCAGTTGGGAGCGCTGCTGGAAGAGATTCTGTCTCCGGATCAATACCTGAAAAATGTCAAACCTCAGGAGCAGGGCGGCGAGGTGGTCGAGTTTGCGATCAAACTGCCCGGCCAGGGGGATTCCGATTCCGTGCTGATTCCGGTGGATGCGAAATTTCCGGTGGAAGACTACTCCAGGCTGATCGATGCACAGGAGCGGGGCGATACGGCCGCCGCGGAAGAAGCGGTCCGGCAACTGGAGGCGAGCATAAAAAAGGCGGCCAAAGACATATCGCAAAAATATTTGGCGCCGCCCAGAACCACGGACTTCGGCATTATGTTTCTTCCGTCGGAAGGCCTGTATGCGGAAGTGATCCGGCGCGCGGCGCTGGTGCAGCATCTGCAGCGGGAATACCGCATTGTGGTTTCAGGGCCTTCGACGTTTGCTGCCTTTTTGAACAGTCTGCAGATGGGTTTCCGCACACTGGCGATCCAAAAGCGCTCCGGCGAGGTCTGGAAAGTTTTGGGCGAGGTGAAAGCGGCGTTCGGGCGCTTCGGCGAATCGCTGGATATGGTGCGAAAAAGGCTGGATCAGGCTGCCAGTTCCGTGGATGACGCGCAAAAAAAGACGCGGACGCTGACCGGAAAGTTGAAAGCGGTGGAAAGCCTGTCGGACACGAATGCCCCGGTGCCTGTTGCGGATACCGAAGCGGATGGATGAGGCGTCGGCGCCGTGTCGATTGATCCCATATT
This sequence comes from Smithellaceae bacterium, assembly GCA_035448625.1. GTDB lineage: Bacteria > Desulfobacterota > Syntrophia > Syntrophales > Smithellaceae > UBA8904. Next base: position 20,165 of record DAOTJI010000021.1, on the reverse strand, counting down.
TTGTGCGCTTGTCAGGTATATCTTCCTGTAAGAGAGCATCCTTTAGATCGTAACGTCGTGCGCTCTTTCAATTGGTATTTATTAATGTCGGATTGCTTTACACTGGAAAAATTTCAGATGATATACCCGCCCGGCATTTCGCGATAATAAAGATCATTTATGGTTATACTGAAAATTATAAGAAGTATTGGAATAAAGAACATGTTTTAGGGATGAACCTGTCCAAGAGAAAGAAATGGTAGAATTCTGACTTAACATTGTGGTACATGTTTCGTGGGCAGGTCAAATTCAAACGCAAGCTGTAATTATTAAAAAATAAGCAATTCTAAAAGAGGATAATATGAGTCCTGTCGATGGCTTTGCTGATCTGAATGGTCTGAAGGTGATCTTTGCAGCAGGTCCACTTTGGCCAAACCCCGCCAACGTCTTTGTCATCCCAGACGAACGAGGTTTTTCCATGATAGATGTGGGCTCTGGTGGGGAGACAGGGCGGGATTATCTATTAAATGGTCTGAAGCACTGGGGCCTCCAGCTCCGGGATCTCCATACAGTCGTCCTTTCACATGCACATCCTGATCATATGGGTGCCATAAGATATGTTCTAGAAGAGGTCCATCCTCTGGTCTTGATCCATCGCCTTGATATGGTATCCGCTCTGGAACCTTTGCACCTAACCGAAACCTTCGATATTGCTCTGGCAAAAGATTACTGGGCCATCTCAGGTCGCAAAGAGGATTATAGCAACTTCGATCTCTTTCAGTTTTTTGACGATTTTGGCTGCTCTATGAGCGCCGCTGAATCTGTAGAGGCTATCCCTGAAGGTGAAAAAGTTCAGCTTGGGGGATTTTCCTTCGAGATTGTTCATACGCCGGGCCATTCCCCAGGCCATATTTCTCTTTTTGATAGAGAACGGGGGCTTCTTCTGGCAGGCGATCTGGTTGGCAATTCACCTGCCTGGTACACACCTACATCAGGTGGCCTCATTGGATACTTGGAGAGCTTGGATAGGATGGAGAGTCTTGAGGCACAGACGATCATCCCGGCGCATGGTGGAATTATCGAGGATGCGGCAAATGCAATCAGGAAGATCCGGAGCAAACTATTGAAGAGAGAGAATTTTCTTTATAACGCCCTTCGGGAGGGGCCGAAGACATTCATGGAACTTACTGAACATCTATTTCCCCAAAGCCCGATACTGCACTTCTTCCCCGGTTGTGGCATCACGGCGTCCCACCTGATCAAAATGGAAAGGGATGGCATTATCCAACGAGAGGAAGGTCAAAATGGAAAATACATTAATTGTTAATTGCATGTTTCCATCGTAATCAATAAATTTTAACTGTCTTGATTCTGTTTGTAAGCAGACCAACCTATGATCTAGGGAACAAAAAGAATGCAGTACCCTCTCTCTTTGATATTGAAATAGTGATTTTCTTGAAAAATGGGTCGAGTCTACAGATAGGGTAGGGTCACAATGATCCTGTCCTTTTTATTTGCACCTTACAAATAGTAATCCTCAACATCAGGAATTTTCAAAATCATTTGTTGGTAGGTGTAAGCGAGGCTATCAAGAGCACATCAGCCGGGTGGGAGGTTATTTTCGCGCAGGTTTCTTCTTCGCGGTTTTGCCGGAAGGCCGACGGCTTTTTTCTTCAGCGCCGCATTTGCAGATATCCAGGTTCCGCGTGGGGAAAAGCCCCAGATCGATGATCATTTCATGGTCCAGCCGGCTGTCGCGGCCGGTGGTGGTCAGGTAGTTGCCCGTCATCAGCGAATTGGCGCCCGCAATCATGCCCAGCGGCAAAAGCTGGCGCAGACTTTTTTCCTTTCCGCCGCACAGTTTGATATCCCTGTCCGGCAGCAGGAACCGGTAAACGGCGACGGTCATGAGAATTTCCATCGGCGGCAGAAGCGGCATGTACGAAAGCGGTGTGCCCTTGATCGGATGGAGCAGATTGATCGGCACCGAATCGACGTTCAGCCGGCGCAGGTCGGCGGCAAGTTCGATGCGGTGCGTAATGTTTTCACCCATGCCGAAGAGCGCGCCGGCACAGACGGACAGGCCTGCGTCCCGGGCAACGCGGATGGTTTGCACATTTTCCCCGTAATCGTGTGTTGAGCAGATGTTGCGGTAATAGCTGCGGGCCGTCTCCAGATTGTGATGATAACGGAACAGTCCGGCGGCTTTGAGGTCGCGGGCCCGGTCCGCGTCGAGCAGTCCCAGGGACGCGCAGGGATGAATGCCGATTGCCGCCACGTGCTCGACGGCCTTGAAAATTTCCGACCATTCCTTTTTGGATCTGACGCTTTTTCCGCTGGTGACAATGCCGAAGAACTCCGCCCCGTTTTTCCCGGCCTGTTCGGCTTCGGCGATGATTTGTCTGGCCGGCTTGAGCGGGTAAATGGGGGCGGAAGCATTGTTGTGTGAGGACTGCGCGCAGAATTTGCAGTCTTCCGGGCAGCGGCCGGACTTGGCGTTTGTAATGCCGCAAAAAATAATTTCTTTCCCTTTAAAGCGCTCCCGGAGTTCCGAGGCCGCGGCGAAAACGCGCCACGGCGACGAGCTCCCTTCAATAAAGAGCTCAAGTGCTTCGGATTCCCGGATGCTTTTTCCTTTCAAGGCTTTATGTTTCAGCGCATCGATCAGATCCATGTTCGTTATTCCCTTGGTTTTTTGTATGGCCGGCCGGGGGGAGGATAAAGGCATCGGGCCGTTCTTCATAAATGGTAATCCCCTGAAGCCTCCGGCTGATAGATGATTTTATCCACTTTCAGCTTGCGGACGCCGGACGGAACGGGCCATTCGATGATGTCGCCCGTGCGGTATCCCAAAAGCGCCATACCCAGCGGGGCCATGATGGAAAGTTTATTTTCCGATATGTTGGCCGCGGACGGGAACACCAGCGTATAAGTTGTTTTTTCGCCGGATTCCGTGTCCGTGATGATCACTTTGGAATTCATGGTAATGACATCATGAGGGATCTGCTGGGGATCAACCAGCACGGCGCGATACAGCTCTTTTTCCAGCAGATCGAGATGGGCCTGATTGGCTTTGGGTGATAAACGCAGTCCGTCGATCAGTTCGGTCAGTCTGTCCATGTCGTATCGCGTGATGTGGATCTTTCGTTCGATCATGATGCCGTCTCCTCCCTCGTGGTTGATTGGGGCCCGGATCGGATGCCTGGTTCAAAATGATACAAAGCGCCGCAAAGGCCAAATTGGTTTTGATAAAAAACGGAACACCGGGTTTGCCGGGTTCCGAGTTGAGGGTACTCTATCATAATTTCAAATAAAAACAACCGGAGGGAGCAACATCGAAGCAAACGCGACCCCAAGACTTTCATTGTCATGCCGGCCGTGTTTTGATATGCCTGCGATCGCGGATGATTTCCATGTGGAAATAAGCGTGGCCGCGTCCATTTTTGGAAAAAGAGGAAAATATGAGCGTTATTTATCTCCTGCTGGCCGTTTGCGGAATTACAACCGTTTCCTATCTTGCGAAACTTTCGGCGAAGAAAGGGGTGTCTTCCCTGGATCTGACCTGGGTCATGTTTGCCGCCGCAAGCGTTCTGGGGTATTTTTTCGTGAAATTCAATTCTGTGGAGCAATCCTCCTATACACCGGAACTGCTCGCTGTTTCCGCGATGGCCGGCCTCGGCGGAGCGACGGCCGTTTTTGTTTTCAACCAGTCCGTGCGGATGGGTCATTTCGGCTACTCCAACGCAATTTACCGTTCGTCGTTTTTAATACCGGTTGTTTTCAGCGTCGTGTTTTTCGGAGCAACATTAAATGTCGTCACCATGGCCGGAATCGCTCTTATCGTAGCGTCCATCTTTCTGGTTTCCTGGTCGAACGACGTCTTTGCCGCGGACCCGGGCGAAAACAATTTGCTGTGGTTTTTCATGATCATCGGCGCTTTTGCCTTAAGCGGTCTTCCCAGAATCGGGCAGCTTATCATCAGCGCTTACAAACTCCATTCACTGGCCTACCTCTTTGCGTCCTATACCTTCGGTTTTATTCCGCTTTTTATTTTCTTTCTGGCGGGGCGCAAGCGGCCCGGGGCATGGGCTTTGTTTTATGGGATTCTGGCGGCGCTGGCCAGCTATGTCGGCGTATATTGCACGATTGAAGCGCTGAAACAACTGCCTGCGGCGGTCGTTTTTCCCATTACGCTCAGCGCTCCGATATTGCTCGGCATGGTCATCTCGTTTCTGCACAGAGAAAAAATCAGACCGGCCGGCTGGATAGGGGTGCTGGCGGGCATCTGCGGAATCACCATCCTGGCCGTCAGGATTTACACGAAATAACCGGAATAAGAAACGCTTGACATTGTGCGACTTGACATTAACATAAAGCATGATTTTTAAAGGTTTGCAGGACAAACCGTCTTCTGCAATTTTTTAAACGGATGGAGGAGGGGATCGACATGAAAAGAGTATTGCTGTTCATCGGGACCAACATCGCCGTGCTCGTGGTCTTGAGCATTGTCATAAAGCTTCTCGGCGTGGATCAGATTCTTTACGCCAATGGAATCAATTACTGGAATTTGCTGATCTTTGCCGCCGTTTTCGGCTTTGGCGGGTCGTTCATATCGCTGGCCATGTCCAAATGGATGGCCAAATGGAGCACCGGCGCGCAGGTGATCATGCAGCCCCGCTCGGATGCGGAAATCTGGCTGGTGAACACCGTGCAGAAGCAGGCGGCCCAGGCGGGCATCGGCATGCCGGATGTGGCCGTTTTTGAATCGCCGTCGCCCAACGCCTTTGCCACCGGCATGAACAAAAACAACGCGCTGGTCGCGGTCAGCACGGGGCTTTTGCGCACCATGAACCGCAATGAAGTCGAGGCGGTGCTGGGCCATGAAATCAGCCATGTGGCCAACGGCGACATGGTGACGCTCAGTTTGATTCAGGGCGTGGTCAACACGTTTGTCATTTTCATTTCCCGTGTGGTGGGCTATTTCGTCGACCGCGTGGTGCTCAAAAACGAGGAGGGGCACGGAATAGGGTTTTTCATCACCACCATCGTCGCCCAGATCGTCTTCGGCATTCTGGCGAGCGTCATTGTCATGTGGTTCAGCCGTCAGCGGGAATACCGGGCGGACGCGGGCGGCGCGAGGCTTGCGGGCGTGGGCAGCATGATCGCCGCGCTGGAGAGCCTGCAGCGCAGCACGTTTGAGCCCCTGCCGGATCAGATGCAGGCCTTCGGCATCAGCGGAAAGCCCGGCAAAAACAGCCTGAAGCTTCTGTTCATGACGCATCCGCCGCTGGAAGACCGCATCGAAGCGCTGAAGCGCTCCGCCGGACAAGCGGCGTAGAAAAACGACGGATGCGGACGCGAAGCGCCCATCGGAATCAAAAGGGAGCCGGGAGACTCCCTTTTTTTATCATCGGACGGCGCCGTGTGGTTTTTTCCCGTTGATCAATGTTCGAACCTGAGCTTCAGGTGTCCCTGTCCGTTTTGCTCTTCGCTCTCGACGCGGTCGGCCAGGCTGCGGATCATGCCCGATGACACGCTGTTGATGGCCTCATCGATCATCCTGTCGTCGCTGTCCTGTTCGAGAAGCGCGTTTAAGTCGATCGGCCGGGATTGGGCCGGTCGCCACGCCTTTCCCGGATAATGAAGCGTCAGATCCAGATGATACTCGTCAAATTCGGCGAATAGCCGCGCGGGTCCGTGAATCCATCCGGCCCCCGCAAGCACTTCCAGCGCTTCGCCGACGGCCAGCCCCGCCCGGTTGATGACGTCGCGCCGCGCTCCCCATGCCGCTCCGCAATCCTCGAGGAAGCGCGCCGCCTGTTCGGCGGGATTCGGCTCATCCAGTTGAATTTCCCTGCTCTGGGATATTCCGATTCGGAAAATCTGATTCAGAACGATGGCGAGCGACACGCCGACGATCAGGCCGGATCCTAAAATCGTCTTCCATTCGGCAGGAACGGATGCGGCAAGTTCGGGGATAAGCATCACGGCCGCTCCCGCCGCGACGCTGAACCCCACGGTGGCGCGCCGCCGTCCGTTCAGCAGGCGTGAAAGAATGAGTTCCATGCCGGAGACCATCATGTACGCCGCGGTATAGATCATAATGGCGCCGATCACAGCCGCGGGAAGCAGCATGATCAACTGGGCGAACTGGGGAAGAAAAGCGACGAGGATCAGAAGGATTCCGGCGGCAACGCCGACCCGGCGGGCGGCAACGCCGGTCGCGTGGGCCAGACCGAGATTTGCCGAGGAACTGCCCGCCATCAGCGTGCCGATAAGTCCGCTCAGAAAAATGCAGAGGCCGGAGGTGTTTAAAAGCCGTCCGATCATCGGGAGGTCCGCGCGCCGCCATTGGTCGTTGTTCATCCGGTCCGCCACCACGCCGCAGCCCATTTCATCCACGGCGCCGATGATGCCGACGAAGACCAGCGGAAGGATCGCCCCGGCAACCCACGCGGGCGTCGGGATGGTGTGGCCTCCGATGGGAAAAGAGAAAAAAGGCTGTCCGGCGACGGCCGCCAGTTCCCTTGCGCCGAAGCCGCCGGTGAGCGAAGCTGCCGACAGGCCTGCCGCTGCGCCGATGATCAGCCCCAGGACACGGAGACGGGCGGCGCCCCAGACCGCCGTTGCCGTGATGGCGCAAAGGGTGACGGCCGCGACGAGCACATGCGCGAAATCCAGGGGAGAACCGCCTCCGGCTGACAGACCCGTAGAGCGCCGGACGCCCCCCGGCAGCAGGCTCATGCCAAGGAGCAGGAGGAGCACCCCCATCACTTCCGGCGGGAACAGGGAGCGCATCCGGGGAAGGAAGCGCCCCATCCAGAAGACGATCAGGCCGGAAATGATCAGTCCTCCCGCCGCGGCGCCCAATCCAAATGTATTCGCTACGGGAATGAAGACCATCATGGTCATGGTGCCGGGAATAAAAACAATCAGATGGCCGGCGCTGACGCGCGTGGTCAAGCCGTTCAGGATGGTGCCGATTCCCATGACCAAAATGCCCATGCAGATAAACCCCCGAAGCGACGCGCCGGCAAGGCCGATGTCTGTGCCCGTGATGACCAGGTAGATCACCAGCATCATGGCGACGAGCGCATGCTGAACCGCGGCAACGAGGACCGTGGAGGTCGGAGGGATCTCCTGTGCGATGTAGAGCATCTCTTTGGGCTTTTCGCGCCTGGAGTCGGAGAAGGGGGGAAGGATGGCGTCCAGAAGTTTTTTCATGAAATTCTATCTCCAGTTTTGACGGCTTCGTAAAAAGTCAATTTCGCACTCCTTTCGTCTTACCGGCGAAGCCTGCCCTCGAGAAGTCGGGGGGCGGCATCCAGTAATTACAATGATTTATGGACCCCGGTGCTTGTGCCCTCGCGCCACCTTTAGGTGGTCAGGTGGTTAGGGTATTCGCCGGGGTGACTGTTCGGTTACTTTTTACGAGTTCATCGGCTATCCGCGCGCAGCGGCCGCCGCCGCGTAGGCCAATTTGTTTTTACACATGGTTTCGCAACTGCAGCTCCAGCGGATGCGGATTCAGATAAACCTGCTCTTTCAGATACGGCTCGTTGTATTTGCGCACATAGTGGCCGATCAGCGTGAGAGGAACGATCAGGGGGACAAAGCCCTGCGCGGTGTGCTCGAAAATTTCCAGCAGCTCCTTTTTTTCATCGGTGGAGAGTTTCTCCCGGAAGTAGCCCATCATGTGCATCAGCACATTGACATGTTTTTTCGGCGAAGTTTTCAGCTTCAGCGTTTCCATGAGCAGGGCTTCGTACCTTGACCAAAGATCCTGCAGGGAGTGGCGCTTCTGTTCGGCGACCAGCTTTCCCATCTCCCGATAGAATTTCGTACTGTGCGACAGCAGGAGCAGTTTGTGGCGGGTGTGAAAATCCACCAGAGCGCCCCGGGGGGATTTGCCCCCGCGGACCTCGCGCCAGCGTCTCAGCGCGAAAATCCGTTCAATGAAATTTTCACGAAGCCCCGGATCGTGAAGGCGGCCTTCCTCTTCCACCGGAAGCAGGGGAAAAGCGTCCATGAACATCCGCGCAAAGATGCCCACACCCGTTTTTGCGGGCATGCCTTTTTCGTCATAGACCTTGACTCTTTCCATTCCGCTCGACGGAGAGTCGCTTTTGAAAATAAAACCGCAGAGATCCTCGGACGCAAGCCGGGCAATGCGCTTTTTCGCCCAGGAAACCATCATTTCCGTTTTGTCGATCCGGGTGCTGCGGGTGACGAGCCGGGGCGCGTCCGGGTTCCCTTCGAGCCGCATGGCTTCGCGCGGAATGCCCATGCCGCATTCGGTTTCCGGACAGACCGGCGCATAATCCACATACCGTCCCAGCGTGTCGCGCAGGAAGCGGTCGAGCTTGTGCCCTCCGTCATAGCGGACGTTTTCTCCCAGAAGACAGGTGCTGATGCCCAGTTTGATCTTTTCCATGATGCCTCCCTGCCGCAGCCGCGTGCGTTTTGCAGACTTATTACGGGGGATCGTTGCGAACGGCCAGCTTCTCCGTCGCCCATATCGTGAGGACGCCCGCCGCCATGACAGCCAGCGCCCACCAAAATTGCTCATCGGGCGGCGGCAGAGAATAGGTATAGCCCTCCGCCAGTTTTTTTCCGTCCCGCACGACGGGGGCGCCGTCCGCGTTCAGTCGCCAGACGGCCGTCTTCCAGGGCCAGAGGGTGATCAGGGATCCCAAAATGAAGCCGGTCAGCGCGGAGATTGTTTCGGCGCGGAATTTGCGGAAAATCCAAGACAGGAAATGGGAAAAGGCCACCAGTCCGACGGCGGCGCCCAGGGCCACCGGAAGCAGGATGCGCCAGTCCGGCGCGTTGACCGCGTCGATGACGATCAGTTCATAGTTGCCCATCAGGATCAGCACGAAGGAGCCGGAGATGCCCGGCAGAATCATGCTGCAGATCGCCACGACGCCGCAGATCACAAGATACCAGAAGGAATCGTTTTGCGCCGCCGGGCGCAAAAGCGATATGGTGGCGGCTATGGCGGCTCCCAGAATAAACACCAGGACCACGGCAGGCGTCCGGCGGCCGATGGTCTTTCCGACAAAAAAGACGGAAGCAAGAATGAGTCCGAAAAAATACGACCAGATGAAGACGGGGTAATGGTCGAACAGAAACCGGAACAGCCGGGCCAGCGACAGGATGCTCGCAGCCGCACCCGCAAAGACGGCCAGCAGAAAAAAGAAGTCGGTGCGCCGGGCAAAGGCCCGCCACCGGCCCCTAAAAAATAGTTTGAACGCCTGAAGATCGAACGATTTCAGGGCGTCGATAAGCCGCTGAAAAATGCCCGTGATCAGGGCGATCGTGCCGCCGGAAACGCCGGGAATGACGTTGGCCGCGCCCATGCCCATGCCCTTGAGCGCCGCGATAAAACAGTCTTTGATCATACAGGTTCCTTCCCGCTTTTTGCCGTGGCCGGCAGGCGGTGATATTTCAACGTTCCGTTTCATACCACAGATGGCCGCAAAATATCTTCACAAAAAGGGGGCAATTGTGTAGCATCGGGCAACACAAAAGGACGGGGGAAACCCATGTTGGATGACCATCTGAATTTTTTTTATTACATTGTTCTGTTTGCCGCGTACTGCTTTGCCGGATGGGTGGCGGAGGTGATCTACCGCTCCGTTACCCAGCGGAAATTCGTCAATGCGGGGTTTTTGTTCGGTCCCTTCCTCCCCATTTACGGCATCGGCGCCTTTCTCGTCCTTGCCCTTGAGCGCGTCCTGCAGGATTGGCCCATGGCGGTTCGTTTTGCCGCCTTTGGCCTGGTGATCACCCTTCTGGAATATTCAGCCGGCTATCTGTCCGAAAAGATCTTCAAACTGAAGTTGTGGGACTACTCGGAAAAACGGTTCAATCTCCACGGCTATGTCTGCCTGAGCTTTTCCCTGCTCTGGACGCTTCTGGCGACGGGATTTGCCCTGTTTGTTCACCCCGAAGCCATTCGGCGGGCGGCCATGCTGCCTGCGGGCCTGGTGCAGATTGCCGCCATCGTCTTCATGGTGTATTTCTGGATTGACTACACCTTCTCCGTGATTTCGCTGGCCGCCTTCCGCAAGGGCGTTGCCTATCTGTACGAGGAATACTTCAACTTAAGCAGCCTCGAAATCGAGGATATCCTGAAGTCTTTCCAGCGCCTGCGGGAAGCCTTCCCCGACTTGAACAAGTACGTCAACCAGAACATCAACCGGCGCATCCGGATTAAGGTCGGTTCGTTTCTGAAGCCCGTCTTGGAAAAAATCTTCCAGGAGCTCGACGGCCGGAAGCCTTTCGAAGCGGAATATTACGAGACCGTGAGCGATATTCTGCGGCATGAGGAATTCCGGAAGCTCAAGGATTACTTCCATCACAACTCCTCCATTTATCGCCATGTCCACGATGTGGCCTACCTGTCTTACCGGATCAGCAAGTTTCTCGGGCTTGATTACCGTTCCACGGCCCGGGGCGCGCTTCTGCACGACTTTTTTCTCTATGACTGGCGCAATCACGACGCGCCGGATTTGCCCCGGGAAAAATTCCACGGCCTGGAACATCCGAAAATCGCCGTGGCCAACGCCAGAAAATACTTCTCGCTCAACGACATTGAAGAGGATATTATCCGCAAGCATATGTGGCCGCTGACCCTTGTGCCGCCCAAATACAAGGAATCCTACATCGTGTCGTTTGCGGACAAGTATCTGTCGTCCAAGGAATTTATCAGCGAGTACAAAAAGAGAATCGGAGCGCGCCGGTCGAAAATCCCGCGGGGAAAGCATTCTTCCGCCCGCAAATCCTGAAGCGGATCTCCGGAGCTTGCGGCGCTGCGCCGATCGCCTCCGGGATTTCAGGGGATGGCGCCGATGGCGGTGACGGACTTTTCCGGATGAAGAATGCAGTCCGGCGTGATGGAGACGCCGATTTTTTCCATCTGCAGTTTTTTGTGCATGGCTTTCTGGTTGTCCAGGGAAAAGTCCGCGTAGCCCGCGGAAAAGCGGCGCGGCAGCAGGCGCCTGCCTTCGCGCCGGAGCCGGCCGTTGACATAATTCATGATCCAGTCGAGCGCCGCGTCGGTCATTTCACTGGCTGTCGCATCATAAACGACGGCGGCGGTTAAGTTTCCCTGAGCGGTTTTTTCACCGATGGCGTCCATGATGGGTTTGCCGGCCGTTGCTCCCATCAGCACCGCGTCCCGGCTTTTGCCCAGAAACGCGCAGAGCTTCTCGCTGCGGAAGGTTGTCCGTCCTTCCAGGGCAACGGTCAGGCCGTCATTTTTGCGGATGGAAAGCCGAAGGAAGGAACCCTGCAGGCGAATGATTGAAGCCGCTTCTTCCATATACCGGTCCGTTTCCTGCCGATGATCGGACGAAAGAGATGTAATCTTTTTTTTAAAGCCGAGCCGGGAATAAATCTTCGCCACGGGCGGGGCGATGATGATATGATCCAGAATCGTGACGGTGTTTGGCATGTTGATCGTCCTTGTCCGCCGTATGCCTTGCAGGGCTATGAATGCAGGAGGGTAGAAAGTTTCCGGACGACGGCGTCGCCCATTTCCTCCGTGGTGTCCGCCCTTCCGCCCGCCGGGGCAATATCCGGAGTGCGCCGGCCGTCCCGCAGGACGCTTTTTACCGCTTGTTCAATCAGCGCCGCCTCTGCCGGTCTGTCCAACGAATGCCGCAGCATCATGGCGACGGACAGAATGGTTGCCAGCGGGTTGGCGATGTTCTTTCCCGCGATGTCCGGCGCGGAGCCGTGGATCGGCTCGTACAGAGCCTTCCCGTCGCCCAGGCTGGCGGACGGCAGCATGCCGATGGAGCCGGTCAGCATGGCGGCTTCGTCGCTCAGAATGTCGCCGAACAAATTGGAGGTCACGATTACGTCAAACTGCGAAGGATTGCGGATGAGCTGCATGGCGCAGTTGTCCACATACATGTGCGAAAGCGCCACGTCGGGATAGCCGCGGCCGGTCTCCGTGACGACCTGACGCCACAGTTCCGTGGTTTCCAGAACATTGGCCTTGTCCACCGACAGGAGTTTTTTCCTTCGGCCGCGCGCCAGTTCAAACGCGCGCAGTGCGATGCGGCGGATTTCGTCTTCCGTGTAGATCATGGTGTTGACGCCGGTGCGCCGGCCGCTTTGGTCTTTGGTCACGCCGCGCGGACGGCCGAAATAGATGTCGCCGGTCAGCTCCCGCAAAATCAGAATGTCGATGCCCTGCACCAGATTCTTTTTGAGGGGGGAGGCGTCCGCCAGTTCGTCAAAGACCAATACGGGCCGCAGGTTGGCGTAAAGCCCCAGCTTTTCGCGCAGGCCCAGAAGCGCGCGCTCGGGCCGGACGCTGTAGTCCAGGCCTTCCCATTTCGGTCCGCCCACCGCGCCCAGCAGCACGGCGTCGCTTTGCAGGGCAAGCATCAGGCTTTCGTCGGGAAAGGGGGCGCCGCACGCGTCATAGGCGCTTCCGCCGATCAGTCCCTCCGTCAGCGTCAGGGAGATGCCGCGGCGGTCGGCGACGAGCCTCAGGACTTTCAGGGCTTCCCGGATGATTTCCGGACCGATTCCATCTCCGGCGAAAACGGCGATCTTCAGATTTTGTTTCGTCATGCTTTTCTCATTTTCCGGCGATGTGCTTCATCAGGCCGCCGTCGGCGATGAGCTGTTCCATAAAGGGCGGGATCGGGCTGATTGAAAATTTCCGGTCCAGGCCTTCCACCGTAATCGAACCCTGCGCGCTGTCGAGCGAAATCCGGGCGCCTTCGGCAATCGCGTCGGCAAGGTCGCGGGATTCGAAGATCGGCAGTCCCATGTTAAAGGCATTGCGGTAGAAAATGCGCGCGAAGCTTTTCGCCACGACGCAGGAAATTCCGGCCGCCTTGATGGCGATGGGCGCGTGTTCCCGGGATGATCCGCAGCCGAAGTTTTCTCCGCCGACGATGATGTCGCCCGGCTTCATCCGGGTGATGAAGGCGGGGTCTGCGTCTTCCATACAGTGCCGGGCCAGTTGGGCCGGATCCGACGTGTTGAGATGGCGCGCGGGGATGATCGCGTCGGTGTCGATGTTGTCCCCGAATTTCCAGACTCTTCCTTTCAAAATCATGGTCTTGTTCCCTTTGGATTTATAGCTCTTCCGGTGAAGCGATGCGGCCCAGAACGGCGGATGCCGCGGCCACGGCGGGGCCGGCCAGATAGACTTCGCTTTTGGGGTGGCCCATGCGCCCCACAAAATTGCGGTTGGTCGTGGCGACGGATTTTTCGCCCTCGGCCAGGATGCCCAGGTGGCCCCCCAGGCACGCGCCGCACGACGGCGGACTGATCACCGCTCCCGCGTCCATGAAGATTTCCAGCAGCCCTTCCTTGAGGGCCTGCCGATAAATGAGCGGTGTGGCCGGAACCACGATCAGGCGGACATGGGGGGCGGCCTTGCGGCCTTTTAAAATTCCGGCGGCAACGCGCAGATCTTCAATCCGGCCGTTGGTGCAGCTCCCGATCAGGGATTGGTCAATTTTTACGCCGCCTGCCTGGCTGATTCCCCTGACGTTGGAAGGCAGATGCGGAAAGGCGACCTGAAGCTCCAGTTGGGAGGCGTCGATTTCAATCGTCTGCGCGTAAACGGCGTCCGGATCGGAAGTGTAAAATGTGTAAGGCCTTTTGGCGCGCGGTTTGACGTATTCCCCGGTGATTTCGTCCGGCGGAAAGATGCCGTTTTTCGCGCCGGCTTCGATGGCCATGTTGGCCATGGACAGCCGGTCGGCCATGGGCAGAGCGCGGATGGTTTCGCCCGTGAACTCCATCGCGGAATAGAGAGCGCCGTCCACGCCGATGCGTCCGATGATGTGAAGAATCAGGTCTTTTCCGGAAACCCATTTTTGCAGTTTGCCGTAGATGACAAATTTGATCGACGGCGGAACCTTGAACCACAGTTCGCCCGTGAGCATGGCGGCGGCGAGATCCGTGCTGCCGACGCCGGTGGCAAAAGCGCCCAGGGCGCCGTAGGTGCAGGTGTGGCTGTCCGCGCCGATGACCAGGTCGCCGGGAAGAACGATGCCCTTTTCCGGCAGCAGCGCGTGTTCGACGCCCACCTGTCCGCCTTCGTAGAAGTGTGTGACGCCGTGTTCGAAGGCGAACTCGCGGACGGTTTTGCACTGCTGGGCGGAGTCGATGTCTTTGTTCGGCGTAAAATGATCCAAAACCAGCGCCACCCGGTCGCGGTCAAAAACCTTCTTCCCGCCGGCCGCGCGGAATTCGCGGATGGCGATGGGCGCCGTGATGTCGTTGCCCAGCGCGATATCGACCCGGGCGTTGATGAGCCGGCCGGGCGCGATTTCCTTCAGGTCCGTGTGGGCCATTAAAATTTTTTCCGTTATCGTGTATCCCACGCTGTAAGCTCCCTGATGATGGAATGCGTTTTATAAAGATGATGCCGACGCTTTCGCAAAAAACCGGGTTTGCCGGGCCGGCCGGAGGGGCCGACCTTTGAACTCCTGAGGGTTGGACAGCCCGCCATGACAAAAGGTATCCCACCGGATTTTTTGCGGGAACGCGGTTTTTCACTATCGCATTTTTCAGCTTAATTCAAGTTTAACCTTTTTGGCGTTGTCTTTCAAAAATTCCAGCCGGTTCAGCGCGTTGATGTACGCCTTGGCCGAGGCCACGATCACGTCCGGATGCGCGCCGCGCCCGATGACGGAATGCCCGTTGTACTTGAGTTGCACCATCGTCTCCCCCTGCGCGTCCGATCCGCCGGTAATGGCGTTGACCGCGTACTTCAAAAGCAGGTAGTTGGTCTTGGTGATGTTGCGGATGGCCGCGAAGGTCGCATCCACCGGCCCGTTGCCGAATCCCGCGTCGCGGATCACGTCTTTGCCCACCTGCATTTCCATGGTCGCCGTGGGAATGGCCACATTGCCGCTGACCACATTGAGGTAGATCAGGTTGTACTTTTCCTCTCCCCGGTAGATCTCTTCATAGAGAATCGCCTCCATGTCCTCATCGTAGATGTCTTTCTTCACATCCGCCAGGTCTTTCACCTTTGCCGCGACGCGGTTGATCTGATCTTCATTCAGGAGGTAGCCCATTTTTTTCAGATGCTGCGAAATGGCCGCGCGACCGGAATGCTTGCCCAAAACGATATGGCTGTCGCTGATCCCGACGGACTGGGGCGTCATAATCTCGTAGGTGATTTTCTCCTTGATCAGGCCGTCCTGATGGATGCCGGATTCGTGCGCGAACGCGTTGGCGCCGACGATGGCCTTGTTCGGCTGCACGGGTATGCCGGTAATCTGCGTCAACAGGCGCGAGGTTTTATAAATCTGATCTGTTTTGATTTGGGTGGAAAGGCCGAACATATCTTTTCGCGTGGCCAGCGCCATGACGATTTCTTCCATCGCCGTGTTTCCGGCCCTTTCCCCGATGCCGTTGATCGTGCACTCCACCTGCCTGGCGCCCGCGCGGATGGCGGCGAGCGAATTGGCCACCGCCAGCCCCAGATCGTTGTGGCAGTGGACGGAGATGATCGTATCGCCCATGTTTTTCACACGATCGAACAGAAAGGCGATGAGGCTGCCGAACTCTTCGGGAACGGTGTAGCCGACCGTGTCGGGAATATTGACGGTGACGGCGCCCGCGTCAATCACGGCGGAAACCATCTGAGCCAGATAATCCCTGTCCGAGCGCGTGGCGTCCATCGGTGAAAATTCGACGTTGGGGGTGTAGGATTTCGCAAGCTTCACGGCCGCCACCGCTTCCTTGAGCACCTGCGCGCGGCTCTTCTTGAGCTGGTATTTCAGATGGATGTCCGACGATGAAATGAACGTGTGGATGCGGGGATGCGCCGCCTGCCGGATGGCCTGCCAGGCGCGGTCGATGTCCTGTTTGTTGGCGCGCGCCAATCCCGCCACCTGCGATTTCCGGATTTCCCGGGCGATCTGGCGGACGGCGTCAAAATCGCCCTCCGAGGCGATGGGAAACCCCGCCTCGATGATATCGACGCCGAGCCTTTCGAGCTGTCGGGCCAGAAGCAGCTTTTCCTCCGTGTTCATGCTGTTGCCCGGCGACTGTTCTCCATCGCGGAGGGATGTGTCAAAAATATAGACGTGATTTTTATCCTTTTTCATAGGGGCTCCTTTCACTGTATAAAAAAAGGCCGTGGGTTCCGCCCACGGCCTTTCAGGTAATCATCTATTTGAAGCGTTCAGCGACGACCTAAAAACGGCGGGCAGGCGGCCTTGACCAACAGGCGCAACAGGGCGAGGCCCGGAAGCAGGGTCAGAAGAGCGCTTGCCAAAATCGTTGTCGTCCTAAAGCTGAACATTGCTTTCCTTATACATTCGCAAAAATAGGTTTGTCTTGCTAATGCAAAACGCAAGATTTGTCAAAACTTTTTTCTTTTCAATAAAAAAGGGGAGCCGAAGCTCCCCTTTCCAAAGGAGGGATGGGCAAATTGGCTATTGACAGATACCCATTCCTAAACCGGGTCCGGGACCCTGGCCGGCGCCGAATCCACAGTCGCCTCTCATTCCGCCGCGGGGGCCAAAGCCTGTTTTTCTGCCCCATGGCAAGTTGGCCAGTTTATCCTTTTGCTCAGGAGTCAAAACCTTGTCAATTTCAAACCTTAAGGCGGTTGCTTTGTCCTCCATTTCGTTTCTCAGTGTCCTCAGCTCCTTTTGAGCCGCAGAGATTTTTTCCTTGTCCGGATTGGCCTGCAGCCACAGTCTTCGCAATTCCACGGATTTGTCAAAAATCTTTTCCCGGACGGCTTTTGTGGCTTTGTAATGTGCGTCCTGCAGGGCTTCAATTTTTACATTCTGTTCATCAGTCAGGTTTAATCTTTCCAGGCTTGCATTCCCGCAGGGTCCGTATCCTCTGCCTTTTCCCGGGCCGGGTCCCCAGGCGAAGGCCGACGTCGTTAAAAGCAAGCCCGCCAAAACGGCTGTTAGCGTTAATGTAATTTTTTTCATGGTGCATCTCCTTTTTCATTTATTTCTGATCAGTTGCCGATTTATAGAGCAAGGCATGTGCCAACGATGTTAATTATTTGTAATTATTGATCTTATTAAAAATCAGTAAAAATTTGATTTGCCTTTTGCCCGCATTGGACGGATAATGCGTACCCAATTTGGGTATCCGGATGGGTCCATTGTATCCAGGGTGCTGCGGGAGAAAAACACATGCCTGAGAAAAAAAAGAGAAAAGTCCGCTTTGACATTTCCGTCTGGGTGGTCATCAGCGCCGTTGCGGTTTTAGCCGTCATTTTGGGGATGATGCTGTTGATGCAGTTTCAGCAGGCCCAGAATCAGGCGCGGATTCTGTTGATCGAGAAGGGGACAACGTTGATTCATTCTTTTGAATCGGGCCTGCGCCTCCTTCCGGAGCAGATGGAAGAAGGCTTCTATCTTCAGAAACTGCTCATGGAAACGGCCCAGCAGCCGGATGTGGATTACCTGATGGTCACGGACGGCGAAGGTCATATTCTGGCGGACAGTGATCCGTCCATGCTGGGACTGTCCTACGGACTTGATCTGGACGTGAAAAAAATTGCGCAAAGCCGGGAAATTTTCTGGCGGCAGACGGCCAATCCCCAAGGTGCGGGTACGTTTGAGGTTTACAGGGGGCTTTCCCCGGCGGCGAGGAATGCCGGGAAAGAGGGCCTGATTGTTTATGTCGGATTCAATATGGCGAAAATCGAAAAAGCGTCCCGGGAAGACGCGCTTCGGACGGCAGTGACGGCGCTCGTGCTTGTCCTGATCGGGTCTCTGGCCATCGTGTCTCTTTTTCTGGTCCAGGCGTATCGTCTGGCGCGCGTGTCTCTTTCGCGGGTCACCGTCTTTTCGGAAGCCCTGGTCAAGAATATGCCCATCGCGCTTCTGGCGGTGGACCGGGAAGGAAAAATTGCCGCCTGCAATGACCAGGCAAAAGGCCTGCTTACCGGCTCTCCCGCGGAAGCGGTGGGCCGGGAGGCTTCCCGTGTTCTGCCCGAACCGTTTTTGCGGCTGCTGGAAGTCGTTCAGGGACGGACCGGTCCGGTTGAAGAGGACATCCTTTGGGCTTCCGAAACCGGCGAACAGACCTGGGAGGTTGTTGCGGCGGCTTTTGCCGACGATGAGGATCAGGAAGGGAGAATTCTGCTGGCCCGCAACGTGACGGGTGTCCGGCAGATGGAAAAGGAAGTCGCCCGAAGCCGCCACCTGAATGCCATCGCATCGCTGGCCGCCGGCGTGGCGCACGAAATCCGCAATCCGCTGAGCTCCATCAAGGGATTTGCCGTTTATTTCAAAAAAAGGCTGGCCGGGAATCGGGAAGACGAAGAGACGGCCGAAATCATGATCGCCGAGACCGAAAGACTGAACCGCGTCATCAGCCAGCTCATTGAGTTTGCCCGTCCGCTGGTTCTGAAAAGGGAGCCGGCGAACCTGGAGGATCTGGTGAGGCAGACGGTTCGTCTGGTGACGGCCGAAGCGGAGCAAAATGGCGTGGCGGTGGAAATCCGGGCGGGGAAGGGGCTTCCCCGGGCCGACGTGGATCCGGACAAGGTCAGGCAGGTGCTGCTCAATATTTTCTTAAACGCGCTGGCTGCAATGCCCGGCGGGGGCAGGCTGTCGATCCTGCTGAACCGGCGGGAAGAATTCGTGGAAGTTGAAGTTTCCGACACGGGAGAAGGGATTCCCCGGGAAAGCCTGCCCCGGATTTATGATCCATATTTCACCTCCAAGCCGGCCGGGACCGGTTTGGGTCTTGCGGTCGCACAGAAGATTATGGACGCGCACGGCGGCGCGATTCAAGTGGAAAGCTCTGAAGGGACAGGGACCCGGGTTTCGCTGCGCTTCCCGCTGATGGAAAAAGAAGGGATGGAAGAATGAAAGATACACTGGAAATTTTGATTGTGGACGACGATGCGGTTCACCGCAGAGCGGTCCGGCTCAACATGGCCGGCTGGGGGTATTCCGTTACGGAAGCGGACGACGGGGAAGAAGCCGTCCGGCAGGCTCGCGTAAGGACGTTTGACCTGATCCTGATGGACATCCGCATGACGAAGATGTCGGGTCTGGAAGCCCTCGAACAGATCAAGAAAATTCAGCCGGCCGTTCCGGTGATTATCATGACGGCCTACGCGTCGGTGGAAACCGCCGTCAGCGCCATGAAGATGGGCGCCGACGATTATCTGACCAAGCCGCTGAACTACGACGAACTGCAAATCAAAATCGCGCGGACGGCGGAGCGCCGCCGGCTGAAAAACGAGAATGAATATCTGAAGGAAAGACTGGGCGAGAAGTTCGACCGCCGGAATCTGATCGGCCAGAGCAAGGCTATGATCCGACTTCTGGAAATGGTGGAGCAGGTCGCCGCGACGCAGGCCACGGTGCTGATTACGGGAGAATCGGGAACGGGGAAGGAAATGATCGCCAACGCAATCCATTTCAACAGCAGCCGCCGGGAAGCATCCTTTGTGAAGATCAACTGTGCGGCGCTTACCGAAACGCTCCTGGAGTCGGAGTTGTTCGGCCATGAAAAAGGCGCGTTCACCGGCGCGGACCGCCGGCGGGAAGGGAAGTTCGTCCAGGCCGACGGCGGCAGCATTTTCCTGGACGAGGTGAGCGAAATGTCTCCCGCCATGCAGGTGAAGCTCCTGCGGGTCCTGCAGGAGAGGGAGCTGACGCGCGTTGGGGGTCAGGACGTCGTCCGGGTCGATGTCCGCCTGATTGCCGCTTCCAACAAGGATTTGAAAAAGGAGATCCGCGAAGGGCGGTTCCGCGAGGATTTGTTTTACCGGCTGAACGTCGTTGCGCTGGCCCTGCCGCCGCTCAAGGAAAGGGCCGAAGACATTCCGCTTCTGGCGCAGCATTTTCTGAAGCTGTTTGCCGAAAGGAATGCCAAAGCTATTTTCGGGTTCACGCCCCGGGCGATGCAAAAGCTTGCGGCGTACGCCTGGCCCGGAAATGTCCGGGAGCTGATGAACGCCGTCGAACGGGCCGTGGTCCTGTCCCGTTCCGATACGGTGGACGAAGACGAACTGGTTTTTCCGATGGCGGACCAGTGCCTTTCGCCGGACGCTTCCCGAATGGCCGCGCCGACGGCGGGCCTGCCGCTCGAGGCGGTCGAAAAGCAAAGCATTCTGGAGGCGATGAAAGCGGCCGGCGGCAACAAAAGCGAAGCCGCGCGCCGTCTGGGCATCACCCGCAAAACCCTGCGCAAGAAGCTGG
>DAOTJI010000020.1:0-37036 GCA_035448625.1 Smithellaceae bacterium | reverse complement strand
AACCCTGCCGGTCGGCGGGGGACGAAGTCCGCCAGAAGTCGATCAGCTTGGCATAGATGGTCGGCACCGCCATGAAGAGCGCCAGGCCGCCCCGGCCGATGCGTTCCCAGACCGCGCGGGCGTCGAATCCGGGCAGGATCTCGCAGACGGCACCAGCCCACAGCGCGCAGGAGATGACGTTCACAATGCCGTGGATGTGATGGAGGGGCAGGAATTCCAGAATTCGATCGGTCGCCTTCCATTCCAAGGCCTCGACCAGGCTTTCAATCTGGGCCGTGAGGTTGCGATGAGTCAAAACCGCGCCCTTCGGTCTGCCGGTGGTACCGCTCGTGTAGAGGATCATCGCCCGGCGCGCGGGCGCGACGTCGGGCAAGGGACCGGGCGCGTGTTCAAGGGCGAGAACGGCCCGGGCGAAACGGAAACCCAGGGTTTCGGCGGAGGGCTGCAGACGCACGACGAAATCGGAATCGGCGAGAACCGCCGCGGGTTCGGTGTCGGCGAGCACGTATTCCAGTTCCGGCCGTGGATGGGAAACGGAAAGCGGCACCGCAATGCCGCCGGCGCGCCAGATGCCCCACTGGAGCGCCACATAGCGGAATCCCGGAGGCGCGAGGAAGGCGACGGGCCGCTCCTTCAGGTCCGGCAATCCCTCCAGAAGAAAGGCGGCGACGCGGGCCGAGGCATCCAGCAACTGCCGGTAGGAAAACACACCTTCCGGTGCGATAATCGCGGTCCGATCGCAGTGGAGGCGGGCTTTTTCCATCAGATTGATCGACATCGTGCCTCCGTTAAAGGCTGTTGGGTTATCATGACGGGTGGTGGCATCGGTCAGGGGACTAGGATCTCCCATTTTACGGCGCAAACGAAAAATTTACCCAACGGCGACCTCCACCTGGGTTACATATACTTCCGCATGTAATCTTGTTTGAATTTCCGTCGGTGACGCTGTTTCAAAGAAAAGCTCCAGGGCTTCTTGAAGATTTGTACGGGCTTCCTCTATAGTATCGCCTTGACTGGCAATGTCGAGTTCCGGACAAAGTGAAACATAGCCGTCACCTTCGCGTTCTATAATTGCCGTTAGTTGTTTTTGCATAACATTTCCACATTTAATTTCGGTTCATCCGGTTGATGGGTACTTTTTTAGTTGAAAAAATGGACATGAACCCCCAAAAGGGAATCGACGAAGATTTCCAATTATGGAGGGGGAAGCATGTCCACGAGTATTTTGTATCACGGATTCGGCATTGTTGGCTACAATTATGTTAAGACGCAGTATCAAGGGAATTCGATCATATTCACCATTTCTCACAAGCGTGAGAAGCTGCATTATCCGGTCTGCAAGAGTCGAAAGGTTGTTTTGCGGGGAACAACGAAGAGACGGTTCAAGGCCATGCGTCTTGGATTTAAAATTGTCTTTCTGGAGTTGGAAGTTCAGCGGGTTGGTTGTTTGGACTGCGACAGTATTCGCCAAGTCCCGCTGGGTTTCGCTGATCCCCGGTTTTCTTACACCCATGCGTTTGAACGATATGCCTTGGAGTTGTCGAAACATATTACAATTCAAGATGTTGCCAGCCACCTGTCGGTATCCTGGGATGTCATCAAAGACATTCAAAAGCGGGATCTGACGAGACGATTTGCCAAGCCTTGCTTGAAGCACTTGCAGACGATTGCCATTGATGAAATTGCGGTTCGGAAATCCTGCAAGAGATTCGGCGGGCGGCCTTGCTCTACCGATCAGGTACAAAACCGGCAAGGCGATGAATTGGAAAACGATAACCTGATTCCTCGCGCATATCAGTTCTTATTCCTCACTGACGGCTGAAAACCTTCACTGGTCACGCATCGAAAAGTCAAGAATAAAGTTTTTACCCCTATTTGGTCTTGACACAGACACGTTTTTTTGCATTCGTTGGCGATGAAGCGGCTTGTTTTCCGGTTCGTTGTACGGGTAACCAATGGAGAGTGATCGTCTGATTCATCAATTAAAGGAATGGGAAAAGGACATTTTCGACGAATGGCTGCGCCGAATGTACAGGGCCGGGCAGGCCAATCCACGAACAACCGGCCATGAGGATTTTCACAGGAGATTCAATGGACTCCTTGCGGCCTTGGAGTCCTGTTTCCCGAATGATCCGACGGCGGCGCCCGCGAAAGACACGCACGATAAGGTATGCCTGGCACAGCCCCTGGCCAATGAAGCCCGATTCGGGCAACAGCGCGGCATGGATCTGGAGTTTTTTCTCGGATACCTTAAAACTATGGTTTCCTGCATCGAAGAAAAGTTGGCCGAGACCGAACCGCATTCGCCTTTACGGACCGATGTAATTTTGAAGCTTCGGCGCGTGGCTGATTTTACCGAGATGGCTATTGTCGCAGGCTGGCAAACGCCGGAGCAGGCCGCTTCAGCGCAAAAATCCGTTCGGCGAGCAACGTCGGACAAACTGCTGGGCGCGATTTTCATGTCCGTCGGCGAAGGTATTATATTACTGGATGAAGACTTTGAAATTGTTCGCGCCAATCAGCACGCCTGCGAAATCTACGGCATACAGCATCAGAATATGATGGGAGCCAATATCCGGTCGTTGATGGAGGAAGAAGACGCCGGGCTTTTGATCCGACATCTGGAAGATTTGATCGAAGGCCAGCGGCGCTGCATCGAAGCAACCTGCCTGTATGTGGACGGCAAAACCTTTCCGGCAACGGTAACGGCGGCCCGCAGCGACCTTGAAGGGAAGCGCTACTGGTCGCTGATCGTTCGGGACGACACCCAGCAAAAAATAATGGAGACTCAGATCCGGCAGGAAAAAAGGCAGATCGAAGAAATGAATCTCACGCTGAAAACCATAATGAAAAGCATCGAGCAGGACCGCAAGGATTTTGAAAACCGGGTAACTTCAAAAATTAAAACATCGCTTTTGCCGGGGTTAAAAAAAATAGACACAGCAGCGGAGGCGGGTGTCCGCAAAAGCTACCTGGCGATTCTGGAAAAGCAGCTGCTCGGGCTGACGACGGGATTTGACAAAGAACTGGACGCGGGGCTGCTGAAACTCACGAAAACGGAAATTGAAGTTTGCCGTCTCATTCAGGCCGGCTGTTCGAGCAAGGAAGTCTGTGAAGCCATGAAGCTGTCCTTCGATACAGTTCAAACGCACCGCAAAAATATCCGAAAAAAACTGGGGCTGAGAGGCGAGAAACTGAATCTGCATGCTTTTTTGATGAATCGCGTCTTATAAGTTTTCGTTGGAGACGTGATGGAAAAAATGATCATCCGACAAACGGACAGGGAGCACAAAGATGTGGAATGAAGAATTTGATGTTGTGATCATCGGTTCCGGTTTTGCGGGACTGTCGGCAGCCATCGAGGCCCGCAAGCTCTGCTCTTCCGTGGTGGTTCTGGAAAAGATGTCCGTGCCGGGCGGCAATTCCACCATCAGCGGCGGGCTTTTCGCCGCGGCCGGCTCGCCTTTGCAGGCCGATGTAAATATTGTTGATTCGCCGGAATTGATGCTCGCGGACATGCTGGCCGCCGGAAATAACTTCAACCACCGCGATCTGGCCCGTGTCGTGGCCGAGCGCTCGACCGAAACACTCCTCTGGACCATCAATGAGCTGGGTGTGAAGTATAAACCCCAGCTCAGCCATCTGGGTGGCCATTCCGTACCGAGAACCTACAATACGGTCAATACGTCGGGTGCCGGCATTATCCGGCCGATGCTGGTCCGTTTGCGGGAAATGGACGTTCCGATCCGTCTGAAAACCTTTCTGACGGATCTCATTGCGGATCCTAACGGCGACATCGAAGGAGTGGAGGTCCACGAAGATTACATCTTCCCAAACCGCGAAAGCGGCACGCCGAAGCGCATCCGCGCCAGGCAAGCAGTGGTTCTGGCCACGGGAGGATTCAGCCAGGACAAAGAGTTCCGGGCCATTCAGAATCCCCTGCTGACGGGAGACATCGAATGCACCAATCACAAGGGTGCCACAGCCGAAAGCCTTATTTTGGCCATCAAGGCCGGTGCAACACCGGTACAGTTGTCCATGATCCAGTTAGGCCCATGGGCATCCCGCGATGAAGAAGGCTTCGGAGTGGGCTCGATGTTTTCCATGCTGGCGGGTTTTCCCTACGGCATACTGATCGATCTGCAAACGGGAGAGCGTTTCGTCAACGAACAGGCGGACCGCAAGCTTTTGGTGGACGCCATGCTCAGCTCCGGCCGCGAATCCATCGCAATTGTCGATGAGATGGGGGTGCAGCACGCACCCACGCTGGACCAGTGTCTCAAGCGTGGCGTCGTACGCAAATATGAAACGATCGAAGACATGGCCATGGCTAATCAGGTGCCTCTCCTGCCGCTGAAGCATACGATCGATTCCTACAACGTCATGATCGAAAGTGGAAAAGACGGTCGGTTCGGCAAACCCATTCCCCGGGACCTGCTCCCGATCCGGCATCCACCCTATTACTGCATCCGCCTGATTTCCAAGGTCCATCACACCATGGGCGGTGTCCGTATCAATCCCAAAGCCCAGGTCATCCGAATCGACGGCAATTCACCGATCAGCCGCTTTTATGCCGCGGGTGAGATTGTCGGCGGTGTACATGGTGCCAGCCGGCTGGGCAGCAACGCCATTCCCGAATGCCTCATTTTCGGCCGCATTGCCGGAACAAACGCTGCCAGTGAATCTCCACGCCCATAAAACGGGTATATATTTATACCCGTTTTTACCCTTTAAATACCACTTCTTATTGATTCTTTTTAATGTTAAATGCTTTTTCAGTCCATATGGGTATCTGTCGGGTACACCAAAAGGGCCAGCCGGAAAACAAGGCTGAACGTAAAATCTTCAGGATGCCCGAAGTATCCGCTTTTTGGAAAAAGGGACGAATCCCCGATGGGATTTGTCAGAACTATAAAAATTTTTCTTTGGAGGCTGCAATGAACACAGAAAAACAGGAGATCAAAGATGCTCGGCAAGAAGAAGTTAAAGGTGTAAATCGCCGTTCTTTCCTGAAGGGAGCGGCGACACTGGGCGCTCTGACCGCTGGCGGACTGGCGCTCAACATGGCACTGCCGGGAACGGCGGAAGCGGTGGTGCGCCCTTTACCCAAAAAATGGGACGAGACCCTTGATGTGGTGGTTGTCGGTTCCGGATTTGCCGGATGTGCCGCTGCCGCGCAGGCGACAATTGACGGCGCAAAAAAGGTCGTGGTGCTGGAAAAAATGCCGACCTATGGAGGTAATTCCATCATTAACGGCGGTGTTTACGCGTCTTGGGACGATAAATTCCATTATCGGGAAAAGCTTAATCTGGGAAAAGACAGTGTCCAGTTGCATATTGAAGATACCCTCAAGGGCGGCGACTATTTTAGCAATCCGGCGCTGGTGAAGGTCCTGGCGGAAGGGGCCACCGAAGCGCTCAACTGGATGATTGACGACGGTGGCGCAGTGATCCGCCCAACAGTCGTCCGAGCAGGTGGCCATTCGGCTTACCGGACGCATGCGGCGGGCACCGGCGCGGTCTATGTGAATGCCCTCAAGCGAATCGCGGAAAAAAACGGCGCCAAATTCCGTCTGGGCACGCAGGTGACCTGGATTTGGAGGAAAGATGCGGACCCCAAAAGCCCGGTGTTGGGCGTCGAAGTCAAAAAGGGCAATAAGGTAAACAACATTAAAGTCGCCAAGGGCCTGATTTTGGCCTCCGGCGGATTCAGCCGCGACGAAAAGATGCGCGCCGATCACTATCCCTACCTGGCCGGCCAGTGGAACTGCACCAATCACAAGGGGGCCACGGGCGAGATCATCCGTTATGCCCAGGCCGTCGGCGCGGATACCTTACAGATGAACTTTATTCAGCTTTATCCCTATGCCGATCCGGATACGGGCATTCTGGACACGCCGGCGCTTTATCCCTTCAACGGACCGGGCAACGGTATCGTTTACGTCACCAAACAGGGCAAACGCTTCATCAGCGAGCTGGCGCGGCGCGACCATGTTAGTTTCGCCCAGATCGCGTTAGGGCCTCAGGGGAAACCCACCTATACGATTTTCAGCGATGAGATGGTGGAAAAATTCGGCGGAACCCGGCAAGAGGTTGAAGCGGGGTTGAAGCACAATCGTCTGACCGTGGCTGACAGCATTGCCGAACTGGCCAAAAAAATCGGCATTCCCGCGGATGCGCTGGTTGATACCATCGACAAGCACAACCGCTATATCGCCGAGGGTAAAGATCCAGAATTCGGCAAACCAATCACCAAGGCAATGACACCGATGGTTAAAGGGCCCTTCTATGCGGTCGCCCAGTGGCCGGCGGTTCACCACTGCATGGGCGGACTGCGGATCAACGATAAGGCGCAGGTGATCGATGTCTTCGGCGACGTCATTCCGAAACTCTATGCGGCTGGCGAAGTGGCCGGAGGTGTTCACGGCTCCAACCGTCTGGGCAGCAATGCCATTCCCGATTGCGTTGTTTTCGGACGCGTCGCCGGGAAAAACACAGCCAAAGCTTAAACCCTTTTGCCGGCGGATGTCCCGACATAAAGGGACATCCGCCCACGAGCGAGCGATGGGCGGTTTGCCACCCCCGGCGGTTCAGGAAAAAGAAATTTGCAAATGGTGAAGAGATTGAGGGCCATGAAGAAAAGATCAAATAAATGTTTATGGGTCGGCGGATGCACGGCGGTGCTTTTGATGGTTTTCTGCCTGACGCTTGCATTTGCCGGAGGACCGCCGCTGAAGGAAAATGCCTGCGGCGTCTGCCACAAGGATTATGAAAAAATATTGCCGGCAAAACATCCGGATGTCGGCAAGGCATCCGGATGTTTAACCTGCCACAAACCGGATCCGTTGAAGGAGGAACCGTCCAAATTTTCAGCAAGCATCCATCAGGCCCATCAGGGCGGCAAAATCAAGCTTGATTGTTCCGCCTGTCACGCTTTATAAGCGAAATGAAAAGGAGAGCCGATGGAAAAGGTATGGCAGGACGTGTTCGACCGGTTTACCTACGGAATCTATCTCGTCACCATTTCAACCGACGAGGGGCCCAACGGCATGATCGCCTCCTGGCTGACCCAGTGTTCGCACGAGCCGCCGCGTCTGGCGCTGGCCATCCGGAAAAATCGTCTGTCGCACGCGCAAATACTGGAGACGAAGAAATTCTGCGTCAATGTCCTGCCCAAAGATCTCGCCCACACGATTAAAAATTTTAAAATCGCCGAATGGAAAAAGAAATTCAACGAGGCAGGGCATTCCCTGTCTCCGCATGGACTGCCAGTTCTGGATAAGTGTATCGGCTATCTGGACTGCCTGCTGGAATACACCATTGATGCGGGCGACCACAGGCTCTTTATCGGCGCCATTGCCGCGGGTGGAATGAAAAATCCCGGAAAAACGAAAGCGCTCTCCACGCTCGATTACGAAGGCGTTTATCGCGGGTCGGCGTAACCGGAAGGCCTCCTCAGGAAATGCAACCTTCCGGTTCTGCCTGTTTCTCATAATAATCGATGCCAAACACGCTTCCGGAGCACGGCAGGCCTCCTGACTCGATCACAGGTCGCCCCAAAGCCGACTGCGCCGGAAAAATTCCTGCTTTAAAAATTATCCAAATTTTAAACTGGCTCTTTGGAAAGAAAATATGCTATGTTTCCGCTCAACCGGTTTACAAGAGGGCATAATCTCAACGCGAAAGACAAAGCCGTCACTCAAAAAGCGACGAATGAAGAGGAGAACCAACCATGCCCGGTTCTGATTCCATCCGAAAACGACAGGAAGAGTTGATCGATCGCCAGTGGCCGATCACCGATATTGAAGCAAGCTTCAACCGGCTGGTGCAAAACGGCATTCCATCCAAAACGCTGGATCGTGAAAAAATGCTGCGCGAAAAGGAAGTGATTCTGGATCGCGTGCAGCGCCGGGCGGAAGATTACTGTTACCTGATGCGCAACTGCGCCAAGAGCAGCGCCACGGCCCTGTTCGAAGAGTTCAGTCTGGGCAGCCTGGACATCGTCCGGGGATTGGGACCGTTTCCCGGCCTGGCCATGTCGGGAGGAATCTGCGGACCGGTAGCCGGAGGGCTCATTGCACTGGGGCTATTTTTCTCCCCTCCCGACATCACCAAACATGACGACGCCGGCGCATACCTGTATGCTCGGATGTTCATCAACCGGTTTGAATCGGCATTCGGAAGCCTTTACTGCCCGGATATCCAAAAAAAACTGCTGGGAAAATACTATGATCCCATGAGCAGCATGGAAAATCTCAAGGCGTTCAACGCCAGCGGCGCCCGAAAACAGTGCGTGATCGCGCCGGGCATCGGCGCCAGGATTGCCGCGGAAATTATACTGGAAAGCATGGCCAGGTAAATCGTCCAATCCCCGCCTGATGGGTACGGACGTCAAATCGGGTTTTATGGATCCCATCATCAAACGAGGGAGGTGCTTCATGGTTCAACTGAAATTCGATCAGAAGGTTTGCGCAAGCTGCCGCTCGGCCGACTGCCTGCTCAAATGCCAGTACATGACGTTTAGCGGGCACAAGGAAGCGCACGGGGAAATGATGAAAGTCATGAAGGGAAAGGATTCCCGCGTGCTGACCGAATGCGTCACCTGCTACGCCTGCGAGGAATACTGCACGCGGGGCAACCACCCCTTTTACCTCATCTCGGAAAAGCGTGAGGAAAAAGGCATGTTCACCGCGCCGCGCCCCATCACGACGCAGTGGAAAAACATGACGCAGATGCAGGGCAAGTACCTGGTGGGCAACGTAAAGGATACGGCGCTTTCCTGCTGCTATCTCCCCGAACTGGGGCAGTTGGGCACGGGAGAGATCTTTAAGGACGTCGCCTCGGCGGGCGTGTTCGGCGCGGAATTCATGTGCCCGGCGGTTCATTCTCACTTCGCCCGCATGTCGGTCATCAAGGAGCGGCTCCCCGTCGTCATCGAAAACTACCGCAAGCTGGGCGTCAAAGAAGTCATCTGCATGCATGACGAATGCTACGGCACGCTGACCTCGATGGCCTCCGCCTACGGCATGGAGGTGCCCTTCAAGCCGGTTTACTATCTGGATTTTGTTTGGCAGCGTATGCAGGAACTCAAAGACAAAATTAAACCGCTGGGCATCACCGTAGCATACCAGCGTTCCTGCTCCAACCGGCTCATTCCGGACAAGCTGCCGGTGGTGAAAAAAATCTTCAAGCTCATCGGCGTGAAAGCGCCCAAACGGAAGTATCAGGACGAAAACGCACTGTGCTGCGCGGAAATTCTTCGCTCCGTTTCCGGCTACAAGCTCGCGGACGACGTCCAGAAGCGCAACATCGACGACATGCTGGCCTCGGGCGCCGAATACTGCGTTTTCAACTGCCCGGCCTGCCAGACCTCTTTGTCGGAAAAAGTCGCCAAGCGCGGTTTGAAGCCGGTGCACATCATCGATCTGTGCAAGATGGCCATCGGCGAAAAAGAAAGGGAGGCTGCCTCATGAGCGATATTCGAAAAGCCCTCGTGGATATTGTCGGCGAGCGGGGCGTCTCCGATGCTCCGGAAGAGCTCTGGTTTTATTCGCGCGATCCCGGGGTTCTCGCGCCGCACAAGCCCGACTTCGTGGTTGCGCCGAAAACCGCGGAAGAAGTCCAGAAAATCGTTCAACTGGCCAACCGCGAAAAGATTCCTATCGTTCCGATGGGGAACGGCATGTCGCTCGCGGGACTCGTGATTCCGCTCAAAGGAGGCATCGTTTTGGACATGAAGCGGATGAACAAGATCCTGGAAGTAAATCCCATGGCGCGCTACGTGGTCGTCGAAGGCGGAACGTCCCAGGGCGCGCTCAAGGCGTATCTGCAGAAAAACCATCCGACGCTGCGGCACAGCATTCCCGACGCCCCTTCGACCACCACCATCGCAGCCAACGTCTCCCTGCACGGTCAGGGAAGGCTCACCAACCAGTACGGTTTCAACTCCGACATGGTCACGGGGCTGGAAGTGGTCCTGCCCACGGGCGAGATCTGCCGGATCGGCTCTCCGTCGATCGGGCCCTACTGGATTTCCAAGGGGCCGACGCTCCCCGATCTGTCGGGGCTCTTCCTGGGCTGGCTCGGCTGCACGGGCGTCATCACGAAGGTCGGCCTCAAGCTTTATCCCAACAAAAAAATCCGCGACGCGGAACTCTTCGTCACGGACCGCCTCGATCTGATTCCGCACATCCTCTACAAGCTCACGCACCTGGAAATGCTCGAAGACATCAATGTCTGGTTCCAGCCCAAGCCGCTCATGTTTCTGGGGAACTACCACATCACGATTTTCTTCACGGGCGATACGGAGGAAGAAGTCGAATTCAAACGGAAGATGGTCTGGGACTGCCTCCAGGAATACATGGATTCCAAGGATGGAGGCTTCATGTCGATTCAGTACATGAAGCCCATGCTCCTGGAAATGCCGGGCCGCAACATCGCCGATTTCGCCGACGTGCCCAAAGGCGGCGGTTTTGAATACTCGGGGCCCATTGCGCCGATTGAACACTTCCCGCAATACGCCGCCAAGGTGGTGGAGCTGGCCGCCAAATACAATGTTCTCTACGCCAGCACGGCCAGGCTCATTTCCGGCGGGCACTCGATGATGTACAGCATTTCTTTCGCCTTCAACCGCAACGATCCGGCGATGATGGACCGCGTGGAAAAGGCGCTGGACGAGGCAACTGCTTTCGCGCTGGGCATGGGCGGCATTCCCTGGAAGCCCAATTTCAAGGAGCAGAAGATGCTGCTTGAGAAAATGGAGCCCAACGCGCGCCGGCTTCTCTTGATGATCAAGAAAAACCTCGATCCGCAGGGGATCATGAACCCCGGCAACTGGGAGGTGAACGCATGACCTACATCCGACACATCGAACATGAAAATATCGTCCATCGCTGTTTCCGCTGCGGCTACTGCAAGTTTCCGTCGGACTACAGCGACTTCAACTGCCCTTCCTACAAGGCCTTCGGCTGGGATACCTACTCGCCGGGCGGCCGGATGTGGCTCACCCGCGCGTGGCTTTCCGGCGAAATTGAAACCTCCGCGCGTTTTGCCGAGATCATGTTTTCCTGCGTCGCCTGCGACAACTGCAAGGACCAGTGCGTGTTTCCCCGGTTCAAGGATTTCCTGCCGGACATCTTTCAGGAAACCCGCGCTGAACTGGTGGGCGAAGGCCGGATTCCGCCCGGCGTGCGCGACTATTTCAAGGCCGTTGCCGTAAGCGGCAATCCCTACAAGCTTCCGCAGTCCGAACGCGGCGACTGGGCGAAAGGCACGGGGCTGAAACCCTACACCAATCAGAAATACCTCTTCTACGCGGGCTGCGTCGGCTCCTACGATGAAGTCGGAAAGCGCATGGCCAAAAGCGTGGGGAAAATACTGGTGGACGCGGGCCTGTCGGTCGGCATACTCGGCGGCGAGGAAGGATGCGACGGCAACGACGTGAGGGCCCTTGGAGAGATGGGACTGTTTGCCCAGTTGGCCCAAACCAACATTGAAAAATTCAAGGCAAAGGGCGTGAAAGAAATCATCACGCTCGATCCGCACGCGCTCAATACCTTCAAAAAAGACTACCCGGGCCTCGGTGGAAGATTTCAGGTCCGGCACTTTACCGAGGTTCTGGCCGAACTGATCCGGAAGAAAAAAATCAAACTCAAAGCGTATCCGGTAAAAATTACCTACCACGACCCCTGCTACTTAGGAAGGCATCAGTCCATCTATCAGGCGCCGAGGGAAATTCTGAAGGCCATTCCCAAAGCCGAATTCGTTGAAATGCACCGCAGCGGCCCTGATTCGTTCTGCTGCGGCGGAGGCGGGGGAAACTTCTTTACGGACATTCTGGGCACGGCCGAAGACAGCGCCAGCCGCGTGCGCGTGCGCGAAGCGGTCCAGACGGGTGCTTCGATTCTGGCGGTCGCCTGCCCCAACTGCGCAAAGATGCTCTCCGATGCGGTGAAGATGGAACACCTGGAGGAACGCCTGGAGGTGCTGGGCATCGCTGAAATTCTGGAGAGGGCAAGGAAATAAACATTGGAAGGCAACGAAATGAACAGAGAAGAAATGCTCGAAGAGGTTTATAAACGGGCAAAGGCGTATGAACTGCGAGGCGGCAACTGCTCGCAATGCTCGCTTTCCGCCATTTTCGAAGTGTTGGGCGTGGAGGATGAAAACGTTGTTCGCTCCGCCACGGGTTTTGCCGACGGCGTGGGACTTTCCGGCGACGGCCACTGCGGCGCCCTTTCCGGCGGCACGATGGCCATCAGCTACTTTTTCGGCCGGAAGAAGGAAGATCTGGGACGGATGGGCAAACAGATCAGAGCGCTCAGGCTCGCCAAAAAATTCCATGAACAGTTTGTAAAGGAATTCTCCGCCTGCCGGTGCCATGATCTTCAGGTGATGCAGTTCGGCCGCTTTTTCAACCTCTACGACATGGAAGACATGAAGGCGGCGCTGGCCGCGGGGATGCCGGAAGGCTGCTCCACGCTCGTGGGCAAGGCGGCCCGCATGGCACTGTCCGTCATCCTCGACGAACAGGCCCGGCAGGAAAAAAAGGCGGAGCTGCCGGTAGTGTAAAAAAGCTCCTTGGCCTGAGAGCCGTGGACGGCCATGTCGTTCGTCCGCCTGTCTCAAACAAAATTCAGGGAGGACCGAAGAGGGCTACCCGGGGCGGCAATGGACAAGCAGACCGCAGGCCGCGATGGGTCAGCCTTTCTTCAGGCGGGCCTGCAAATCGCGGCGCTCTTTCCCCTGGCGCGCCAGCTCCTCGCGATTGGACTCATCCACCCTCATGAAGTCTTCCCGCCATGCATCATCCGGCCATTGATAAGGCGTTTGCACCGTGGTGCGCGGCATCCAGGCGCGTTCCAGAAGATCAAGCGCCGTCCCCAGGATCGCCTGCTGCATCCCGGCGTCCCCCGGTTTTCCCGCAGGATTTCCAAGGGGAAAATCGGTGAAGACAAACCGCGCCACGCCGCATTCTTCCACGATATCCCGCGCACATCCCATCACGACGGTGGGCAAACCGTTGGCTTCCAGGTGACGGGCGACCAGACTCACGGTCTGGTGGCAAACCGGTCAAAGCGCCAGGAGGATTGCGGCATCAACGCCGTCTTCGCGGCACCAGTCGAGGATCTGGGGGCTGTACCGTTCAATGGTCCTTCCCTGGCTGTAATCCGTCGGCACACCGTAAAACCGGGGCGATGCCGATCCGATGCGTCCGCTTGCGGCGAAGCCCGCCAGGCGGGTCAACGGCAGAAAGCTGTCCACATCCCGCGTATGCGTCGCCTTCTTGTCCCAAAACAGATCATCGGTATAGAGCGACTCGGGCGGCGGCCAAGCGGGCTGGGCGTACATTTCGCGACGGTACAGCATGGCCGCCATCGGGTCGACGGGCTTCGGCAGGCCCGCGGTTGTGACCAATCCGACGCGGCATTGGAAGAGCGGTTTGGCAAGCGGCGTAAAAGGAACCTCGTCATAATGCGGCCAGGCGTAAGGCCTCTCATAGCCCTGGGCGGCATAGTAGTTCCGGCTGCGATCGATGTAACTCACGAAAGAACGGTACGGTCTGAGCTGATCCATCATATTCCTCCTTGACGGGGGGATTGTATTGCAAAAAGCCCGCAAAGACAAATCATAAGTTGAAAGCGATTTCCCCGAAGTTCTCCGCCGACTCTTCTGAAGACGCTTGACGCAGGCGTTACTTATGTGTAAAAAAGAGACACCACAGTCATCATAAAAGGATTCATTCCGATGAACGATATCCCGGCGTCATCACGGTGAAAAAAAAGGCGGCCCGGACCTCCACGGCGTGATCATTGCGGACGACGGCAGGTCTTTTCTTCTGTGGCAAGGTTATGGAAATAACAGCATGGAGGATGTTGCATGAAAAACGTGACGAGGAGGGAGCTCCTTTCCATGACGGCAAAGCTGGCTGCGGGGGCCACCATGGCGGGACTCATCCCGAAAGCCCTGTTTGCCAGGGAGGAAAAACCCAACCTCATCTTTATTCTCACCGACGATCAGCGGTGGGATCATTTGGGGTGCATGGGCCATCCCTTTCTGAAAACACCGGGTATGGACAGACTTGCCAGGGAGGGTGTCCATTTCACCAATGCCTTCTGCACCACGTCGCTGTGCAGTCCTTCCCGGGCCAGTTTCCTCACCGGACAATATGCCCATCATCACGGCGTGAAAGACAACCTTACGGTCTGGGACAATGAGAAGAACCGGACATTTTTCGAGAACCTTAAAGAAGCAGGATACAGGAACGCCTTCATCGGAAAATGGCACATGCCGGGAAAGATACCGAAAATCAACAGCGTCGACCGGTTCATCACCTTTGACGCGAGCGGCGGCCAAGGCTACTATTACAACTGCCCGCTCATCATCGACGGCGTGAAAACCGAACGACCGGGCAAATATATCACAACGGACCTGACGGATTATGCCATCCAGTTCATCAAAGAAAAAAGCGAAAAACCCTTCTGCCTGTATCTTTCCCACAAAGCGGTGCATTCGCCCTGGAGACCCCCGGAGGACCTGGAGGGCATCTATAAAAATGAAGACCTCTCCTTCCTTCCGAAAGAAACATTCTCTTTCATCAGCCTGTTGAGCGGAAAAGCCATAGAGGGCGCGCCGCCTTTTTTCACCACGGAGCGTAATTATCTCCGATATTGCGAGAGCCTGACCGCCTTTGACCGCGAGCTTGCGCGGCTCCTCGATGAGCTGGACCAACTGGGGATGGCGCGCAATACGGCCGTGGTGCTGGCAGGCGACAACGGCTATTCCTGGGGCGAGCACATGGATGTGGGAAAGCGGGACGCCTCGGAGGTGAATATCCGCATACCCTTTGTGATCCGTTATCCCCGGGGAACCGTGAAACCCGGCAGGAGGGCCGAAGGCATGGCCCTGAATATCGATCTGGCTCCCACCCTTCTTGACCTTGCCGGAGCCGCGCCGAAAAGGGACTGTGACGGAATTTCCCTGAAACCGGTGCTGGAAAACCGGAAGGAAAAGGTTCGGGAATCCTTTTTATACGAGTACTTCAAGGATTTCCCCTACAATGTGCCGGAACAGTACGGAGTCCGCACCGAAAGCCACATCTACATGACGTACCGGGGGCGCAGGAAGGCCGGAATCTTTGACGTGAAGAAAGACCCCGGTTACAGGAACAACCTCATTGAAACCCCGGAAGGCAAACGGATGCTGCCTGAAATGAAACGTCTGCTTGCCCAATATCGTGGAGGCGCCGGTGATGGAAAATAAGATTCGGCAAATCGAAAAGGCTCCCTTCCTCAAGAGGTTCATCATCCCCGCCGGGACGGCCCTTCTCGGCTGGTTGGCACTTCATTGGATCAGTGAAAACCTGGGTTGGATTGAAAACCGTGAAGTGTATAAGTTCGCCATGAATACCGTTCATTTTGTCCTTTTTTTCTACCTGGCGTTGAACGGGTTTTTCGTTTACCGGATCATGCGGATGCGGGGAGCGGATCTGACGGAGCGGATTGCCGGTTCCTACATTACGCCACTGGCATACGCCATCAAAGAAATCATCCGCGTCAGCGAGTTCTTTACCCTTGGAGAATCCTTCTTTTACTGTCTGTGCACTCATCCGGTGCTGGGAATCTTCGTAGGGCAGGCCGGGCTCCTGGCCGTAAGCGAAATGCTCTGCCGAAAATATTATAAAAAACGAAATCTCTATGACGCAAACGCAGTCACGGCCGGTCCAATGGCCGTATTGATGGTCTCCCTGATAAGCATATATTTCTTCTTTCTTTATGATGCGGGCGGAACAGCCTTTTATGTGTATGGTGAATTATATAAGCTGCTCTTTCGATAAGAGGGGTCAAATCTTTATTCTTGACATTTGACGGTTATGCGTCCGTTTTCACCCGTCTCCGCGTCAGGATCATCCCGCAATCCTGTCGAGGTTTCTTTTCAGGCCTTCAAATCCAATTCTTTTCACGGCGGAGTTTTGAAACATTCTCCCGTATTGCTCTTCGTTGAGGGCGAACCATTCCTCGCGGGTCATCTCAAGTAATCCGGGCGGGGGATCAAAATCCTTTTCATGGTGGGGAACGGCTCGGCGATTCCAGGGGCAGACATCCTGGCAGATATCGCAGCCGAACACGCGGTCGGCCGGCGGATTCCTGAACGCCTCTCCGACAGCCGCCTTGTTTTCGATCGTCCCATAGGAAATGCAGCGGCCGGCATCCAGCGTCCGCGGGGCGACAATGGCCTTCGCGGGACAGGCGTCGATGCAAAGCGTGCAACCGCCGCAACGATCGGCAACGGGACGGTCGTATTGCAGAGGAATATCAATCAGAAGCGTTCCGATGAAACAAAAAGATCCCTTATCCGGCGAAATCAGGCAGGTGTTCTTGCCGATCCACCCCAGACCCGCCCGGGCGGCCCACGCCTTTTCGAGCAGCGGCGCGGTATCCACAAACGCCCGGCCGCGAACCGGCGCGATGCGGGACGAAATTTTCCTCAGCAGACGGTTCAGTTTTTCCCTGACAACGACATGATAATCTTTCCCGTAGGCGAATTTTGCCAGAACGGGCGCATCCGAATCGGTTTGCGTTCCTGACGGATAGTAATTCAAAAGAACCGAAATGACCGAACGGGCCCCTTCAAACAGCAAAGCCGGATCAACCCGCTTCTCCGTATGTTTTTCCATATAGGCCATTTGGGCTTGATACCCGTGATCCAGCCACGAACGCAGGCGGAGAGCGTCTTCCGGAAGCGCTTCCGCGCGGGAAATCCCGCAGCCGTCAAAACCAAGCCGGCGGGCCTCCTCTTTGACCGCGGCGGCCGACAAAGCCGGATCATTCAAGCCTTCGCATGGCCAAGATTTTCCTGCTCCTGCCGCTTTCATTTATCCCGCCCCGTTTCGCAATCCCGCCGTTGCCGCGATCACGCCCGGATCGAGCGTAGCGGCGGCGTTGTAGTCGAGGTAGAGGAACTGCATCATGAAACCCATTCCAATCAGGACTGTTTCCGTTTTCTTCCGGTATTTCCTGTCCGGTCAACCGCGGTTTCAGTAAGGTCAGGGGAAAGCCGCGGGCGCTTCCGTCTTCATGGGTTCACCGGCGGCAGAGGCCCCCGGCTCCGGCGAAATCGGATCAGGGACTTTTTCCCCTTCTCCGCCTTCATCCTTCAGAACTTCGTCGTATTCCTCGATGACGATGCCGCGCCTCACCATGATCTGATAAATTCTCTCCGCCCGGCCGGCCGCATACCTTGAACTGCCGTCCGGACGGAAGCGCCTCGGATTGGGCAGGGCGGCGGCAAGCTGAGCCGCTTCACGCGGGCCGAGATCGGCGGCGGATTTGCCGTAATATCTGCGTGCGGCGGTTCCCACGCCAAACAGGCCGTCCCCCCATTCGGCCACGTTCAGATAGAGCTCCAGAATCCTTCTTTTGCTCAATTGCCTTTCAATCCGCCAGGTTAGAATGGCTTCCTTGATTTTTCGAACCGGATTTTTCGCCGGTGTCAGATATAAATTCTTTGCCAGTTGCTGGGAAATCGTACTGCCTCCGGCCTTGAATTTCTTTTTCCGGAGGTCTTTTTCCAGCGCTTTCTGCATGGCCTCAAAGTCAAATCCCTCATGAGACCAGAATTTATCATCTTCGGCAATGATCACCGCCTTCATCACGTAAGGCGACACACCCGACAGAGGCACCCAGGATACGGATATCTTTTTATTGATGCCTTTCTCCTTCCATACCTTTTCCCGGTATTCCATGAAGGCGGTTTTGCCGGGACGATTTTTCTCGAGACCGGCCACGTCCGGATAAAAAAAATAACGGCCGACATCCGCCGTCAAGAAAACGACAAGCGCCAAAAAACTCCATATAATTACTTTTTTCCACTTTTGCATCAACGGCATGTCCTCATGTTTATCGCATGCCGCTTCCTATACCTCATTAAAAAAGATTGCAAAATAAATTTGACATGCCCTTTCATTTTTAGTAAGTGGGATTCGTACGAAGTTGATAAATTGTATTTTAATTGTAAACCTTCGTTTTCTGTGTGCAGTAAAATATCTTTAGATATAAAAATATTAGCTTCACCGATCCACAATCTGTGCACCGTTAACAAAATGGGGCTCCCCCCGCAAAAACAGGAGGTACTTCATGATGCAACGGCGAACCATGGTGTCTTGGGGATTATTCGCTCTTTTCCTGCTCTTCTGTTTTCAAATCGACGCCCATGCGGCCCAGTACAAAGTTAAAAAAGGGGAAAATCTCTCCCTCATTTCCAAACGAACCGGCGTCAGTATCGCGGAAATCAAAAAAGCCAACCATTTACAAGGCAATTTCGTAAAACCCGGTCAGATTTTAAGCCTCAAAGAAAAAGCCTCACCATCCCCCGTCACCGCAAAATCAAAAATTCAGCCCTCGTCATCCTATATCGTCAAAAGGGGTGACACGCTTCCCCTGATTGCCAGGAAAACAGGCGTTCCCGTCATGCAGATCGCAAAGCTGAACCATGTCACCACCAAATCCCTGCGCGCCGGACAAAAGCTGATTTTGCCCAGGGAAGAAGCACCCGCGAAAGCACCCGCCGAGGAAGAGGACGATTTACTGGACGAAGAAGATGAAGGATTGACGGATGACCCATCTGCTGCAATCTCGTTTGAAGAAAAAACAAGCGAGGAGCTCTTGGGCAAATGGGGCAGCGCCGAAGAAAGAAAGCTGTTCATCCGGGTGGCAACCGGCTTTCTGGGCGCGCCTTACCGGTTGGGCGGCGCCACCGTCAAAGGGATCGACTGTTCGGCCTTTGTCCGTAAAATGTATGAATTTTTCGACATCACTCTGCCCCGCACCGCCCGTGAACAATCCACAGTCGGGATGAAAGTGAAACGGGATGAACTGGTGGAGGGAGATTTGGTTTTCTTTCGGACCAAGAAACCGATCGGCCACGTCGGCATTTACATCGGCAACAACGAGTTCGTTCACGCCTCCTACAAGGCAAAAGCCGTCCGCATCGACAGCCTAGATCGCCCTTACTTTCAAAAGAGATTTCAGCGGGCCGTTCGCCTGAAAGGCCTGGATGAAAATGACGGCACCTGATTGCGCTTCGCCTTTCAAAAGGATTTAAAAAAAGAGGCTTGAACGCCTCTTTTTTTTTGGCCGTTTTTGCAGGTTGCTTATCCGGGCTGTTTATTATATGAGGACAATCCTGCCGGTTCCCGAATCGAATAGGCGAAAGAGCGCTGAATTAACTGAGGTAATTGCAATTTACCGTAAGGAAGAATCCATGGGAAAAAACATCGTGGAAAAAATTCTGGCCGAACATCTGGTGGACGGCTCACTCGCGCCCGGCGGGGAAATCGGCATCCGGATCGACCAGACCCTCACCCAGGACGCCACGGGCACCATGGCTTATCTGCAGTTTGAAGCCATGAACGTCCCCCGGGTCCGCACGGAGCTGTCCGTCAGTTACATCGACCACAACACGATTCAAATCGGTTTTGAAAACGCGGACGATCACCGCTATCTGATGAGCGTCGCGCAAAAGTTCGGCATTCTGCTGTCGCGCGCCGGCAACGGGATCTGCCACCAGGTCCACCTGGAGCGCTTCGGGCGTCCCGGCAAAACGCTGATCGGCTCCGACAGCCACACGCCCACCTGCGGCGCGCTGGGCATGATCGCCATCGGCGCGGGCGGACTCGACGTCGCCCAGGCGATGGCGGGAGAGCCCTTTTACCTCACCTGCCCTTCCGTAGTAAAGATCAACCTCGAAGGCAGGCTTCGCCCCTGGGTTTCCGCAAAAGACGTCATCCTGAAGGTACTGGATATTTTTTCCACCAAGGGAAACGTCGGGACCGTTTTCGAATACGGCGGACAGGGCCTGGCGACGCTGAGCGTTCCGGAGCGCGCCACCATCGCCAACATGGGCGCGGAATGCGGCGTGACGACCTCCGTGTTTCCCGGCGACGAGATGACCCGCCGGTTTCTGCGACTGCAGGAAAGGGAGGCGGATTTCATGCCGCTCTGCGCCGATGCCGACGCAGTGTACGCGCGCGTCGTGACGATCGACCTGTCCCTTCTCGAACCGCTTGCGGCCAAACCGCACAGCCCCGATAACATCGCCACGGTCCGGTCTCTGGCCGGCATGACCGTACAGCAGGTCTGTCTGGGAAGTTGCACCAACTCTTCTTACAAGGATCTGGCGACGGTCGCCAAAATCCTCAAGGGCCGGGTTGCGCATCCCGACGTGAGCTTTATTTTGGCGCCGGGCTCGCGGCAGGTTCTCGACAATCTCACCCGCGACGGCTACCTGGCGGATCTGCTCGCCTCCGGCGCGCGTCTTATGGAAAACGCCTGCGGCTTCTGCATCGGCAACAGCCAGAGCCCGCAATCCGGTGCGGTTTCGCTGCGCACTTCCAACCGGAATTTCTCCGGACGTTCGGGAACGCTCGACGCCGATATCTACCTGGTCAGCCCCGAAACGGCGGCGGCGGCGGTCATCACCGGCCGCTTCACCGATCCGCGCGATCTGGGAATGGACTACCCCGCCGTGCCGGTTCCCGAACGGCTGCTCATCGACGACCGGATGATTCTCCGGCCGGGCGACGCACCAAGGGATGTGGAAATCCACCGCGGCCCGAACATCGGCGCGCCGCCCGTCAACACACCGCTGCCCGACACGCTCGCCGGTCCCGTGACGATCAAGGTCGGCGACAAGATCACGACCGATCACATCATTCCCGCCGGCGCGCGGATGAAATACCGCTCGAACATTCCCAGGTACGCCGAATTCGTCTTTGAAAACGTGGACGCCGCGTTTGCCCGCCGTGCGCTGGCCAACAAGGAAGCGGGCCGGCACAACATCATCGCGGCCGGTCTGTCTTACGGCCAGGGCTCGTCGCGCGAGCATGCCGCCATCTGTCCGATGTACCTGGGCGTGCGGGCGGTCCTCGCCAAGTCCCTGGAGAGAATTCACGCCGCTAATCTGATCAACTTCGGCATCCTGCCGCTCACGTTCGTCGATGGCAAGGATTACGACGCCCTGGACGCGGGCGACGATCTCGAAATCGCCGGGCTGAGAAAGGCCGTTGCCGAAAGCGAAACCCTGACGGTCTCCAACCGGACCAAAGGTCTGTCCTTCGCCGTGCGCCTGAGCCTGTCGGCCAGGCAAAAAGAAATGATTCTGGCCGGCGGCGCGCTCAACGTCCGCCGTCAACGATAATTCCGCATTTTATCCCAGGGAGTAAAAAAGCAATGAGCCCCAAAATTAAAGTGAAGACCCCCCTCGTCGAAATGGACGGAGACGAAATGACCCGCGTCATGTGGCGGATGGTGAAAGACAAGCTGCTCTTTCCCTATCTGGACATGGACATCGACTACTACGATCTCCACGTCAAGCACCGCGACGACACGGACGACCGGGTCACGGCCGACGCGGCCCGCGCCGTTCAGAAATACGGCGTCGGCGTCAAGTGCGCCACCATCACGCCCAACGAAGACCGGGTGAAGGAATACAACCTCAAGAAAGCCTGGAAAAGCCCCAACGGCACGATCCGCGCCATGCTCGACGGCACGGTGTTCCGCAAACCGATCCTCGTGAACAACATCCGGCCGGGCGTCGCCGCCTGGAAAAAACCGATCACCATCGGCCGCCACGCCTATGGAGACGTGTACGACAATTTCGAAATGACCGTTCCCGGCGCGGGCAAACTCGAAGTCGTCTTCACGCCGGCCGACGGCGGTCCGCCGCAGAGGGAATTCGTGAAGGACTTCCCCTCGGCGGGCATCGTCCAGATCAACCACAACCTGGAGGCGTCGATGCTGAGCTTCGCCCGGGCCTGCTTCACCTACGCGCTTTCCGAAAAGATCGACGTGTGGTTTTCCACCAAGGACACGATCTCCAAAAAGTACGACGCGGGCTTCCGCGACGTCTTTGACCGCGAATTTGCCGAGCACTGGAAAGACCGGTTTGCCCGGGCGGGCATTGAATACTTCTTTACACTCATCGACGATGCGGTCGCGCGCATCATGAAGACGGAGGGCGGAATGCTCTGGGCGCTCAAAAACTACGACGGCGACGTCATGTCGGACATGATCGCGTCCGCGTGCGGGTCGCTGGCCATGATGACGTCGGTGCTGGTTTCTCCCCACGGATGGTTTGAATACGAAGCCGCGCACGGCACGGTCCAAAAGCATTACTACAAACATTTAAAGGGCGAGGAAACCTCCTCCAACTCGATGGCGCTGATTTTCGCCTGGACCGGCGGCCTGCGCAAACGCGGCGAGCTGGACGGCACACCGGAGGTCGTCGCTTTCGCGGACACGCTGGAGGCGGCCGCTCTCGCCACGGTCGAAAGCGGCGTGATGACGGGCGACCTGCTCCTTCTGGCCGAAAAGCGGCCCACCAACCGGAAGGTCAACACGGAAGGATTCATCGACGCCATTGCCGGGAATCTGAAGAAAAAAATATAATAAGGTCACCGATTATAAATAAATATTCATATCGTCATTCCCGCGCAGGCGGGAATCCAGAACTCTAAAGAAGTCTTCTCATGACACCTCAACAGGAAAGAAAATCAGAAACAAAAGAATTGCCCAATTTGCTGGACTTTCCCCTCGCGGAACTGGAAGACTTCATCGCCGCCTCCGGCAAGGAAAAATACCGCGCCCGCCAGATTATGAAGTGGCTCCACCAGTCGGGCTGCCTTTCCTTCGAAGCCATGACGACGCTCGCGCGCGATTTCCGCCGGACGCTGGCCGGAACGGCGCGGCTTTACCGGCCGCAAATCGTCAAAATCCAAAAGTCGCAGGACGGCACGCAAAAAGTCCTGCTGGCTCTCGAAGACGGCCACTTTATCGAAAGCGTGCTGATTCCGGGGAAGAACCACTGGACGCTGTGCATTTCCACGCAGGCCGGCTGCGCGATGGGCTGCTCCTTCTGCCTGACGGCGCGCCAGGGCCTCAAGCGC
Organism: Smithellaceae bacterium; assembly: GCA_035448625.1. GTDB lineage: Bacteria > Desulfobacterota > Syntrophia > Syntrophales > Smithellaceae > UBA8904. The sequence continues at coordinate 14,094 of DAOTJI010000020.1, read as the reverse complement.
CAGCTCACGCCGGCGGAAATCGCAGGCCAGGTCGTCACAATCCGGCAGGAAACGCCCGAGGGAGCCGCCGTGGGCAACATCGTTCTGATGGGCATGGGCGAACCGCTCGCCAACTACGACAACACGGTGAAGGCCATCCGGATCCTCACCGACGATTTCGGCCTGGGCTTTTCCTCGCGGCGGGTCACGGTCTCCACCTGCGGACTCGCCCCGCAGATCCTGCAGTTGGGCCGTGACATCTGCATCAACCTGGCCGTTTCGCTAAACGCCCACGACGATGAAACCCGCAGCCGTCTCATGCCGGTCAACAAGAAATATCCGCTGGCGGCGCTCCTGGACGCCTGCCGGCAGTATCCCATGCCGGGCCGCAGAATGCTCACGTATGAATACATCCTGATCGACGGCGTGAATTCCTCGCGGGCCGATGCGGAAAAGCTGGCCCGACTTCTCAAAGACCAGCGCTGCAAGATCAATCTGATCGCCTTCAACGAATACCCCGGCTCGCCCTACAAAACACCCTCCCCGGCAACCGTCGCCGCCTTTCAGCAGGTGCTGCTCGACCGCCACTTCACCGCCATGCTCCGCAAGAGCAAAGGCGGCGACATCCTGGCCGCCTGCGGACAGTTGAGCGGAGCGGCCACGACTGGTTAACCTTGAAAATTCCTCAAGGATTCCAAATCACTTCTTAACAATAACCATTTCTCAAGGGATTACGGCTTTGGGCGACCCTATGTTGAGAAAGTGATCTGCCGTTACCTTGACTGCGGCGATCTGAGCCATGACTTTGCAAGGGTAAAATGCAAGGACTGCGGCAATAGAATCTCGCCGAAAGACGACTCGGCTATGGAGAATCTGGCACGATATATCATCCGGGCGTCTTTCTCTCAGGAACGGATGCAGCATCTGGCCCAGGAGGGAAAAGTCGTTTATAGGGCAAAGGACAAAAAGACAAGAGAGAGCTTCCCGGCACTGGAATGGCCGGCGGCGATGTGTTCGCATATTCCCAACCGCGGCGAACAGATGGTGCGTTACTATGGCTATTACAGCAACGTCGCCCGGGGTAAACGGAAAGCAAAAGGCGCAGACAATATTATTCCCTGTCTAACTGAACCGGATGGCGATGCGAAGGCATTAAGGAAAAGCTGGGCAAGGCTGATCCAGAAAATATATGAGGTGGACCCTTTAATCTGTCCCAAATGTAAAGGCGCCATGCGCATCATCAGCTTCATCAAAGATGCGCAAGTCATCCGGGAAATTCTCACGCATCTGGGTCTGTGGCTGATCCGGTCAAGGCCGTCGCCCAAAATCCACGACCCGCCAAACATCGCATATGCCCCTTCTGATGATCTCGCTCATGCTCCACATCCGCAAACCGACGCCCACGCCGACCCTGAATACACCTGGGATGATTCTATCCAATCCTGACGTCACGACGAACACTGAAACAGGATGTGACGCGGTCGTGCGCTTGATTTCCGCGGCAAACGGCATCCTCATGCGGCTATGCGGCCAGTAAAGTGCAAAAGGTACACTCCCGCGATCAAACTGAATCGATCATTTTGTTCACGCCCCTACATCTTGTGCCTAAAATCTTCTTGACACACAAAACCACGCTTAATATACTGCGTCCAACAAAAAGGATGTTCTTATCAATTTCTTATCAATCCGTCAGGTAGTTTTCTTACCTTTCAACCAGTATTACCTGTACTGAATGTATGAACACCAAGCCAACTCCAGCAACTCCCGCGGATCATGATTACCGCGTATACCGGATGGTGCTGTGGTCATATATCACAGTGCTGCCGGCAGCCGCCCTGTTCCTCCTGACAGCGCCGATCACGGACTCCATGGCGCTCTACGTGAACCTCGCATGGTACAGTGTCAGTTTTGCCGTGCAGACGTTCTCCGTTTACGCCATGCGGCAGTCCCTGCATAAAAATCCCGCCCGCTTCACCTACGGGACCGGCAAACTGGAAAACTTCTCGGCATTCCTCGATGGCGTATTATGTATCCCGACCGGGCTTTACATGGCCGCCACAGCAGCAGGACACCTCATCGAACCGGTCCCGGTGGGGTATGCGCTCGGGATGGTTCCGGTTATCCTGACAGGGATACGCCTTGGGTATTTCTTCATGGTCTGTTACCGGCTGGAACGCGAGACCGGTGCACCTTCTCCGATCCTTCACTCCGGCACCGTATCTTTCCGGGTGGCTTTTTTGAGTAACCTCGGGATGCTCGTCGCTTTCCTGACGGGCTGGGCCCTGATCCGATCCGGTCTTCCGGAAATCGGCAATCGGGTGGACCCGGCAATCGCGCTTGTGATGTCCCTGTACATGATAATCGCCGGGAGCGTCCTGGTATGGGACAATTTCCGCTCGCTGATGGACCTGCCGCTGACAGAGGATGAACAGCTGCACGTCATGAAGGTCCTTGCCACGTTCTATGACAACTATGACGGGATCGGAACAATCTACACGCGGACAAGCGGGAAGGAGCAATTTGTGGAACTGGAACTCTTCTTCCCTGCCTCAATAACGCTGGAGGAGATCCGGGCCCTGCAGGAGGAGATGGAGAAGGCACTGGCAGGCGAACTGCCAGGGCTTCGTTTCCGGATCATCCCCGAGGTGCGGACCTGAACGGGCTGACGGAAGGGAGGCAATAAACCCGCACCAATGATAATGGGCTCTGCCCCCTTCACCGCATCCGTTCAGTCTTTACCCCGACGATGACCGTGTAAAAGATGTCATGACCATCGATTGCCTTCCGGTGAAAGATCCGTTCTTCCCGCACGAGATCGAACTGCCCGGTAGCAGCAAGCCCGTCGATCCAGGCGCACGTTGCCCTGCACCCGATGTCGGAATCAGTCCGGCTCACGTGGATTGCAAACCAGCCGCCGATCCGGAGCAGGTCGAATGCCTGCTGGACTCCTTCAACAGGGATGTGATTCCAGCCCACCGCACTGGCCATGACAACGAAATCCCATGTCCCGGCTGTGTCGAGGAAGTTACGGGAGAGCCGGGTGAGATCCTCGATAACGTAATTCGAGTAAAGATCCGGGCGGTCCCGTTCAGCAGCGGCTTTTGCCAGGGGCTCGATGTCCAGCCCGGCAAGATACCGGATTCCAAGATATTTTTTCAGGTATTCTCCGAAAGTTCCTGACCCGGCCCCCGGTTCCAGCGTGCGCATTCCTGCCATATCGGTTACCTCACGCGACCGGAATGCCTGATCGATTATGCGGATCATCCCCCCGGGCGTTCGGCATCCGAGATGACGGTACACGATCTCCTCATACAGAAAGGGGATTTGGTACATCGGGGCATAGCGGTGTATCGGAAACTGCTCGCGCTCTCCTGTGGGAAGGTCTACATAGACGTATTCATGCCCCAGGGGCAGTCCATGGACGCTATCCGGAACAATCACCCGGTACGGGCAGTTGGTATCATTGTTCCAGTACCATCCCGTGCCAAAATTCAGATCCAACGGGTTACATGCTGGTGCCATGAGGGTATCTATCACCCCGCAAAAAGGAAGTTCTTATCAATCGAAATGCGTTGAAAGGTTCATCCGTTGGGGCTTTGCCGGAAGAGCCGGCGCATGCCCGTCAAACGTCTTTCCTGGACGATCCCTTCATTTCCGCAAGCTTCCTCTGGAGCTGACGAAGCGTGATTCCCAGAATCCGGGCGGCCTCGCGGCGGTTTCCGCCGGTGGCGTCCATTACAAAACGCACATGCGCAGAATCGTTTTCCTTGAGCGTGCACAACCTGCGGGAAGCGGTGTCCCCCTGCGGTTCCAAAGCCGTACCGTTGCCGTTCAGATCCGCGGGCCGGATTACGGGGCCTTCCGCCAGCAGCGCGGCGTTTTCCACGATCTGGGAAAGCTCGCGGATGTTTCCGGGATAGTCCCCTCGCGTCAGCCGCTGCATCGCTTCCGGACTGAAGCCGTTGATGTTTTTCTGATGACGTTCACAGGCCTTTTTCAGAAAATGGGAAGCCAGAATCGGGATGTCCCCCCGTCGTTCGCGAAGAGGCGGCAGGCAGACACAGGCGGACTTGAGCCGGTACATCAGGTCCATCCGGAATTTTCCCTCCTGGCAGGCGGCTTCCAGCTGGGTGTTCGTCGCCGAGACCAGTCGCACATCCACGCGCACCGGACGGCCCGCGCCCAGCGGCGTGAACGTCTTGTCCTCCAGCACTCTGAGCAGCTTGGCCTGCAAGCCGATCGGCAATTCGCCGATTTCATCGAGAAACAGCGTGCCGCCGTCCGCCTGTTCGAAAAAGCCGCTGTACGGACTTTCCGCGCCGGTAAAGGCGCCTTTGACATGCCCGAAAAACTGGCTTTCAAACATCGTGGCGGGAATGGCGGACACATTCACCGGCACGAAGGGCCCGGCGGGCGCTGGCCCGGCCCGGTGAATCCCTCGCGCCATCAGCTCCTTGCCGGTTCCCGACTCGCCGGTGATCAATACCGGGTTGCCGCTGCGCGCCATCACCTGCGCGTAGGAAATCAGGGCCTTCATCTGCTTGTCCTGCGTGATCGTGTCGGCAAACGCGGGCGGAATGTCGGCCGTCTCGCGGCCGGCGCTGATCGAAAGGCCGGCCAGCAGTCCTTTCCGCTCATAGGCCCGTTCAATGGACAAAAACAGCAGTTCATTGTCCACGGGCTTGACCAGATAGTCATAGGCGCCCTGCCGCATCGCCCGGACGGTGGTTTGAATGTCGTCCACGGCGGTGAGGATGATGAACTCGGTCCCCGGACAAAACGGTTTGGTCGATTCGAGCACCTGCATGCCGTCCACGTCCGGCATCAGCAGATCCAGAAGAACGATGTCGAAATTTTCCAGGCGGATGCGCTCTACGGCCTCCCGGCCGTTGTCGCAGACCTCGACATTTTTGATGCCTTTCCACTTGAGAACCCGCTTCACGGAGGACAGAGACAATTCCTCGTCGTCTACCATGAGAATCTTCATAACCGTTGTCTTCCCACCTCATGAATGATCTTCTGAAGCTTATCGATGCTGAACGGCTTGTGCAGCGTAAAATCGGGCGAAGCTTTGACCTGCGCCGGCGGTGAAAGGGCCTTGCGGTCCGCCGAATAGAGAATCACCGGCAGCAGCGGATGTTTCTCGCGGATTTTTTCCAGAAGCGTCCAGCCGTTGAATCCCCGGAGGCGGACTTCGGAAACGACGATATCCACCTCCGGATGCTGCGCCAGAAAATCGAGCACATCCTCCAGCCGGTCCTGGGCTTCCGACCGCCAGATCACCGCGTCCACGAAATTGGCCTTGAGCTCCTTCAGGTACTTGACGTTGTGGTCGATGCAGAGGATGGCCGGATACAGGCTGATGTCGGTGGCTCCGTCCACGGGCAGAAAAATGGAAAACCGGCTGCCCAACCCCGGACGCGACAGCACGCTGATCAGTCCGTGATGCTCCCGGATCAGTCCATAGGAAATGGAAAGCCCCAATCCCGTGCCGTCCCGATCGCGGCGCGTGGTGAAAAAGGGATCGAAAATCTGGTCCATGATCTTCTTCTCGATCCCCCTGCCGTTGTCCTCGATGTCGACCACCACCGCTTTGAGACTTTCGATATTCCGGCAGCGGATGGTAATGAGGCCTTTCTGCCCCGGCGGGATCGCCTGATGGGCGTTGATCAGCAGATTGGCCACCACCTGTTCGATCTTCTGGAAGTGGCCGCAAACCGGCAGAACGTCGGGCGCGATGTCCTGTTCGATGGTGGAAACCGTTCTGCGGATCTGCGCGCCCACGATGACCAGCGCGCCCGCAATCACCTCCGGCACCGACATCCGTTTTTTTTGCGCGGTCTCGTCGGAGCGGGAAAACTCCTTGAGGCTGGTCACGACCCGGCTGATCCGGTTGGCGCCGATCTTGAACGCCTGAATGATGTCGCGCATGTTGCGGCAGACGTCTTCATAGGACAGGCCGCGCTTTTCCCATTCGGGGTGGTGCGTGTTCGAACGGGAAAGAATGGACTCCACGGCGTCCCAGATTTCTTCGAGGATCGGCACGTTGTAGGCGATGAAGCTGACCGGATTGTTGATCTCGTGGGCGACGCCGGCCACGACTTCGCCCAGCGCCGTGAGCTTATGCGTCTGAATCATCTGCTGAAGGCGAAGCTCGCCCTCCTGGCGGATTCTCTTGTCTTCCGTGACGTCCTGCCAGGCGCCGACAATGTAATTGGTCGAACCGGCGGGGAGCTGCACCACGCGCCAGTAGTCCGAAAACCAGCGGTAGGAATCGTCCATGACCCGAAACCGGTAACTGTAGCGGTGCGTCTCCTTGCCCAGACCGGACTTGAGCTCGTCCAGGATCCGGGACCGGTCGTCCGGGTGAATATGGTCGGCCCAGAAATTTTCGTCCTCCGTGAAACATTGCGGCGGGTAGCCGGTAATTTCTTCGATGGTGCTGCTCACGAACGTGATGCCGAAGCGCCCGTCCGTCTTGCGGGTGTAGGAAATGATCGGCAGGGATTCCAAAAGCAGCGAGAGGTGATCGGTGGTCTGCTTGAGCGCTTTCTGCGTCCGGTGGCGCTCCATCAATTCATTCAAGAGCGCCTCGTTGGCCTGGGCCAGCTCCGCCGTTCTCGCCTGCACGCGCTCTTCCAGCTCCCGGTGCGCCCTGAGCAGCGCCTCCTTGGCCTTCTTGCGCCGGGTGATGTCCTCCAGCGTTTCGATGGCCCCGATTAGATCACCCGCCTCATTGCGGATAATCGCCGCCGTAAAGCGCAGCCACTTGCCGTGATGGCCGAGCTCCGGAAAAAAATCAATCGCCTCGTAGGCCTCATCGAGCAGTTTGGATTTGGTATATTTGCCGGTGTACCATTTGGAGATCTTTTCCTGGGCGCGGCTGACCAGCAGATCCGCCATACAGGGGCGCTTCTTCGCGTAAAACGCGCGCCACTGCTGGGAGGTGCCGATGACGTCTTCGGCCCTGATTTTGGTGAGCTGTTCCAGGGCCTTGTTCCAATAAAGGATGTGATGATCTTTGCCGATCACAAACGCGGGAATCGGGGATCGGCTGACGACGCTCCGGAGGCGCTCTTCGCTCTCCCGGAGTTCGCTTTCCGCGCGGCCTCGCGCGCGATCCCCCAGACGGGGCGACCGAAGGCGGGGGCTTTGTTTCCGGACGTCGTTTGCCGGAGCCTTTTCCGCCTGCCGCCTGTTCTTCATGACTTCACCCTTTTCCGAAATTGAAATCCCGCATGAGCCCGCCGGGCCGTCAACCCCGTTGCGCTCCTGCGGAGAATAAAACCCATAACATCCCGTTGGACATGATTATATTGGCTTTGCCCGGGAAGTCAAACGAATCTTTGCCGCGGGCGGACGGAGAACGGAAATCCGGCAGCCCGCGCCGTGCGGCCGGACCTTATCGCTTCGCCTTCCGGTTTTCTTTGTTCTTGACACAGACTCCTGCGTTCTTTATAAGAGCCCTGCCCGGCAAAAAGGAATTCACGTTCATTTTCCTGGTGTCATTTTGGCGTTTCGCGCTTTGGCTGATGGCGGGCAGCAAGGTGAAGGCGTCGTTTGCTCATACAGGCTCAAAAACGTGGTGGAAAACCAGCGTTGCCGGTCGAAAGGAGCAATGCGATCATGGAGAAATTCTTCACCCCCCGCAGCATGGTGGTTTTCGGCGCGTCCGTCACCAAGATGAATCTGGGTCAAATCGTCCTCATCAACAACAAACAAATCGGCTACCCGGGAGAACTCTACGGCGTCGGGTCCCAGGAAGGCGACGTGGGCGGCGTTCACGTGTACACCAAAGTCGCGGATCTGCCGTGCGTACCGGACGTGGCGATTTTCCTGACGCCCGCCCGGACGGTTCCCGCCCTCATGGAGGAGTGCGGCCAAAAGGGCATTACACACGTGGTCATCGAGTCGGGGGGATTCAGCGAATACTCGCGCGGCCAACACACCCTGGAAGAGGACGTGCTGTCCGTCGCGCGCAGGTACGGCATGAAAGTCATCGGCCCCAACTGCGTGGGCGTGATCAATTTTGATTATAAAATGATGATGCCCTTCGCCTTCGCCAAGGAAGTCCCCTCCGGGGGAACGCTGGGGCTCATCACCCAGAGCGGCGGCGTCGGAAGCTCTTATCTGCGAACGGTCGCGGGCTACGGCATCACCGCGGGCAAGTTCGTATCGATCGGCAACAAGCTGCAGCTCGACGAGGCGGATTTTCTCGACTATCTGATTCGGGATCCTCAAACCAAATGCATTGCGCTGTACCTGGAAGGCTTCAAGCGCGGGCGCCAATTTTTCGACCTCGCCCGAAACTGCGACAAACCCATCATCCTTCAGAAATCCAACCGGTCGCCCGCGAGCGCAAAGATCGCCCAGTCCCACACGACGGCGCTTTCCGGCGACGACGCCGTGGTGGACGGGGCCATGCGCCAGGCCGCCGTTCTCCGCGTCGACGACGAAGTGGAGTTGGTCAGCGCGGTTCAGGTGGTCGGAATGCCGCTCATGAAAGGCAAACGCGTGGCCGTGCTGTCGCGCTCCGGCGGTCATGCCGTCCTGACGGCCGACGCCTGCGCGAAATACGGATTTGAAATGACGCCCTTCCCTCCGTCGTTCATCGAAAAGCTCAAAACGATTTACAACACCCGCGTGATCGCCCACCAGAATCCTCTCGACCTGGGCGAAATCTTCAACTACACGATCTTTACGGATATCCTGGAGGAAGCCCTCAAGCTCGACGACTTTGACGGCGTCCTTTTCAATCATCTGTATTCCGCGGATTTTGAAAGCGAAATGTCCCGCGCCTTTCTGACGGGCGTGAAGGAACTTGTCGCCCGCTACGAAAAACCCGTCAGTCTGGCAATGATTTCCGACCGTGAGGAAATTCTGGATCTGCAGAAAAAGCAGTGCTTTCCCGTTTTCGTGTCCCCCCTGGAGGCGGTGAAGGCGCTGTACGTCTCCAGAACCTATTACGAACAGAAAACCGCGTGCCGCGAGCGGGGCAATCCCCAAGAGTACGCGCTGGACCTCAAAGCGGTTGAATCCATCCGCGCCCGCTGCGAAAAGGAAAAGAGGATTCCGCTTACGGACGAAGCCCTCGCCGTTTGCGAGGCCGCCGGGCTGCAGCCCGTGAAAAGCCTGCTTTTGAACAACGAAGCCGTGCCGGCCAGAATCCCTCTTCGCTACCCGCTGGCCGCCAAACTGCTGTCCCGGAACGCCTCGCACAAGTCCGACGTGGGCGGCGTCACCGTGAACCTCCACAGCAAAAAACAGCTTTCGGAAGCCCTGGCCGACATGAAAAGCAGAATCAGAAGCCTGAAGACTTCTCCCTCCATCGACGGGTATCTGATTCAGGAAATGGCGCCCGCGGGCGTCGAATGCTTTGTCGGAGGCAGGCGGGATCCCGCCTTCGGCCCGGTGATCGTGGTCGGTCTGGGCGGCATTTTTATTGAAATTTTCAAAGACACCTCCATCCGGCTGGCGCCGGTGACGCACAGGGAAGCGGAAGCCATGCTTCAGGAGCTCAAAGCCTATCCGCTCTTGGCCGGCGCAAGAGGCAGAGGCCCCGCGGATTGTCAGGCGCTGAAGAATGTGGTATGCAGAATTTCCGCGCTGCTCGCCGCGTGCCCGGAAATTTCGGAAATCGACCTGAATCCGGTCATCGTTCATCCGGAAGGCCAGGGCGTGAGCCTGGTGGACGCCCGCGTCTTTTTTCAAAAATAGCGGCGGGTTTTGGGGTTTCCGACAGGCCGTGCGAAATGCCGATCAAGACGGCCTGTTGCCCAAATATCCTTTTCGCTTGGGCAACCGCCTGTGAAGCCTTGAATCCACGGGATTTGGCAAAGACGGCGTTCTGCCGCCAAAAGCTTACAGGAGGGTCCCTTCATGCGTCTTTTGAAAAAAGTCCTGATCGCCGTCCTCGTCCTAATTGCGCTGATCGGCCTTACCGGCTTTTTGATTCTTCCCGCCGTTCTTAAACCGGTCCTGACCAAGAAAATTTCCGAGACCCTGCACCGGCGGGCAACGGTCGGGCAGATCAAGATCAATCCTTTTGATCTTTCCGCGACGATCCGGGGATTCAAGCTGGCCGACCGGGAAACGCAAGAAGCGTTCGTGGCCTTTCAGGAGCTGCACGTCAACGTGGATGTTCCGACCTCCATCTTTCGGCGCGCGCTCATCCTGGAGGAAATCCGGCTGGATCAACCTTACATCGGCGTCACCCGGAATGCGGACGGAACCTATAATTTCTCCGACCTGATTCCCAAAGAAGAGACGCAAAAGAAAGAGCCCTCCGGACCGTTTTTGTTTTCACTCAACAACATTCAAATTTCCAACGGCGCGGCGGATTTTCACGACACCCCCAACAAAACCAATCATTCGATCCGGAACCTGAATCTCGATGTTCCGTTTGTTTCCAACATCGATCACTACATGAAACATTATGTCGAACCCAGATTCTCCGCCGTCGTCAACGGCGATGCCGTTTCGATCACCGGCAAAACCCAGCCGTTTCAAACATCGCGCGAAAGCCTTCTGGATATCGACATCCGGGATATCGATGTTCCTTTTTACCTGCAGTATGTTCCGGTGAAAATGAATTTCAAGCTGACCCAGGCGCTGCTGGACATCCGCCTGCAGGTCCATTTCATCATGCCTCAAAAACAAGCCCCCGAATTGAAGCTGACCGGCCGCGCCGATCTGAAACAAGTGTCGTTGGATGATCTGCGGGGCAACAAAATTCTGCGGCTTCCCGTCCTGTCGGCCAACCTGGCTTCCGTCCAGCCGCTGGTTCCCAGCGTTCATCTTTCCGAGGTCTTGCTTGACGGACTCCAACTGGCCGTCCGGCGCAATCCGAAAGGCGAGATCAATCTGCTCAATCTGGTCGGAACGCAAGCCAATGCGAAACCGGAAGAAACGACGGCGAAAAAGAAAAAACCCGGCAAGGCGGACGCAAAGAAAAAGCAACTGGACCTGCAGGTGGATCATTTGGTGCTCGATGGGGCCGACATCACCTTTACGGATGAGCAGCCTGCCCGGCCGTTTCGCACGCGGATTCACCCACTCAGCCTGACCGTCTCGAATTTTTCTCTGAAAAGGGGAAACAGGGCCCGCATCGACCTGGCGCTGGTTATGGACCAGAAATGCAGGATCACCGCGAAAGGGCCGGTTGCCGTGTCACCGCTTGGCGCCGATCTGGCGCTGGGCGTAAAGAATCTGGCGCTCCGTCCCCTTCAGTCCTACATGCCGGGCACCATTCGAATGGATATCACCGGCGGCGATCTTTCCACGGCAGGAGCCTTTACGCTGGCATCCAACGCGAAGGGAGAACCCAGCGTCAAATATTCCGGAAATCTTTCCGTGGATCACCTCGCAACGATCGACAAGGAGCGCGCCAACGATTTTCTGAAATGGAAACAGCTCCGCTTCGAATCGCTGGCCGCGGGCTACAATCCCCTTTTCGTCAACATTCGGGAAATTGCGCTTCGTGATTTCTTCGCCAAAATCGTTATCCACCCGGGCGGCGCCACCAATATTCAGCACATCTTCGGCGTGGCCCAAAAGGAAAACCCGCAGCCCGATGCCGCAGGGAAAACGGCGGATGAAAAGACCGCGCCCGCCAAAACCCCGCAGGCCGCGCCTGACGCAAAACCATCCCCGCCCCCGCCGGACATTAAGATCGGCAAAGTCAGCTTTCAAGGGGGCACGGTGGACTTCGCCGACCGCAACATCCGGCCGAATTACGCCGTGACCATGCTCCATCTTCAGGGAAGCGTCACGGGCCTTTCCTCGCAGCAGATCTCGCGCGCGAAGGTGGATTTGAAGGGGAATCTGGGCTACGGATCGCCGCTGGAAATCGCTGGAACCATCAACCCGCTGGCCAAAGATTTCTTTGCCGACATCAAACTGAATTTCAAAGACATTGAAATGAGCCCCGTCACGCCTTACACCAGCAAATATCTGGGTTATCCCATCACCAAGGGCAAACTCAATTTCAATGTGGCCTATCTCGTCGATCGGCGAAAACTGACCGCCGAAAACAAAATCTTTTTCGATCAGCTCACGTTCGGCGACAAGGTGGAAAGCCCCGAGGCTATCAAAGCGCCGGTGCCGCTGGCCGTTTCGCTTCTGACCGACCGCAACGGGCAGATCAACCTCGACATCCCCCTGTCCGGAAGCCTCGACGATCCGAAGTTCAGAATCTGGCCCATTGTCTGGCAGGTTCTCGTCAACCTCATCACCAAAGCCGTCACGGCCCCCTTTTCCCTTTTGTCTTCCCTGACCGGAGGGGGAGAGGAAATGAGCTACGTCGAATTCAACTACGGCGGCTCGGATCTTCCGGAGGCGGGGCTGAAGAAAATCAGCGCACTTTCCAAAGCACTGTATGACCGCCCACAACTGAAGCTGGAAATCGAAGGTTACGTTGACGCCGTGCAGGATCCGGAGGCCCTGAAAAAATCGAAATTCGACCGTTTGCTGAAAACGCAGAAGCGCAAGGAAATAATCGACCGGGGGGAAACCCCCGCCCCGCTGGAGGAAATCACGATCGGGCAGGCCGAATACGAGAAATATCTGACGCTGGCCTACAAGGCGGCTAAATTTTCCAAGCCGCGCACCGTGCTGGGCATCGCCAAAGACCTGCCGCCCAAAGAAATGGAAAGGCTGCTCTTCGATAATACCGTCGTCACGGACGCCGATCTGGAGCAGCTTGCATCCAGGCGGGTGCAGGCGGTCCGCGAACAGCTCTTAAAAGACGGCAAGGTGGAAGCGGGGCGCGTTTTCATCGTCCAGTCCAATGTCAAAACGCCCGCGAAGAAAGAAAAGGTAAAAGACAGCCGCGTGGATTTTAAAGTGAAATAACGGCGCTGTGCATTTCAGATTCGGGAAACATGAAAAATTTTCGCGCGATCACCCTTCTTCTGCTCCTCGGCCTGCTGGCGGTCTCCTGCGCGCCCCTCCGGTTGGGCGTCGTCCCCGCCGGGGAAATTTCAAACCGATGCCTGCCCACTTTTCCCGACCGGGACGGCTGGTACGGAGGCGACGGCGCCTACTCCATTTCCCTGGATGGGAAGCGTTCCTTGTGGCTGTTCGGCGATACCTTCGTTTCGGAAGAAAAGGGGCGCAAGGACCGGATCGGCATGGAGGTCGTTCTGGGAACGACGCTGGGGATCTCCACCTGCTCCGACGATCAGAAATTCTCCATTCGGTTTTATCTGAAAAAAACGAACGGCAAGTTCGCATCGTTCTTCGGCGGGAATCAATGGCTCTGGCCGCAGGACCCGTTCATCACCGACGGCGTTTTATACATACCGCTTCTGATGATCCGGCCTCTTCCCGGACCGAAAAGGCCCTTTCAATTTGAAATTGCCGGACACATCATCGCCCGGATTAAGGATTATTCGGCGGAAAACCCCAACGACTGGCCGGTGGATTATCTGGACTGGACCGGGGCGATCGCTCCCGGCATCGAGGCTCTCGCCGCCGCCTCCGTCGTCCATGGCCGTTACGTCTATTTTTATCCTCTCTACAAGCCTGCAAAGAAAGGCGCTTTCACGCACGGCAATCTTCTGGCAAGGCTTCCCGTCAACCGACTGGAAAATCCGGCCGGTCATCTGGAGTACTGGACAGACGACGGCTGGCAAAAGAACATCACGCCGGATAATATCAAAATGATCTTTTCCCCCGGTCTTTCCGAGCTGAGCGTCCGTTATTCCGCAAAGGACGACGAATGGCTGGCTGTTTACCTGTCGCCGGAAGACAGAGGCCGCCGGCTGCTGTACCGAACATCCCGGCATCCGGAAGGTCCGTGGAGTCCTCCGGCCGTTCTCATTCCCTCCATCGATGAAGTGGACCCGAAAAGCCCTCTGTACCATCCGCAGACGTTCTGCTACGCCGGCAAAGAGCATCGCCAGTTCGCCCGCGGGAGGGACCTTGTCGCGACATACGTCTGCAATTCATTGGAAGACATCGATGATCAGGAGAGTTTTCTTCGCAAAAATCTTTTTCTATACCGGCCGGTCGTTCGGCTGCTGAAGCGCTGATTGCAAATATTCCTTAAGCGCACTCGTTACGCTTTGACCAGATGACGCTCCACTTCCGACATGAACGTATCCGGATTGATGG
>DAOTJI010000019.1:17096-37396 GCA_035448625.1 Smithellaceae bacterium | reverse complement strand
AATCAAATCTTTGGTTTGCCCGTATCCGGCGTAGAGGGAATTGCTTTTGGGCGCCGTGGCCAGATAGACGGCCGCCTGCGCGATGGCCAGTTCGCCTTCCGGCAGACCGATGAAGTGAAACGCCTGCTGGGCGGCCATGGTCAGCACCAGGGCGTGGGGATCGGCGTTTCCGATATCTTCGGAGGCAAAGCGCACCATGCGCCGAAGAATGTAGAGCGGATCCTCACCGGCGGCCAGCATGCGGCCCAGCCAGTAAAGTGTTGCATCCGGATCGCTCCCGCGCATGCTTTTATGAAGCGCGGAAATCAGATTGTAATGCTCCTCTCCGTCCTTGTCGTACAGGAGCGATTTCTTAAGCAGCGCTTCCTCCGCGGATTTCGTCGTGATCGTCCTTTCTTCCCCGGGCAGCGACTGAACCATCGAGGCCGCCGCCTCCAGGTTGTTCAGGGCCGTTCGCGCGTCGCCGTCGGAAATCCCGACGATAAACCGGATGGCCTCGTCGTCAACCTGAAGGTTGAATTTTCCCAGCCCCCTTTCCGGATCGGAAAGAGCGCGCTTTAAAATAGCCATCAGGTCCTCTTGCGTAAACTGTTTGAGCAGCATCACGCGCGTTCTGGACAAAAGCGGCGCAATGACTTCAAAAGAGGGGTTTTCCGTGGTCGCGCCGATCAGCGTGATCAATCCGCTTTCCACATGCGGCAAGAAAGCGTCCTGCTGAGCTTTGTTGAAGCGGTGGATTTCATCGACGAACAAAATGGTTTTTTGTTTTTTGGACTCCCAGAGCTCCCGGGCATCGTCAATCACTTGACGGATTTCCTTGACGCCGGAAAGAACGGCTGAAAAACTGATGAAGTTGGCTTTGGTTTCATTGGCCAGAATTCTTGCAAGCGTGGTTTTGCCGGAGCCGGGCGGACCCCAGAAAATCATCGAGAAAAGCTTGTCTTCCGCGATGGAGCGCCTCAGCAGCGTTCCTTCACCGACCAGATGGGGCTGGCCGATGTAATCGGCAAGCGTAAGCGGCCTCATTCTTTCGGCCAGCGGCGCCGTGTCCAGCGCGTCCGCCGGAGTTCCCTGGCTGAATAAGTCCAGGTTTTTCATGTTTGCCTCTTTGCTTTCTCCAGAATTTCAATCAAATGGACGACCTTGTCCCTGGGCTGGGCGTCCGCGAAGCGCCTCAGCTCCTCCTGCGTCAGGTTTTCCCTGAGCAGCGAAGCCACGTCGAAAGCGGCCTGCCAGCAGAATAAAATCCTCGCGCAGGGCAGATCGCCCGCTTCCCGCAGGCAGTAGGCAAAGGCGATTTCGTCGCCCAACCTGGGGCAGCGGGTGATTTTATGATCGTGCGGGGTTTTCATTGCGCTTCAGCTTGGCGAAAAAAAGAAAAGCCGTCAAGAAATTTTATTCTCTTGACGGCTTTCATAGAGAAGGGTCTTGCCGCCCGCCGGTTGGTCCAAACCGTTGCCTACACCATAAAAGAGATTTCCTTACGGCTTCGGAAAATCCTTGATGGCGTTCAGGGCTCTTTCGATTTCATGATCCGGCAGCTCGTAGGCCTCTAATCTCCCCGAGAGATAAGCGTCGTAGGAGGCCAGATCCACCAGGCCGTGGCCGCTCCAGTTGAAAAGAATGATTTTTTCCTTTCCTTCCTCCCGGGCGCGCAGGGCTTCATCCACGACGGCGGCCAGAACATGGTTGGTTTCCGGCGCGGGGATGAAGCCTTCGGAACGAGCCCATTTGACCCCCGCGTCAAAGGTTTTGAGCTGATCGTAAGCTCTGGGTTCGATCAGTTTCTCCCGTACCAGATGGCTGACGATGGGCGCCATGCCGTGATAGCGCAGACCGCCCGCGTGGATCGGCGCCGGAATATAATCATGCCCCAGGGTATACATCGGAAGCAGCGGCGTGGATTTGGCCAGATCGCCGAAATCGTAGGCGAACGGTCCTTTGGTCATGCTGGGACAGGACGTGGGCTCCGCTCCGATGACTTTCACCTCTTTGCCGTGGATTTTGTCGCAGACAAACGGCGTTGAAATGCCGGCAAAATTGCTCCCGCCGCCGCAGCAGCCCATCACCACATCGGGATAGAGGCCAAGCTTCTGCATTTGCTTCTGGGCTTCCAGGCCGATGATTGACTGGTAGAGGAGCACGTGATTCAGCACGCTGCCCAGGCCGTAGTGCGTATTTGGGCTGTTCACCGCGTCTTCGATGGCTTCGCTGATCGCGATGCCCAGAGATCCGGGCGAGTCGGGATGTTCGGCCAGAACATTGCGGCCTGCCTGGGTGAGATTGCTGGGACTGGCAATGCATTCGGCCCCCCAGGTGTTCATCATCAGGCGGCGGTAGGGTTTTTGTTCATAGCTGACCTTCACCATGTACACGCGGCACGCCAGATCAAACATCTGGCAGGCCATCGCCAGAGCGCTTCCCCACTGGCCGGCGCCGGTTTCTGTGGTCATGCGTTTGGTTCCGGCCACGCGGTTGTAGTAGGCCATCGGAACCGCCGCGTTGGGTTTGTGTGAACCGGCGGGGCTGACGCCTTCATTTTTATAATAAATCTGAACGGGGCAGCCCAATAGTTTCTCGAAATTGCGCGCCCGGTAAAGAGGAGACGGCCTCCACAGGACGTATTTTTGCAGGACCTCGTCGGGAATGTCGATCCAGCGCCGGCCGGACATTTCCTGTTCGATGATGTTCATGGGGAAAATGGCCGTCAGATCCTGGGGCGTGACCGGCCGGCCCGTTCCGGGATGCAGGGGGGGCTTCATCGGCGTGGGCAAATCCGCCATGACATTGTACCACTGCCTGGGCATTTCATGATCTTCCAATAGCGTCTTGACCTGTTCCATCTCTTTTTTCTCCTTTACAAGAATGACCCTTGGTTTCTTTCAGCAAACGATTTTTGCGCCCGGCCGCACCGGGGTCAAAAAAAATGCCATGGGGCTTTTCTTCCCATGGCATTCTTCATATATCGACGAGTCACGGGAAGGAGCCTCCCTGCCCATGCTCGGTGATTTTCAGGAGCTTACGGGCAGACATTCATCGCCTGCCACCACCAGTTTCTGTTTAAAATATTCATCATCACTGCTTCCACCCTCTTTCATGCTGCGGTTTTTCAGTAACATAAACGAAAAATGAATGTCAAGCCGAATTTTGCAGCCCCAGGGTGATCACCTCATATAAGATTGATGTTTGATATCCCTGCTCTAACGAAAACATCAGCAGCAGCAACAACGATCGGGCGTATTGCCCTTGCCGGGCGATTCAGAAATAGAATCGTCCCCTTTTACTTTCCCGTAAAGGAAAGCCAGATCGTGAGTCGTTTGACAATGAAAATCAGCTATGCTAGAGACGTAGCGGTAATCGGCAGATTTTTTAACGCGGATTTTCGAAATTCTGAAGAACCAACTTGAAGCATAAGGCAGACAGCGCGCCTATAAAACGTTAAGGAGAATGAAACCATGACCCAGAGTGAATTCAAAAAGATCATCGCCAACGCCATCAAAGCCGAAATCGCCGCCTATAAATTCTACAGCAGCGTAGCCAAAAAAGCGAAGGAGGCCGCGCTCAAAAAACTGTTCCAAGAGCTGGCCGATGAAGAAGCCCGGCACAGGCTCACGTTAAAAGGCTATCTGGCCAAGGGCGCCGAAAAATTTAATTTTTCCGAATCGGCGGATTACAAGGTTGCGGACGAGCTCCCCACGCCTCCGTTGACGCCCGATTTGAAACCGGTTGACGGTTTGGTGATCGCCATCAAAAACGAACTTGCCGCCATGCAGATGTATACCCAGCTGGCCAAAACCAGCGCGGACAAGGCACAGAAGAAGGTGTTTCAGGAGCTCGCGTCGATGGAGCGCGGCCACAAGAAAAAACTCGAGGATCTATATACGAACATGGCTTTCCCGGAAGCCTGGTAGCAAGACCGTTGCTTTCGTCCGGGCGTCCAACAGGCCCGGTAAAAAAGTCAGGGCATTGCCGGCCCTGACTTTTTTGTTGATTACCGCCGGAGCTTTACCGGTAATATCCCGTTCCGACAACCCAGCCGAAGGGTTTACACAGCAGAACATAGGATCGCTTGGGCAGAGGCGCAGTCTGGCCCTTTTTGGTAAAGAGGTATTCGACATAGCCGCCGGTTTTGCCCCGTGCCAGAAATTCCTTCACGTAGAAAACGCCTTTGGCATCCTTGTCGGCCAGCCGGTTGCGGCCTTCCGTATCCTTGCGGCCGTAAAGCACTACGTTGACGCCTTCGGTCGTGTCGGCCCAGAAATACCCATCCTTTCCGTAGCGCAGTTCCCTCAGCAGGCCGGCGGCCAGTTCTTTTGCTTTTTCCGCGCTCATCTCCCCTTTCTGCTGCCGGGCGTGAATCGCCCCCAGCATGCTGACCGCGGTTTCCACCTGGCTTTTGATCAGCGCGTCTTTGGCGCCGTCTGAAAGTGCGGGCGTCTGCGCCGTAACCGACATGCAAAAAACCACGATCAGCAACCCTCCCAGAACCGCTAACCGGACCTTGCGCATATTTCCTCCTTCATAAGATGATTTTCGTATCAAAAAAACAACGACTTCTTGACGCCTGATTTTGCAGGCTGGTCCGGTTTTTTACACCAGCGGCCCGGGAAAATCAAATAATCCTGATTGAATACCGAAACAAATTATGTTTAAAAACAACAGCGCCATATAGGAATGTGTCATGATCCAGCCATCCAGTCCGGTCGAGATTGATTTCAATGCCGAATTCCAGCGGGCAATTGCGCTCATGGAAGATACGCGGAAAAACCTCCTGATTACCGGTCGGGCGGGCACGGGGAAGTCAACGCTGCTCAAGTATTTCCGGGACACCACGCGAAAGAAAGTGGTGATTCTGGCGCCGACCGGCGTGGCGGCGGTCAATGTCGAAGGCCAGACCATCCATTCCTTTTTTCATTTCAAGCCCAACGTCACGCCGGCGTCGATCAAGCGAAAGAAAAAAGGGGAAAGGGACCGGCCGACCCTCTATCAGAAGCTGACCACCATCGTCATTGACGAAATTTCGATGGTGCGCGCCGATCTGCTGGATTGCATCGACAAATTTTTGCGCATCAACGGCCCCAGCGAAAAACAGCCTTTCGGCGGCGTTCAGATGATTTTTATCGGCGATCTGTACCAGCTGCCGCCGGTCGTCTCGTCTGCGGAGCGGGAGATTTTCAAAGACCATTACCCGACGCCGTATTTTTTCAGCGCAAAAGCCTTTGAGGCGCTGGATATCGAGTATGTCGAGCTGGAAAAAGTGTACCGTCAGAAGGACGAGGAGTTTGTCCGTCTGCTCAACGCCATCCGCAACCGCTCCGTGACGGACAATGATCTGGCCCGGTTTAATTCTCGCTGCAACCCGTTCTTCGAAGCGCCCCCCGGCTCCTTGTATCTGTCCCTCACCAGCACCAACGATCTGGCCGACGCGATCAATGAAAAACGGCTGGCCGAACTGCCGGGCCGCGCCTGGAAAGCCAGGGGACGAATCGAAGGCGATTTCGGCAGGGAATATTTGCCGACCGCCGTGGACCTGAAGCTCAAAAAGGGCGCACAGATCATGCTGCTCAACAACGACTCGTTCGGCCAGTGGATCAACGGCACCATCGGAAAAATCCGCAAGTTTGAAAAGGACGAGGAAGGCGAGGATGTGATTGTGGCCGATCTGGACAACGGCAACACGGCGCGCATTGAGCCCTACACCTGGAAAATCTACCGCTTCTTCCTGAAAAATGAAGAGCTGCGTTCGGAGGAGGTCGGCTCTTTCCGGCAGTATCCGGTGCGCCTGGCCTTCGCGGTCACCATTCACAAGAGTCAGGGGAAAACCTTTGAGAACGTGATGATCGACGTAGGAAGGGGCACCTTTGCCCACGGGCAGATGTACGTGGCCCTGTCGCGCTGTACGACCCTCGACGGCATTATCCTCAAGAAGCCCCTGCAAAAAAATCACATTCTGATGGACTGGCGCGTGGTGAAATTTCTCACCGATCTTCAATACGCCCGGGCCGCCAAAACTTTCAGCCGCGAGGACAAAATGAAATTGATCGAAGCGGCGATCGCCGAAAAGAAAAATATCGAAATCCTTTACCTCAAGAGTCAGGACGAAAAATCGCGCCGGACGGTGAGGCCCCTGTTCATGGGAAACATGGAATACAAGGGCTACCCGTACCTCGGCCTCGAAGCCTTCTGCCTGGAGCGGCGGGAAAAGAGAATTTTCAACGTGGACAAAATTCTGAAAATCGAAGCGGAAAAACGCTAGCAAAAGATTTTTTCGCAAGACGGCCGCCGGCCGGGGGAATGAACATGACAAAACAAATCTTCATCGTCGATGACAACCCCAACAATCTTTACCTGTTGGCCAGCATTCTGAAAAGCCGGGGGTGGAACGTCCGGGAAGCGGAAAACGGCAAGGATGCCCTGGACGCCATCAGGGTTCAGCCGCCGGACCTGATCATTTCGGACATCCTGATGCCCGTCATGGACGGCTATACCCTATGCCGGGAATGCAAGACGGATCCGAAGCTGAAATCCATCCCCTTTGTCTTCTATACCGCCACCTATACCGAGCCGAAGGACGAGGCCTTTGCCCTGAACCTTGGAGCGGACCGATTCCTGCTCAAGCCCCAGGAACCGGAAGCTCTGATCCATGTCCTGAACGATCTTCTGCAGGAAAGCAAAGCCGGTCCATCCGGAGCGGAAGAACCGCTGGGCGAAGACATGGAGTTCCTGCGGCATCACAATGAGGCGCTCTTCCGGAAGCTCGAGAAGAAAATGCAGGATCTGGAAGCGGCAAACCGGGAGCTCAGGACGCTGCAAGAGTTCTACCGGCAAAGCTTTGAACATATCACGGATGTCATTTTCATCCTGGACACCGACTTCAGGATCATCAGCCTTTCTCCGAGCATGGAAAAAGCGCTGGGATACAAACCGCAGGAATTCATCGGCCGGTCCGTCGGCGACCTGGGGAACATTCTCTCCGAGGAGTCGCTGGAACTGGCCCTGGAACACGCAGACCTGGTTCTCAAAGGAAACGCCCTTCCGGCAACCATTTATGAATTCAGGGACAGGGATGGGGCCGTAAAGTTCGGTGAAGTGAGCGGTTCTCCGATTATCCGCGATGGAAAAGTTGCCGGCATGATTGCCGTTGCCCGGGACATCACCGAACGAAGACGGTCGGAAGAAGCGCTGAGACGGAGCGAAACGAAATACCGCCTGATCGCGGAAAACACGGCCGATCTGATCATGATCCTGGACATGAACCTGCGAATCACTTACGTAAACCGGACCGTCCTGAGGCTTCGCGGCTTCACCGTCGAGGAGGCGATGGAACAGACATTGGACGAGATGCTGAGCCCCGATTCCCTGAAGCTGGCCCTTGAAGTGTACCGAATAGAAATGGAGATGGAGAAAGATCCGGCGGTGAATCCCCACCGGCAGCGAATGGTGGAACTGGAGTTTTACAAAAAGGATGCCTCGACGATCCGAATGGAGGTCAATCTTTCTTTTCTGCGCGACGAGCATCAAATACCGGTTCAGATTATCGCCGTCGGCCGCGATGTAACCGAGCGCAGGAAAGAGGAACAGGAAAAGCGGAAGCTGGAGGAACGGCTGCACCGGGCGGAAAAGATGGAGGCCCTGGGGCAGCTGGCCGGAGGCGTGGCCCATGATTTGAACAATGTTCTGGGAGTTTTATCCGGTTATTCGGAACTGCTCCTTCTGGAGCTTCCCGAGGATCACAAAGCCAGAAAAAACGTGGAGAAGATCCTCCAGTCCACGAAGAAAGGTTCGGTGATCATTCAGGATCTTCTCACCCTGGCCCGGCGGGGAGTCGCCGTGACGGACATCGTGAACCTCAATCGGATCGTTGACGGTTTTCTGAACACCCCCATCTTTGGGAAAATCAAGGGCGACCATCCCCGGGTAGCCTTCCGGACGGAGCTCGATCCCAGCCTCCTCAATATCAAAGGCTCACCCGTTCATCTGGAAAAGGCCCTGATGAATCTGGTGTTCAACGCGGCGGAGGCCATCGCCGACTCGGGCGAAGTCGTCATCCGGACGCAAAACCGTTACGTGGACAGGATCCTGATCGGACAGGAAGAAGTTCGGGAGGGGGATTACGCCCTGCTGATCGTATCGGATACGGGCACGGGAATTCCGGCGGAGCATCTGGATAAAATCTTTGAGCCGTTTTTCACCAAAAAGACGATGGGGTGGAGTGGAACGGGGCTGGGCCTGCCGATTGTCTGGGGAACCGTGAAGGACCAGAACGGTTATATCGACATTCAAACGAAGGAGGGAGAGGGAACCGCCTTCACCCTGTACTTCCCCGTAACCCGGGAGGAGGCGGCGGCACCGCAGCCCAGAACGCCGCCGGAGGAATATCGGGGGCAAGGGGAGCTGATCCTGGTCGTGGATGATATCGCCGAGCAGCGGGAAGTTGCTTCCTGTCTGCTCCGCAAGCTGGGCTATACGGTCGAGACGGCTTCCGGCGGGGAGCAGGCGGTACAATTTCTTCGGGAGAGGCAGGCGGATCTGGTTCTGCTGGATATGATCATGTCTCCGGGGCCGGACGGTCTGGAAACCTACCGTCTCATCCGCGAGGTCAATCCGAAGCAGAAGACGATTCTGGTCAGCGGGTATTCCGAAACGGAGCGGGTCCTGACGGCACAGCAACTCGGCGCGGGCGCCTATGTGAAAAAACCCTATGTGATGGAAACCATCGGCCTCGCGATCCGGCAGGAATTGAAAAGATAAAACGGCAAAAGGCGTTCTTCACGCTGCCCGGCTATTTCAAAAAAATAGATCCGACGATCGGAGCGAAATACAGGGCGGACAGGGCCAAAACCACTGCGCCCGCCGCGGAAATCAACCGGTCGATTTCGGCCGCCGTCAGGCCGCGGCCCGTTTTTCCTGTTTTGCACGCTGCCGCTGCAGGTGATGTTCTGCTCAACGTGACGTTTCGACGGCCATTCACGGCGCCGGGCCATCCCGAAACACTGATGATCGCGCGCATCTTTTTTACTCCATTTTCTCTGATCCGGGTTACATCAGATATTTTCTGACGGAGGCGGTGATCACGCCGCCTATTTTGAGTTCTTCTTTGGGACAAATCGCAGGATAAGCCGGATTGGCGGCCTCCAGGACAACTTTCCCGCCCTGGCGGCGGAAATATTTCATGGTCCACTGGCCGTCCACTTCGGCCAGCACAATGTCGCCGCTTCGGGGCGCCCGCTCCCGCTCGACCACGACCAGATCGCCCTCCATGATGCCCGCGCCGATCATCGAATCTCCCGTAACCCTGAGCAAAAAAGAAGCCTCAGGCCTCGCCACGAGGTATTCGTCCATCGACAGAATATCCCGCGGGCTTTCTTCGGCTGACGCGGGAATTCCGGCGGCCACATTGCCGACCAGGGGAATGCCGAAGGAAATGCCCGAGAGCTTGAGAAAACCCTGTGCGTCTTTTTCCAGAATGCCTTTTTCTATGAGCTTCTCGATCCAGTAAAAAACAACGCTTTTGGAGCGCACCGCAAAGAGGTCCATCATCTCGGCGTACGTGGGCATGCGCTTCTGACGGCGGTAAAACGACACCAGGCTCTGTTCAACGGATTTTATGTCACGGATTTTTTTCATGGCCGTTCTTATATAGAACGTACGTTCTATTGTCAAGCATTTTTTATTGGACGGGGGGGCAAGACCGTTCCCCGCTACCGGGTCATCGTGTATTTCTGCTCGTCTTTGGGAACGTACCACCGAATGAAGTTGTGGCCGATGCCGGCGGGCGCAGGCTCTATGCCGCGAACGCGATTGGAAATAATGATTAAATCGTCGGGAACATAAAGAAAAGTATAGGGCTGATCCTCCGCCAGGATTTCCTGAAAACGGTCGTAGTATTTTTTCCGCTCCTTCTGATGGAAAGTGCCGCGGCCCTTCTCCAGCATCTCATCGGCTTCCGGATTGTGGTAGGAAACAAAGTTGAGCTCTTCCGGCGCGGTCTTGCCGGAATGCCACACGTCGTAAGCGTCCGGGTCCGGCGGAATGGTCCAGCCCAAAATGACCGCGTCAAAGCGCCGCTTGTTGATGAAATGGGTGACAAAGGCCGACCATTCCACCACGCGGATTTTCGCCGCAATGCCGATTTCTTTGAGCTGCCGCTGAATAATTTCCGCGCATTTCTGGCGGGTTTCATTGCCCTGATTGGTCAGAATTTCAAATTCAAAGGATCGGCCGTCCCTGTCCAGCACACCGTCACCGTTTACGTCCGCCCACCCGGCCTGCCTCAGGAGTTCGCGCGCCCTGGCCGGATCGTAGGGGTAGGTCTTCACTTGATCATTGTAGGCCCAGGTGCCCGGCTTGTAAGGCCCCGTCGCCGGTTTGCCCAGGCCCAGCAGCACTCCGCTGATGATTTCGTCTTTATTGATGGCATGGGAGATGGCCTGCCGAACCCGCCGGTCCGTAAAAAGCGGGTTCTTCAAATTGTAGCCCAGATAGGTGTAGGCAAAAGCCAGATAGCGGTACTTGTTGAAATTCTGCCGGAACAGGTTATTTTCCGTCTGCCGCGTGTACTGCAGCGGCGTGAGCCCCATCATGCCAATATTCTGCGCGCGAAGCTCCAGAAACATCGTGGCGGTGTCGGGAATGATTCGCGTGATCCGGCCGTCCAGATAGGGGCGCCCTTCAAAATAATCCTCATTGGACACCAGAACGATTTTCTGACCGGGCAACCATTCCTTGAACCGGTAGGGTCCGGTGCCGATGGGATGGCGTGCAAGAGGGCTTTTCGTAATGTCCTGCCCCGCAAGCAGGTGACGGGGCAAAATTGCGGCCCCCCAGCTGATCAGAGCAGGCGCAAAAGGCTTGTCGTAGGTGACGCGAAAGGTGTGATCATCCAGGACCTGGGCTTTTTTTACTTTCTGAAAATCTCCGGCATACGCGGTGGGTGTTTTGGGATCCACCGTCACCTGATAGGTGTACAGCACGTCGTCGGCGGTAAAGGGCTGACCATCGTGCCACCGGACGCCTTTGCGCAGGTGGAAGGTGATCGACAGACCATCCGGCGAAATT
Source organism: Smithellaceae bacterium (assembly GCA_035448625.1). GTDB lineage: Bacteria > Desulfobacterota > Syntrophia > Syntrophales > Smithellaceae > UBA8904. The sequence goes on along the minus strand of DAOTJI010000019.1, from coordinate 26,338 downwards.
TCCCAGGATTCGGCCAGATCGCCGACGATGTTCATATCTTTGTCGTACTTGACCAACCCGTTGAAGACCATGCCGCCCACGGCGTGGGACGCCGAATCGGATGCCAGAAGCGGGATCAGGTTGCTCGCGTCCCCGATGTCGCCCCGCACCAGAATATCGCCATAGGCGGGCGGCTTGTCCCCTTTGGAACCGGCTTTTCCCGTATGCGGCGACCTCTCGCACGCGGCCGTCGCCGTCAACAGCAAAAGGACCAGGACAAAATTGAAAATCCCGGCGGCAAGCGGCGGAGAATCTTCCATCCGCGGGGAAGAGGCGTTGTTTGGATGTCGCCCGCCAGCCCCACCGGAATGAGCGGCAAATGCGTTCTCTTTTGTATTCAATATCCTGCGCATGGCGGATTACATAACCCAGGAAACCCTTCTTTGCAATATCATTTGCGATCTTCGCTCCCCGCGGCCGCATCCGTCCGCCCATCCGTCATATTTAATCCTCGCTTTTTAAAGAAATCTGTGAGCATGTTTTACACGAAAAGGGGAATATGCCTCTTTCAGGGAGAGAATTATGAAAGTCAAAACGCAGGAGCTGTTTAACGTTTACTCACACTTTGCCGGAGCGGTTGCCGCCGTTATCGGAACCGTCTATCTGGCCATCGCCGCCAGCGATTCAGCCTCCGGGCTCGTCACCGCGCTGATTTACGGAATATCGGTCGTTTTTCTTTTTTCCGCGAGCACCCTCTACCATGCCTTTAAAAAGGAAGAGAATGAACTGTCTTTCTGGAGGAAGATGGACCGGCTGGCCATTTTTTTCATGATTGCCGGGACCTTTACGCCGATCTGTTATTTTTGCCTCGACGGCTCCTACAAGTGGTGGATGATCGCCTTCCAGTGGGGCCTGGTGGGTGTCGGCCTGATTTCACAGATTTTTTTTCCGGGGGCACCACGAAAACTGTATGCCGTCATCTATTTGTTCATGGGATGGTCGGCACTCTTCACCCTCAAGCAGATGCTGGCCAACATGTCCTCTTCCCAGGCAATTCTCCTGGTGACGGGCGGCGTTTCCTTTACGATCGGCGCCATTATTTACGCCGTCAAAAAGCCGCGGATGATTCCGGGAATTTTCAGTTTTCATGAACTCTTTCACATTATGGTCCTGATCGGCGGCATCCTGCATTATGCCATGATCTACGGCGTCTATTCTCACCCCGTTTAGTCATGAGCGCATCTCTTCCGTCCGAACCATCCTGTCCTGTCACGGACCTGCTTTTGGCGGAGGAACTGAATTTATTTCTTCGGGAGTATGAAAAACATTACAAGCCGGGCGAAAGCAAACCGCCGGAGATCGGGATGCCTTTCCTGCTTCGCGCGCCCGGATCCGACACCGGTGTGCTGCTCATTCACGGGTTGATGGCGGCGCCGGCGGAAGTCCGCGAGTGGGCGGAATTTCTGCACGACGGGGGGCTGACCGTCTACGCTCCCCGATTGCCCGGCCACGGAACATCGTCCGGGGATCTTTCGGCCCGCCATTACCATGATTGGCTGGCCTGCGTCGACCGCGGCCACACGCTGCTCAAAACCTGCTGCAAAAAAATCCTGGTAGCCGGTTTTTCCACCGGCGCCGGTCTTGCGCTGCAAACCGTCATCGGGAAGCCCCATGATTTCGAAGCGGTGATTGCCGTCAGCGCGCCGCTCCGTTTTAAGAGTTTATCCTCGAGATTTGCCGAGCTGCTGAACGGCTTTAATCGTCTCTGCTCTTCTCTGGGCATGGGCCGCCTGGGCTTGGCCTTCATGAAGAACGACGCGGACAACCCCCACATTAATTATCTCCTCTGTCCGGTCAGTGCCTTCGTCGAGGTCAAAAAACTGATGAGAAGCGTCCGACGTTCGCTTGCCGGTATCCAAATTCCGGCCCTGATCATCCAGGGACGCAAAGATCCCAAGGTGGATCCTCAAAGCGGGCCGGCCATCTTTGATGGCCTGGGCTCGCATCAAAAGCGATTCGTTTGGATTGATTTCAACCGGCACGGCATCGTTTTGGGCCCCATCGCACGGGAAGTTTTCAAAGAAGTGGAATCGTTCCTGAACGCCTGCCGCCTGATGGATTCCCCAAAGTAGCCTGCTCCCATCTTCTATGCCGTCCCTCCTGTTCTGAATAATCATTTTGACCGGATGCTCATTCCATTGTAAGATGAAGCAAAATACGGTGGTTTCGGTCGGTCCCTCATGACGGAAAACAAAGAAGAAACGGCGGCAAGGCGGAAAACCCGCAAGGAATCCTTGCAGATGAAAGCCGCCGGCGCCTGGGATATCGCGGCGGACGCGGTCAACAATTTCAGCCTGAACGGCGACGCCAATCAGGCGGCCGCCGTCGCGCTTTACGCCATTCTGTCCGCCATCCCGCTCTTTATTCTCACCCTCATCGCCGCCGGGGCCTTCTTCAGCTCCAGCACCACTCTTCAGGGGGACATCATCGGGACCGTCCGGGGAATCCATCCCTATTTTTCCGAAGCGCTTCTTCAGCAGGTGGGGCAAATCGAAGGCAAAACCAAGGTGCTGGGCTGGATCGGCCTTTTGGGACTCGTCTGGTTGTCGGCCGCGATCTTCAATGCAATCGAGTCGGCGCTGAACATCATTTTCCGGTCCCGGCGCAAACGAAATTATTTCGTATCCAAACTCATGGCCATTGCCATGATCCCCACCGTCTGGCTGATCGGAGGATTGAGCGTTCTGATCACCTATCTGACGGCGCTGCTCGCCGAAGACCCCTCCGGTTGGACAGGCGGGATTCTGTTGACCCTGACCACACCGGCGCAAATCGGCCTGCGCTATATCCTTCCCTACCTGATGGTCGTCCTCCTGGTAACCTTCGTTTATCGGATCATTCCCACGGCGAAAATCCGTTTCTCTGTGGCCCTGGCCGGCAGCGCGATTTTCGCGTTTCTGGTGGAAATCGCCAAGCAGCTTTTTACCTGGTATCTGGCCAATTACACCCGCTATCACGTCATTTTCGGGTCTCTGGAAACCGTCGTCATCCTGGTCATCTGGGTTTTTTACGTGGCGCTGATTTTTTTGTTTTGCGCGGAAATCATGTCTTCCTTCGAGCGCCGCGATATGCTGCTGCTGGAAAGAGCCCTGCTCAAACCGAACCGTTCAAGGCTCAAGGTCGATGCGCGTCTCTTCCAGAAATTCGGCCGCGTTTACGCCCGGGATGAAGTGATTTTTCAAGAGGGGGATTCCGGCTGCGAAATGTTCTATGTGCTTTCAGGGCGGGTGCGCATGGAGCGTGTCGACGGCGGCGTCAAAAAAACCCTGGCGGAAATGGGGCCGGGACAATATTTCGGTGAAATGGCGGCGCTCATCGACGTCCGGAGGACCGCGACGGCGCGCACGATGGAAGACAGCCACCTGGCCGTGATCGACGACCGAACCTTTCAGAACCTGATCCGCGAAAGCCGGGAGGTTGCACTGGCCATGCTGCGCGAATTCGCAGCGCGCCTGAAAAATTCCAATGCGACGCTGGAAGAATTCTCCCGTCTGAGAACGCGCCTGCTGGTTTTCATGCAAATCCTTGATCGGCCCAAAGCCACCGTTGAAGAGCACATCGGACAGATTTCGCGGCTGACCCGAAAAGAACCGGCCGAAATCAGCCATATCCTTCAAGAGCTTTCCGCACAGGGAATCGTTATGCTCCGGGACAATCACCCGGACATCAACCGAGGAAAGATGTGGTCTCTGCTGGATTCCGGAATCTGAAAAACCGCGTTTCCGGATGCATCAAAGGAGAAATGAAAATGATCCTGCGCCCGCGAACAAACCCTCGAAGCTGGCCTTTCATCCTTTGCCTTATTCTCTGGTGGGCGCTCGCCGCCCAGGCCCGGGAAGCGCCGCCCGTCCGGGTCGGCGGCGCCGTCCCCGCCGTCGAAATCGCCCGGCACGCCGAATACCTGCTCGATTATTCCAACCGCCTGCAGGTTCAGGACATTATCGGCGGCGGACCATCCTTTCAACGCCACACGAAATATTCCTTTCAGTTCAGCTTCAAAAGAGCGACGCTTTGGTTCAAATGCCGAATCGCCCCCGCCGATGCCGGAGATGACGTATCGCCGGCCGGCCGTCGTTCCCTTCTGGTTTTCGACAACGCCGCCCTGGGCGCCATCACGCTCTACGTACCGGTCATCCAGGAGGGCAAGCCCGATCTCATTGAATTCCACGGAGGATGGCGGCAGGGGAACAAGAGCAGGGAATTTCCTTTTCTTTACCCGACTTTCGTTTTGCCCGACAACCTCGACGCCTCCCGTCCGGTCGTCGCCCGCGTCGCCACCCCATACGCGCTGCAGTTTCGTGCAACGCTTTATACCGTCGACGCTTTCCGGAAAAACAGTTTTGTTCTTTTTCTGATCGTCGGACTTTTCGCCGGCATTCTGATCGCCATGATTCTCTACAACCTGGCCCTGTATCTGTTCATCCGCGACCGTCAGTATCTTTTCTACATCACCTACGTCGGCTTTTTGCTGTTGTGGCAATGCATCCTCATCGGGCTCTTCCGTTATCTCTGGCCGCCGCTGGGCGAATTTCTGATGTCCGGCATCGCGGTGTTCGCGGCTCTGATGATGATCTTTGCCGTCCAGTTCGGCATCGTCTTTCTCAACACACCGAAAACGGCTCCCCGCCACGACAAACTGCTGAAGGGTCTGGCGGTTTTTATGGGCACGATCATTGTGCTGGTTTTTTTGAGACAATTATGGCTCGGCAATCTTCTGTCCTACCTTTCGGGACAGGTGGTTTCCGTTGTGCTTTTCACGGCCGCCTTTTCGTCTTTGCGCTCCGGCTTCCGGCCGGCCCTGTTTTACCTCATCGCCTTCGGCGTCTTTCTGCTGGCCGCTTTTGTCTTCTTTTTCAAATTTTACGGCCTGATCCCCAACAACACCTTCACCATGCATATCGTCATCTTCGGCAGCGCTGCGGAAGCCATCCTTCTGTCTTTCGCGCTGGGCTATCGCATCCGCATCATGCAGGAGGAAGAAGAGCAGCTGCGTGAGCGGGAAAGAAATCTCGAGGCGATCAGCGTGACGGATGAGCTGACGGGCCTTTTCAACCGGCGTTTTTTAAATCCGACGCTCGTGAAAAAAACGGCGGCGGCCCGGCGCACCGGGACGCGATTGTCCCTGCTGATGATGGATGTCGATCATTTCAAGGATTTCAACGATACCTACGGGCACCCGGAAGGCGACAAGGTGCTGGCGGCCCTGGGCCGGCTGCTGGTTCAGACCCTGCGGGAAGAAGATATCGCCTGCCGCTACGGCGGAGAGGAATTCGTGGTCATCCTCCACAATGCCGACCTCCGGGCGGCGTTGGAAGCCGCCGAGCGGATCCGGGCCGGTTTCGAAAAAATACCCTTTCAGCCCGGTGCAAAAAAACAGATTCACGCTACCATCAGCATCGGCGCGGCCGAACTGTTGCCGAACGAAAGCCCTGAAGAGTTTCTCAACCGCGCCGATCAGGCCATGTATCAGGCCAAGCAAACCGGCCGCAACCGGATCTGCCGCGCCTGAAACGAAGCACGGCCTCGTCACTCATGGCTCCTTGCTTGCTTTTTTGTCGTTCACCGTCAACGGCTCAAACGGCCGATGTCCCTATTTTCCCATCCCCTGTTTTCCAACGGATGTTTTCTAACGGCTTGACACAGAAGCCATTCTTTGAAATAGAATGCCGAAACCAACATCTCCGGAGGGCATCATGAAAGCAGCAGTCCTGCACGGCGCGAAGGATATTCGAACCGAAACCGTTCCCGATCCCGTCTGCGCGCCGCACGGCGTCATCATCAAAGTCAGATCCTGCGGCGTATGCGGTTCCGATCTGCACTGGTACAAAGAGAAAGGCCACGAGGGCACCATCTTCGGCCATGAATTCAGCGGCGACATCGTGGAAGTCGGCAAAAATGTGCAGGGAATCAACCCCGGCATGCGCTGTACGGCGGTCGGCTTTTCCCCGTGCGGCAAATGCTTCTGGTGCAAGCAGGGAAAGGCGCACCGCTGCTCGGACATGGCGCTTTTGGGATACCAGTTTCCGGGCGCGATGGCCGAATACGTTCACGTGCCGTTTGCGTCTTCGGGCCGAAGCGTTTTTCCGCTGCCCGCGGATCTCTCTTATGAAGACGGAGCGTCGGTCGAACCTCTTTCCATTTCCTACTTTTCCGTCAACCGCGGACAGCCCAAACCGGGAGACGTCGTGGCCGTCATCGGGCTGGGCGTCATCGGGCTCTACGCCGTTCAGATCCTCAAGGCTCTGGGCGTTGAAAAGGTTCTGGCCGCCGGACGAAGGCCCTCGCGCCTGGCCGCGGCAAAGCGCTGCGGAGCGGATTTCGTCATCGACGCGGCGGCCGAAGACACCCTGCAGGCCGTCCTGCAGACGACGGATCAGCTGGGCGTCAATACCGTGGTGGAGTGCGCGGGGAACCAGACCACTTTTGATCAGGCCGTGGCCATGGCGCGCGGCGGCGGCAAGATTCTGCTGGTCGGCATTTACGAAGAAGCGCTTCACTGGCAGCCCCTTTCCGTCATCGGCAAAAACCTGACGCTGGTGGGCTGCCTGGGCGGCAATTTTCCTGCGGTCATCGAACTGCTGAAAACCAAAAAAGTCAGCACCGACGGAATCGTTTCGCACCGCTTTGGGCTGGATCAGGCCGCGGAAGCCTTCCGCGCCCAGCTTCAGGATCCGACCGCCGTCAAGGTCATGGTTCAACCCTGAAAAGGCAAAACATGAACGAACCGTATTTAGCGCACACGGAATTCATCGAGCGGGACGCCCCGGAGATCCGGGTTTTCGCGCGCAATGCCGTTGGAGACGCGGCAACGCCCCGGGAAAAGGCCGTCAAACTTTTCTTCGCCGTCCGCGACGGAATCTATTACGACCCCTACCGGATCGATCCCCGGCGCGAAGCGTTCCGGGCGACCACCGTCCTTCGCCAGGGGTACGGATACTGCGTGACCAAAGCGGTCCTGCTGGCCGCGCTCTTGCGGTCGCAGGGCATTGCCTGCCGGATCCATCTCGCCGATGTCCGCAATCACCTGACCACAAAGCGCCTCAAAGAAATGATGAAGACGGACATTTTTTACAATCACGGCTACAATGATGTCCTGCTGGACGGCCGCTGGCTGAAAGTGACGCCGACTTTCAACCTGTCTCTTTGTGAAAAATTCAAGGTCAAACCGCTCGACTGGGACGGACAATCCGATGCCGTGCTTCACCCCTTCGACATGGAGGGACGGCGGCACATGGAATACATCCGGGACCGCGGCTCCTTTGACGATCTGCCCTTTGACTTCCTCATTGAAACCTTCGTCACCCGTTACGGCGGCTCGATCGAGGACTTTACGCGCCAGACGACCCGAACGGGCCGATTTGAAGAAGAGGCCGAAAACGAGGCCCGGAAACTTTCCACAAACCAAACATGACCCATGATTGATTTCAGTGAACTGAAAGCCATCCTTGATGAACGCCGGATTTCCTCGGGCGAATCCGTCCTCCATCTGCATTCCCACGATGAATCCTTTCATGCGCCGTCTCTTCCGGACATCGTCGTGTGGCCCCGTACCACCGAGGAAGTCAGCCGTCTGGTCCGCTGGGCCCGCCGAAAGCATGTGCCGGTCACGGCCTGGGGCGCGGGAACCAGTCTGGAGGGAAATCCCATTCCCGTCCGCGGCGGTATGGTCATGGACTTCAATGAAATGAACCGAATCATCGCCGTTCGTCCGGAAGACTTTCAGGCGGATGTTCAGGCCGGCGTCATCTACAAGGAACTCAACAAGACCCTGGCCCGCGATGGCCTCTTCTTTCCGCCCGATCCTGGGGCGGCGGCCACCATCGGCGGCATGATCGGCAACAACGCCAGCGGCATCCGCTCGGTGCGCTACGGCGCGACAAAGGATTACGTCATGCGCCTCACGGTCGTGTTGCCGGAAGGCGATGTCATTCGTACCGGCAACCGTGCGCGCAAAAGCTCGTCGGGGTACAACCTGTCCGCTCTCTTTACCGGATCGGAAGGAACGCTGGGCATCATCACGGAAGCCACGCTGAAGCTTGCCGGTCTGCCGGTGAATTTCATGGCCGTGCGCGCGACCTTCCCCTCCGTCTTGAACGCCACCACAACGGTGTATCAGATCATGCGCGCCGGGCTGGCGCCCGCCGCCATGGAGTTTCTGGACGCCAACGTCGTGCGCGTGCTCAACGCCGACCGGGGAATGACGCTGGAGGAAAACCCCACGCTGCTCATGGAATTTTCCGGGTACAGCCGGCAGGGGCTGGCGGATGAAATGGCTTTCGTGGAGGAAATCTGCTTTGCCGACGGCGCGCTTTCCCTCGATCGCGGAATCGGCGCTGAAGAAAGAGCGCGCCTCTGGGAAATCCGGCATCAAACCTATGAATCCATCAAGCGGCATCACCCGGGCCTCTCGCCCCTGATCATGGACGTGGCGGTGCCGCTTTCACGTTACAGCGAAATGGTGGACTTCAGCAAAAACGAGGTGCGGGACCTGACGGCTTACCTCTTCGGCCATGCCGGCGACGGCAATATTCATGTCCACGTCATGGACGATCCGCAGGACGCGCAACGCTGGGCGCGCGTGGAAGAGGCCAGCCGCAGCATCGTCATGAAAGCGCTGGAGTTTGAAGGCACCTGCACCGGCGAGCACGGCGTCGGCATCGGAAAGAGCCGCTTTATGGAGACGGAGCACGGGGCAAGTTTGATTCTCATGAAGCGGCTGAAGGGACTGCTCGATCCGGAGAATCTTTTCAATCCCGGAAAATTTTTCCCTTGAGTAAAACAACCGGAGGGCCTTCCAGGAAGATCCCTGCCATGGAAAACATCATTTACAGGGGCGTGCTGACCAAAACCGGTGAACGGTCCTTCCTGGCCGGAGAAAACGGCAGCCGGCATCTGGAGGGCGAAAAAATCTGGAGCGGGTATCTGGCGCACTGGAGCGGGAAGAAGGTATGCGCCCGCCGTCTGCCGCAGATCGATTATGAAACCGGCCGTCCCATCATTCTCGTGTGGCCGGAAGCGCCGGTGCCCGATATTTCCCGGGTCGAGATCTACTTCAATGAACGGCTCGTGAAATACCCCTTGTCGTTTCTCGGGCACCTGGCCGTACAGGTGAACGGGAAAGTCTTCAATTTCTCGCATTGGATGAACGAGAACGAGGCCATGAGTCCGGAAGAATATTTTTTCCGGCCGGCGCTGGGCGAATT
>DAOTJI010000019.1:0-16996 GCA_035448625.1 Smithellaceae bacterium | reverse complement strand
AGCTGTGCCACCATTATCCGTGACGGATTTCAAAGCCTGGGATTTGAGAAAATCAGCGGCGTCTTCCCCCGGGATCTTTTCGTCAGCATGGCTTATTTCTTTTTAAAACGGCAGCGACTGCCGAACGTACGGGCTTGTCTTCATAAACTCCAGCAGCTTCAGGTTCCCGAGGCCCCTCCCAGCGCGATGCCGCCGCTGTTGAATCCACGAAACAGATACCGGTACAGAACCCTCCAAAAAAAATATATTTCCGGATGAAACGCTGATGCAGGCAAAAAGCACAGGAAGGCTTTTTCCAGATTCCCTTTGAGAGATTTTGAATGCTCCCGACTTCCGGCATCTATGGCGGATCCTCCGGGCATGGGCTTTCATTTTGAACGCATCAGGAGTATATAGCGGTGAAAAAACAGAAAGGGAGGCTCTTGTGGAAAACAGGCAAAAGGAAGGATGGGAAGTCAGTCGTCGGGAAATGCTGATCTTGTCCGGCGGCTTTGTTACGGCCCTGATGCTTGGGAATATGTCGGGGGCCGGGCTCAGCCGCGCAGCGGAAATAAAATTTCCGGAAGGGAAATGCACAGGCAAAATGGAAAAGAAAGTATTGGTCACGTACGCCAGCAAGTACGGTTCAACCGGGGGAGTTGCCGATGCCGTCGCCAAAGAGCTTTGCGCCAAAGGCGTAAGCGCGGACGTGGCGTTGATCAAGAATGCCCGCAACATCGGATCCTATCAGGGCGTAATCATCGGGAGCGCCATCTACATGGGCAAGTGGATGTCGGAAGCGGTGGATTTTGTCAAAAAGAACAAAGAGGTTCTGCGGCGGGTGCCTGTAGCCTATTTCCTCGTGTGCATGACGCTGTCCAGGCCGACCGAAAAAAACCGGGCTGAAGTGCTGGCCTATATGGACCCCCTCCTCAAGGAGGTGCCGGAGATCAAGCCCGTGAGCCTTGGAACCTTTGCCGGCGCGATGCATTACGGCAACCTGTCCTGGATATACAAAAAGATTTTGAAGTCCAAGGGAACCCCTGAGGGAGATTACCGAGACTGGAATGCCATCCGTTCCTGGGCGCAAGAACCCGTGTATACCAAATTCTTCCGGTAAAAAATCCCGGAGCCGGCGAATACCGGATCATAACCGGTTCCGCGACGACCGGAAGGCTCTGATTCCACCGTGAGAAACTTACTGTTTTTCGGGTGTCCCTTTTGTCCGATGTCTTCGTTTCCGCCTCCTGTTTCGTTTCGCCGGCGCTTCATCGGTCGGCGTTTCCGCAATGGAAGAAGGCTTCCCTGAAAGAAACGCATTCCACCATGCCAGGGCGGATTGATTTTCCCCTCCCCCCATGCCTTCCAGAGGCAGGGTCGCCAGGGCGTCTGCAAATTCGGGTCTGTTGACGATGACGGAAGGACGACGCGGCGGCACCTTGTGAAGCGAGTGCCGCATGGCAAGGATGTTGCGCATTTGGTTGGCGACCTTTCCGGGAATGTTCACGGTCCCGGAGCACTCTTTCATCAGATCTGCACACGCGACCTCCCGTATCCATCGGCCCGGGACGCCGTCCCGCCCGCCGGCCGGCGTTGTTTCCGCGAGGAGGGGACCGAAGAATGCGGCAAAGAAGAGCGCCGGGGATGACGACATTCCCGTCCGGCATCGGCAGTCGAGGTATTCAAGATTTGCGTTCATGATGTTCAGACGCCGGGCGTTTCCGCCGAGCCACTTGCTGAGACCGGGGAAAAGGGCGGCAAGAAGTCCGCTGGTGTGCAGCAGACCGAAAGCCCGCCCGGCAGCGCCGAGCAGGAAGAGTTTCAACATCTCTTCATAGAGCCTTGCCGGCGACGCGCGGGAAATGGTGGAGGACAGGGCACAGAGGGTCTCCCACGCGGCGGCTTCGACGACAAACTGGTGGGATGCGGCAAAACGAACGGCGCGGAGCATACGCACCGGGTCTTCCGTAAATCGTACGGACGGGTCGCCGATCGGGCGAATGAGCCCGTCGCGGAGGTCGGCGAGTCCGGTCGAGTAGTCAATGATCGAATAGTCTGCAATATTATAGGCAAGGGCATTGATCGTAAAGTCACGGCGGAGGGCATCCTGTTCGGGTGTGCCGAAGACGTTGTCCCGCAGGACCATTCCGGAATCATCTTTGAGGTGACGGGGTTTGTGGTTGTTGGGAGACGGCCTTGCCGTTTCCGATTCTTCAGGCAGGGCATCGGCCCGAAACGTGGAAACTTCGATGATTTCGTCTGCAAAGTGCAGATGGGCCAGCCTGAAACGGCGGCCGACAAGACGGCAATTTCGAAAGAGACGTTTGATCTGACCGGGTCTGGCGTCTGTTGCGACGTCGAAGTCTTTGGGGGTGCGTTCCAGCAGCAGGTCGCGAACACACCCCCCCATCAAGTAAGCAATGAAACCGTTTTCGTGGAGTCGGTACAGTGTCCGAAGAACGTTCCGGCTGATCTTTTTCCGGGAGATCCGGTGTTCCTTGCGGGGAATGATGATCGGCTGCATGGCTTGCACCATAGCACACCGGATCGAAAAAACAAGATTCAGGCGTCAGGGACCACGAATTGGAATATGGAATAGCGGCCGATCATGATCGGAAACACAGGATGGATTCAACCGGCAAGCGGGAACCGTTGACCAAAGAACGGTTCCGCTGACGGAAGACTTCAACGAAACCGATGATTTTGTTCAAGAGCTTCCGGAAAAGGGCATTCGGATTCACGGTAGGTCACCTCCATGGCATTCCCCTTGTTTAGATGGACCTGGAAAGGATGTTTGGGTGCTTTTGGCTGAATCATGCCATCGCCATTTCTTTCAGAGCTCTGCAACCCCCGCTCAAAAGTTCAGCGTAAACCGTTTCACCGGCCTGCCGTCCGCCGTGCCGAGAAAAAGCCGCACCCCGCAGCGGGGTGCGGCTTTTTCTCTTCGCGGGAGGGAAGGGACATCATTTCTTTTTTGAAGCCGGCTTGCGCGCAGCTTTCGTCCTGCTCTTTACCCCTTTGGCCGCCGGCTTCTTTCTTCCGGGATTTACCGCCTTCTTTCCTGCTTTTGGTTTCACCGGTTTTTCTTTGGCCGGCTCCAGCGCGAGCCGCAGCACCTCCATCATGTCGCTCACAAAATGAAATTTCACCTTTTTCCTCACGTCGGCCGGAATATCATCGAGATCCTTCCGGTTCCACGCGGGCAGAATGACGGTTTTGATTCCCGCACGATAGGCCGCGAGCACTTTTTCCTTGATGCCGCCCACGGGCAGCACCGCGCCGCGCAGCGTGATCTCTCCGGTCATCGCCAGTTGCTTCTTCACCTTGCGGTTGGTCAGAAGCGAGGTCAGCGCCGTCAGCATCGTGACGCCCGCCGATGGGCCGTCCTTGGGCGTCGCGCCCGCCGGAACGTGGATGTGGATGTCGCGGTCTTCGAAAAAGTCGGGATTCACGCCCAGCTCGCGAGCGTTGGTGCGCAGAAAGCTCAGCGCCGCCGCGACGGATTCCTTCATGACGTCGCCCAGCTGTCCGGTCAGCGTGAGCCCCTTCTTGCCCTTCATGGCGGTGGCTTCGATGAACAGCATGTCGCCGCCCACGGGCGTCCAGGCCAGGCCGATGGCGATGCCCGGTTTCGTGATCCGCGCGTCGGTGTCGGTCGGTACGCGCAGAGCGCCCAGATACCGGTGCACGTCTTTTTCCATTACGGTTTTGGACTTGAGGCTTCCTTCGGCAATTTGCGCCGCCACGCCGCGGCAGGCGTTGGCGATCTCACGCTCGAGGTTGCGCACGCCCGCTTCCCGCGTGTAGCCGGTGATGATCATGGAAAGCGCCTTGCCCGTCAGCTTGAACTGGGAAGCCGTAAGGCCGTTTTCCGCAAGCTGCCGCGGAATCAGATACCGCTCGGCGATTTTCATCTTCTCTTCCTGCGTATAGCCGCTCAGTTCGATCACTTCCAGGCGGTCCAACAGCGCAGGCGGAATCGTGTCGAGCATGTTGGCCGTGGCGATGAACAGCACCTTCGACAAATCGAACGGCACATCCAGATAATGATCCGTAAAGGTGTTGTTCTGTTGCGGGTCCAGCACCTCGAGGAGCGCCGAAGAGGGATCGCCCCGGAAGTCGCTGCCGAGCTTGTCGATTTCATCGAGCATGAACACGGGGTTGTTCGACTCCGCGCGCCTCAGTCCCTGAATGATCCTTCCCGGCAGCGCGCCGATGTAGGTACGGCGATGGCCGCGGATTTCCGCTTCGTCACGCACGCCGCCCAGCGCGATGCGCCAGAATTTGCGCCCCAGCGCGCGGGCGATGGAATGACCCAGCGAGGTTTTGCCGGTGCCCGGAGGCCCCACGAAGCAGAGGATCGGACCTTTGGAATCCGGCTTGAGCTTGCGGACCGCCAGATACTCGATGATCCGCTTTTTCGGTTTGGCCAGTCCGTAATGATCTTCGTCCAGAATCTTGCGCGCGGCGGCGATATCCAGGTTATCCGTCGTGGCTTCATGCCACGGCAGCGCCGTGATCCAATCGAGGTAGGTGGAGGAAACCGTATATTCCGCCGAAGACGGATGCATGCGCGAAAGCCTTTCCAGCTCGCGCAGCGCCTCCTTCTTGGCTTCCTCGGGCAGATTTTTCTCCTCAATTTTCTTGCGGTACTCGTCCGTCTCCACCGTGTTTTCGTCGCTCTCGCCCAGCTCCTGTTTAATGGCCTTCAGCTGCTGGCGCAGGTAATATTCCCGCTGGTTCTTGTCGATGTCGTCCTTGACTTTGGTTTGGATTTTGTTGCCCAGTTCAAGCACTTCCATCTGATGGTTGACCATGCGCGTCAGCTCTTTGAGGCGCAGCTTGACGTCGGCCGTGTCCAGCACTTTCTGCTTCTCCTCCACCGGTGCGTTGATGATCGACGCAATCAGATCGGCCAGCGTTCCCGCTTCGGTAATGGACTTGGCCATCGGCCCGAACTCCGGCGGCAGAAACGGCGAAAGCTTCAAAATCCGGTCAAACAGCGTCAGCAGATTCGCCATCAGCGCCTCGGTTTCGAGATCCTTCACTTCCTTTTCGTCCACCAGCCGGATGCGCGCCTGCTGATACGGCTTTCCCTCGATCAGCTCTTCGATGGAAAAACGGCTGAGCCCCTGCAAAAGAAGCTGCGTGCGGTTTTCCGCCGTCTTGGCCATCTTCAGTATCACCGCGCAGGTGCCCATCGCGTGCAGGTCTTCTTTGGCATAGGGGCGGGCGGCGTCCGGCTCCTTTCTGGCCATGATCAGGCCCACCAGCCGGTCTTTGGTCATGGCTTCATCCACCATCACCGATGCGTTGCCCGTCACCTCCAGCGGAATCATCGTTTTGGGAAACACCATCACGTTGTGCAGGGGCAAAATGGGAATCACTTCCGGGATATTGAACGTGTTTTTATTTTCAGAAACATTTTGTTCCGTCATGGTAACCTCCTGTTGTCGTCGGGCCGGCAGCCGCTAGGGTGCCGAAAAGACCGAAATCCGGTGTGTCTTGTTGACCGGCAGTTTGCGCATCCGCACCATCAGAATGCCGTCGGCGTAAGAGGCAACGGAGGATTGCGCGTCGACGGGCGCCGGCAGGGCAATGCTTCTTTCGAAATACCCGTGCGGGATTTCCGCCTGACGGTACCGGGCATTTTGCAGAAGCTGAACCGCCTTGCGAACCCCGGAAACTTTGAGTTTGAGGCGATTGACCTCGATCTGCAGATCCTCCTTGTTCAGTCCCGCCATGTCGGCCAGAACGATCACTTCATCCGCCGATTCGCACACATCCACGCCGGGGCGCCAGATGCATTCATAATTTTTGAAGGCCGGACGAACCAGGTGGAAGACTTCATCCACCGCTTTCTGGAATTCGTCTTCGAAATTACCGCCAAAATTGATTTTGATGTAGGTCATTTCCTGTGCCTCTCCCATGCGATTTTTTGACTGCGCGGAAAGTATAGTGATTCAAGGCGGATTTGTAAAGACCGGGAGAAAAAAAGTGAATGGCGGATGGCAAACCCCTGAAAAAAAATCGCTGGTTTCATCGGCGATATTTTGCTATGGGGAAGCCCGTTTTAGGGGAAATGCATCCAGGAATCTCCTGCCGGTTGCGATTCGTTTCATCCGAAGCCTGAAGACATCCCAAAGCCCTGAATCAAGAAAGAAGCCTATGAAAAAAGAACATTTGAGAAATATCGCCATCATCGCCCACGTCGACCACGGCAAGACCACGCTGCTCAACGCCTTGCTCAAGCAGACCGGTATTTTCCGCTCCCACCAGGCGGTGGAAGACCGCGTGATGGATTCGATGGCGCTGGAAAAAGAGCGAGGCATCACGATTGCGGCCAAAAACACGGCCGTGGAGTATCAGGGCGTTAAAATCAACATCGTCGATACGCCGGGCCACGCCGATTTCGGCGGGGAAGTCGAACGCAGCCTCAACATGGTGGACGGTGCCCTGCTGCTGGTGGACGCGAGCGAAGGTCCCTTGCCCCAAACCCGCTTCGTGCTGAAAAAAGCTCTGGCGCGGCATCTGCCGATCATCCTCGTCGTCAACAAAATCGACCGGCCGGACGCGCGCGCGGAAGAAGTCATCTCCGAAACCTACGATCTCTTCATTGATCTGGGGGCCGAAGAAGACCAGATTGAGTTCCCCATTCTGTACACCAATGCCAAGACCGGTGTAAGCCACAGAACCCCGGGCGATGACAGTTCCGATCTTCAGCCGCTTCTGCGGGCAATCCTCGAAGCCATACCCGCGCCCGCCGGCGACGACGGAGCCAATACGCAATTTTTAGTGACGAATCTGGATTATGACCCGTATGTCGGCCAGATGGCCGTCGGCCGCCTGCAGGCCGGAAAACTGGAAATCAACAAACCCTATACGCTCTGCGCAAAAGAGAAGACCGTCGGCGGCGTCAAACTGTCCGCTCTTTATACCTTCTACGGCCTGGCTAAAAAACCGGTTACGGTCGCAGAGTCGGGGGATATTATCTGCCTGGCCGGCGTGGAAAACGTCACCATCGGCGACACGATTTCATCGGAGGACCGTCCGCAGGCCCTGCCCCGGCTGACGGTGGACGAACCGACCGTTTCCATGATCTTCTACGTCAACGACGGCCCCTTCGCCGGCAGAGAGGGCAAGTATTTGACGTCCCGCCATCTCCTGGAAAGGCTCGAAAAGGAAGCGCTGCGCAATGTGGCGGTCCGGATCAAAAAACTGGACCGCACCGACGCATTTGAAGTGTGCGGACGGGGCGAACTGCAGATGGCCGTCCTGATCGAAACCATGCGCCGCGAAGGATTCGAGATGACCGTGTCCAAGCCGCAGGTCATCACCCAAAAAACGGACGGCAAGATTTTCGAACCCGTCGAGCGCCTGTTTCTGGACATCCCCGAAGAGTTCGTGGGCCGCATCACGGAGAAGCTTTCCATCCGCAAAGGAAGACTGGAAAGTCTCGTCAATAAAGGAAGCGGCCGGGTCAGCATGGAATTTTTGATTCCCTCGCGGGGCCTCATCGGCTTTCGCGGCCAGTTTCTGACCGACACGAAGGGCGGCGGCGTGATGAATTCCCTGCTGGAAGACTACGCGCCGTGGTTCGGCGCGATTCCCCAGCGCGCCACGGGTGTGCTGGTGGCCGACCGCGCGGGCCGCGTAACGGCCTATGCCAGCTATGCCATGGAAGACCGCGGGGAGATGCTCGTGGATGTCGGAACGGATGTTTACGCGGGCATGATCGTGGGCGAGCGCAACCGCCCGCAGGACCTCAACGTCAACATCGTCAAGGAAAAAAAGCTCACCAACATGCGGGCTTCCACCTCGGACGCCACCGTGATCCTGCGGCCGCCGCGGATTCTGTCCCTCGACCAGGCCATCGAATTCATCGCGGAAGACGAACTGGTGGAAGTGACGCCGCAAAGCGTACGCCTGCGCAAGATGGAACTGGACGCGACGAAGCGGCAGATGAAAGCCCGCCGGGAGGACTAAAACCCGGTCAAGCGGAGGTTCCCCCCGGCGGCGGACTTCCGTCTTTCGAAAATCATCTCCTAAACCGACATCTTCTTTTTCAATTCGCGCTTGAGCACTTTGCCCACACCGCTTGTGGGAAGCTCGTCCATGAATTCGATGACGCGCGGCATCTTGTAAGGCGCCACCCGTTCCTTGAGAAAGGCGCGAATCTCTTCTTTCTTCGCCTCGGTTTTTTCCACGCCTTCATGCAAAACGATGGCGCAGCCCACGCGCTCCGATCCCGGGCGCTCCGGATCGGGCAGGCCGATGCTCGCCGCCATCTGAACATCCCGATGCGTCACCAGGATTTCGTCCAGCTCCCGCGTAAAGACTTTAAATCCGGACACGATCACCATGTCCTTCACCCGGTCCACCAGATAAAAGTAGCCGTCTTCGTCCATCTTCGCCACGTCCCCGGTGTGCATCCATCCGTCGCGCACGGCGTTGGCGGTTTCTTCGGGCTTGTTGAAATACTCCCGCATGAGCTGCGGTCCGCAGATGACGATCTCACCCGGTTCGCCCGGCGCCACGGGATTCCCGGTCGCCGTGTCGAGGAGCTGAACCATCGTGTCGGGAAACGGCATGCCGATGGACGCCGGTTTTTTCTTGCCCTTGAGGGGATTGCAGATCATCACCGGCGACATCTCCGTCATGCCGTAGAGTTCGATGAAATTTCCCTCGCCGATAATCGCTTCGAGTTCTTTGATGTTCTCCGCCGGAAACGGCGCAGCGGCGCTCATGCACCATTTGAGATGCCCCTTGAGATCGAGCGCTTTGAACTCGGGCTTTTTCAGCAATTCAAAAAAGACCGTGGGAACGTTCACGAAGAAGGTGGGGCGGTATTTTTTCAGCGCTTCAATGATAAAGTGCGTATCGCGCGGGTTGGGAACGCAGATTTGGGTAACCCCCCGGGTCATCGTGAATCCGCCCAGGGCAAGTCCCGCGATATGAAAAAGGGGAAAGGCGGAAAGGGCGATATCCTCCGGCTGGATGTCCAGCCAGGTCAGGGTCTGGTGGCGGTTGCTCAGGTAGCTTCGCTGGGTAAGCAGGGCCCCCTTGGCGGGCCCCGTCGTGCCCCCCGTGTACATCATGAAGATGGCGTCGTCGAATGTGCGCTTGACCGCCACGTGGTCTTTGGGCATTTCCTTCAAGACGTCCATGAAGCGCGAAACCGTCTTCCCGGCAATGGGTTTCACCTCGGCCGTGGGGATTTTTTTCAAAAGCTTCCCCAGCACACGCTTCACGCCGGGCAGGAAATCGGCAATTTCCGACACGATCACCGTCGAGAAGGGCGCTTGATCGGCCACCTCCGCTATCTTGGAATAGAGCACGTCCACCGTGAGGACAATCTTCGTCCCCGAATCCGCAAGCTGGTGCGCCATCTCATGCGGCGTCATCAACGGAGACAGCCCCGTCGTGATGCAGCCGGCCTTTTGCGCCGCCAATACGGCAATGTAGTGCGCAGGAATATTGGGCAAATGCAGGCCGACGACATCATCGGGCTTCAGGCCTTTTTTGATGAAAAAATGGGCGAGTTGATTGGAAAGAACATCGACATCCCGGAAAGTCAGCGACCGTCCCAGGTAAATCAAAGCGGCCTTGTCGGGATACCTCGCGACCACTTCCGAGAATAAATCGGTAAAACTTTTCTCTTCATACCGGAGTTCAGGTGGAACGTGTTTGTCGTAATTCTTCAGCCACGGCTTTTCCAGGTAAACATTGCCCATAGAACCCTCCTTTAAAAAATAGAGTAAGAAACGGTTTCCGATACGATGGCGCTTTACTGCAACAATATTGGTCTTGTCATGCAAGGAATGTGGAACGTCACGCGCGGCCGGTCCATGATGGGACGGCCCTTTTTCACAATCACACTGACGCAGATAGGAAGACGGGTTAAGGGCACCCGTTTATTTGATTGAGCATCTAAAACTTTTTCTTAAGGCTTCCGGAGTCGCCGGCAAAAATCCGGGACAGCGCCCGTTTTTTACGCTTTTTCCAGCTTCCCTTGTGATAGGCGTAGCTGGCCAGCAGGGGCAGCGCGGTGGTGGCTTCGGCGTACACCATCTGTTCGCAGGAGGAATCCACCTTGCCCCAGGAATTGGCTTCCTTAAGTGTGGAGCTCGAGCAGGCGCCGTCGCGGACATCGGCCACGGTAATCTGGACGGCGTATTTGTGCATGGTCACGTTATATCCGAGAATCTCGGCGCAAACCACGGTATCCTGGGCAAAGTTTTTCGGCACGCCGCCGCCGATCATCAAAAGACCGGTGGTGCCCGCCTTGATTTTTATTTCGGTCAGCTCCCGGAAGTCTTTGACGGAATCGATGGACAGGTGATTTTCCGGATGTTCCACCTGATGCAGAACGAGCCCGAAACCGGCGGAGCTGTCCGAAAACGCGGGGCAGAAGATCGGCACATCGTTTTCATAGGCCGCCTGCACCAGAGAATTTTTCTTTTTGGCGTGCTTCGTCAGGTATTTGCCCATTTCGGCGATAAATTCCCGAGACGAATAGGGGCGGGGTTCCAGCGAGTCGGCAATGGTCCGGATGGTCCGGTCGCAGTGCTGCAGATCGTCTTCGCTGATGTACGTGTCGTAAATGCGGTCAATGTACAGGCTGCGCAGAAGCTTGTCGTCCACGAACGGCGTTCCCTGGTAGTGCCGGAAACCCAGGGCTTCAAAAAAATCCATGTCGACAATCGACGCGCCGGTCGCCACGATCACGTCCACCATGTTGTTTTTCACCAGGTCCACGTACACCTGCATGCAGCCGGCCGCACTCGTGGAACCGGCCAGCGTCAAGATGACCGCGCAGTTTTTTTCCCGGAGCATCCGGTCGTAAATTTCGGCCGCCGAGGCCAGATCGCGAGCGGAAAAGGACATTTTTCTCATAGCCCGGATGATGTCCGCCGCGTTGATTTTTTTGATGTCGATGTGCTCGACGGGTTTATTCAGCAAATCCTTCTTCTTCATGACCGCTCCCATTCTCCCGTGTTTTTCTCCCCGGCTGCCTGTGTTATTAAATCACGGCTCCTCAAAAGTCAACTCCTTAGGGGTGCTGCTTTTTCTCTTTCCGGTTTCTGGACCGCGGCCTTTGATTCGGGCGCTGAGCCTTCGGTTTCGGCCCGGGCATGCCCCCCTCTTCCGCTTCCTCGGCCGCGGGCGGAGACGGCGGCGCGTGCAGGGACTGCTGATAGTAATCGTCGAGCAGCATGGTAATGATGGCCAGCTCCTCCTCGGACTGCGCGAGACTGCGCGCCAGCGGCTTAAAGCGCTGCATGCGCTCGATCTGGATGTTGTCGCGGCCGCGCAGGCGCGCCTCCAGAAGTGCGGTGATCCTTTCGGTGACGACCTTCTCCAGCTCCTCATCGCCGGGGAGCAGACGTTCATCCATGCGGATATTGTAAAAACGGGCGATGCTCTGAATCTTGAATCTTTCCATTTCCGCGACGAGCGAAATCACCACGCCGCTCGAGCCCATCCGGCCGGTGCGCCCGGCCCGGTGAATGTAGGCTTCCGGGTCTTCCGGCGGCTCATACTGAAAGACGTGCGACAGATCGGGAATGTCGATGCCCCGCGCCGCCACGTCGGTCGCCACCAGAAAGCGGAGCGCCCCGCGCCGCACCCTCGCCATCACCTTTTCCCGCGCGGTTTGGGCCAGATCGGAGCTGAGCTCGTCGGCGTCGTAGCCGAAGCGCTTCAGCACGATGGACAGGTAATGGACCGTATCTTTCGTGTTGCAGAAGATGATGGCCGAGGCGGGATTTTCAATCTCGATAATCCTCACCAGCGAGCGTTCCTTGCGCATGCCCGGCACCACGTAATAAATGTGCTCGCTTTCGGCGATGTGCACTTCATTGCCGCTTAAACTCAGCAGTTCGGGCTCACGCAAAAACTGGCCGGCCAGGCGAATCACCTGCGGGGGAAACGTGGCGGAAAACATGCTGCTCGCGATTTTGCCCGTCGGGATATATTTGCGGATTTTGACCATGTCCGGGTAAAATCCCATGGACAGCATCCGGTCCGCTTCGTCAAAAATCAGCATCCTCAGGTGGTCCAGCGTCAGGGTGTTCTTGAGCAGGTGATCGAGAATGCGCCCCGGCGTGCCGACCACGAGCTGGGCGCCCGAACGGAAGGCTTCGAGCTGGGGGCCGTAGCCGACGCCGCCGTAAACCACGGCCGTCTTGAGCCCGGTTCCCTCCGTCAGCACCTGCGCTTCGCGGAAGACCTGCAGGGCCAGTTCGCGGGTGGGCACCAGAACCAGCGCCTGGGCGACGTTTTTCGCGGGATCGATTTTCCGGATAATCGGCAGCAGGTAGGCCCCCGTTTTGCCGCTGCCGGTCCGCGACTGAATCATCACATCCCGGTCGGCCATCAGATAGGGGATGGTTTTCGCCTGCACCGGCACCAGCGACGGCCAGCCCGCGCGCGCGCAGGCCGCCTTCAGCTCCGGACTCAGATCCTCCAGGCCAATTTCTCCAAAACCGGCGGCTTCCGGCTTATCCGCCCCTTCCCCGGGATTTTTCTCTTGCATGATTTCATGATCCTCTCGTCAAAAAAATTTATAAATTTCATTTATTTCAGGGCGGCCCAGGAATCAAGAAAAAACTTGGGGAATCCGGAGCACAAATCCCGAGCCGGCCCGGGCCCAGAAAATTCCTTGACAGCCGCTCAGGTTTCATATAGCGTAGCGGCGAATTCGTCAGAGGCTCATCGAGCCCTGCCTGTTGGAGCGATTCAAGTATTCAAATAAACAAGCCGATATTCAATTCGTACCTGCTTTAAGATTGCGAGTCTCCTCGTTTGCTTCTGGAAAATTAATGCAGACCATACATGTCCAACCTTCAATATCGAGCCTGTCATTTCATCCATAAGGAAAAATTATGAACATCGAAGACATCAAGAGACTGCCCATCAGTGAGCTGAATCATCTGGCCAAGGATCTGGAAGTCCCCGGGGCCAGCGGCATGCGTCGCCAGGATTTGATCTTTGCCATCCTGCAGACCCAGGCGGAACAAAACGGCGTAATCTCCGGCTCCGGCGTCCTGGAAATTCTGCCGGACGGATTCGGCTTTTTGCGCGCGGTCGATTACAACTATCTGCCCAGCCCGGACGACATCTACATTTCCCCCTCGCAGATCCGCCGCTTCAATCTGCGGACCGGCGACACGATTTCCGGCGAAGTCCGCCCCCCCAAGGAAGGCGAAAAATACTTTGCCCTGCTGAAAGTCGACGAGGTCAACTTTGAAAGCCCGGAGCAGGCCCGAGACAAGATTCTTTTCGACAACCTGACGCCCCTGTATCCCCAGGAAAAGCTCAACCTGGAATTCGATCCCGAAAACTACTCCACCCGAACCCTGGATTTGTTCGCTCCCATCGGCAAGGGGCAGCGCGCGCTCATCGTCTCCCCGCCGCGCGCCGGGAAAACCGTTCTGCTGCAGGACATCGCCCACAGCATCACGGCCAACCACAAGGAAGTCGTTCTGATGGTGCTTCTGATCGACGAACGCCCCGAAGAAGTGACCGACATGCAGCGCAGCGTGAAAGGTGAAGTCATTTCCTCAACCTTCGACGAACCGGCCACCCGCCACGTCCAGGTCGCGGAAATGGTGATTGAAAAAGCCAAACGGCTGGTGGAGCACAAAAAGGACGTCGTCATTCTGCTCGACTCCATCACCCGTCTGGCCCGCGCCTACAACACGGTTGTTCCGCCATCCGGCAAGGTGCTCTCCGGCGGCGTGGATTCCAACGCCCTGCACAAACCCAAGCGCTTCTTCGGCGCTGCCCGCAACATCGAAAACGGCGGCTCGCTCACCATCATCTCCACGGCGCTCATCGATACGGGCAGCCGCATGGACGAGGTCATTTATGAAGAGTTCAAGGGCACCGGCAACATGGAACTGCATCTGGACCGCCGCATCGCCGACCGCCGCATCTTCCCCGCGTTCGACCTGATCCGCTCCGGCACGCGCAAAGAGGAACTGCTGATCCCCAAAAACAATCTCAACCGCGTCTGGATTCTGCGGCGCCTGCTGCAGGAAATGAACCCGGTGGACGCGATGGAATTCATCATCGGAAAGATCAAGAAGACGGACACCAATCAGGAATTCTTGGATTCCATGAATTCGTAAGAAATATCTTGAATTTTCAAAGTTTATGGTATAGGCACCACATCTTGTTAAAACGACAAAGGCTCTCGATCGGCATCAAGGATCGGAAGCCGGGAGGAAAAGATCAATGAAAGCAGGGATTCATCCGGATTACAAACCGACGACCATCACGTGCGTATGCGGCAACGTAATCGAAACGCGCTCCACCAAAAAGGACATCAAGATCGAAATCTGCTCCAACTGTCATCCGTTCATGACCGGCAAGCAGAAAATCATCGACACGGCGGGACGCGTGGAGAAATTCAAGAGAAAATACGAGGCAAAACCGGCAGCCGTCACGACCCCAAAAAAGAAAACCGTAAAATAATCCGCTGGACGCGCCCCGTTCCCGGCGGAGCGCCCAAGGACACCCATTCTCATGATGAACAAAGTGCCCCGACATTTATAGCGCGTTCCCGACAACCGGGAAGCGCTGTAAATGCGTTTTACCCCTCGCCTCCATTTCCAACCAAAACCAAACGGCAAAACCATGGACAAGATCCTCAACAAACTTCGTGACATTGAACTCCGCTACCGGGAACTCGAGGGGCTTTTGTCCGATCCGCAGGTCGTCTCCAAGCAGGGGCTCTATCAGAAATACGCCAAGGAGCACGCGGACCTCTCCGATCTGGTGGACACGATCCGCAGTTATGAAAAGGTCAAGACGAGCCTGGCTCAAAACCGGGAACTCCTTGCGGACAGCGACGAAGAGCTGAAAGCGCTGGCCAAAGAGGAAATCCCGCAGTTGCAGCAGGAGCTTGCCGCGCTGGAAGAAAAAATTAAGGTTCTGCTTCTGCCCAAAGACCCCAACGACGACAAAAACGTCTTCCTGGAGATCCGCGCGGGAACCGGCGGCGATGAAGCCGGTCTCTTCGCCGGCGATCTGTTCCGGATGTATGCACGCTACGCGGAATCCCAGGGCTGGAAAGTGGAAATCGTAAGCTCATCGCCTGCGGGCGGCATGGGCGGCTTCAAGGAAATCATCGCCCAGATTGAAGGAAAGGGTGCATACAGCCGCCTGAAATACGAAAGCGGAACCCATCGCGTCCAGCGCGTGCCTGTCACCGAAGCCCAGGGGCGCATTCACACCTCCGCCGTCACCGTCGCCATCATGCCGGAGGCGGAAGAAGTGGAAGTGAACATCGACCCCAACGATCTGCGCATCGACGTTTACCGATCCACCGGCCACGGCGGCCAGAGCGTCAATACCACGGACTCCGCCGTCCGCATCACACACATCCCGACCGGGCTCGTCGTCACCTGCCAGGATGAAAAATCTCAGCTCAAGAACAAGGCCAAGGCCATGAAAGTATTAAGATCCCGCCTCCTGGACGCCATGGTGCAAAAACAAAATGCCGAGCAGGCCCAGGCACGCAAAAGTCAGGTCGGATCGGGCGACCGCTCCGAGCGCATCCGCACCTACAACTTCCCCCAGGGGCGCATCACCGACCACCGGATCAACCTCACCCGCTATGACCTGGACAGCTTCATCAACGGCAACATCGGCGCCATGATCGACGCGCTGGCCTCCCACCGCCAGGCCGAGCTGCTCAACAAACAGGGATAAGGATCGCACGACCGACGCCTCCACGACACAGCCATGTCATTCAGGATCCTCTGCCCACAATCTTCTTGACTCGCAATTCGCCGCCCAATATACTCAAACGCACAAAAAAAGGAATTTCTCGTCCGTTGGCATGTCCAACCATCATCCGTAATGCCGAAAAGGAGAAGCACTGATGAAAAAAACGGGGTTGATTTTTCTGTCGTTTGTTTTCGTTTTTATCGTTTCCGGATGCGGCAACTACTATAAGGTGGTCGATCCGGTTTCCAAAAAGGTCTATTTCACGGACAACATCGACCGGAAAGGGAGAGGCGTCATCCAGTTCAAAGATAAATTATCCAGAAATGTGGTAACGCTGCCGGAATCGGAAGTCATGGAAATCACGAAAGATCAGTATTTGGCCGGCGCCCCGGTGAAAGCGATGCAGTCGTTTCCTTACTGCACCGAAGAGGATGCGGACTGGTGCGGTCCCTGCTGGACCAATCCGGCAAACACCTGGTGCTGCAAGCACAGGGGCGGAAAAAATCCGAATTGCGGAGTGGATGCGTCAACGTGCAAGTACTGCGAAGGTTGCCATCAAGGGGATGATTGCGTCAATATTTGCGCCAAACCCCCGAAAGGCGCCGGAGGAGCCACAAACATCAAGATCACCAACGCAACCGACAAAGACGTCACCATCGCCTTCGTGACGGGAGCGGCGGGAGGCGCGTGCAAGGATGTCAACAAAATGATTTCCTATCAATGGGTTGCCGAGAACACAACGTGGTGCAAAGATCCTCAACAGGAAGGCGGTCCCAATGCCGGATATTGCACGGGAACGGTTCCGAAAAGAAGCTTTGTGGAAGTGACGCGAACCGGTGAAAATGCGCTGAAGTGCCTGACCGGCTCGATTTTGCTGGGCGGTAAATTGTCCTGTCCCGAACCTACCGGATTCACCCAGGGAGAGTTCACGCTGAATCCGACGGATACGGACACGGAGGCCGTGGATATCAGTCTGGTCAATGGTGTGAACTACGCTTTAACCGTCAACCTGCCCGGCAAGGCGTGGAAAGTTCAGGACGGGGGAGCCGCCGTCACCTCCATCGGCCCCAATGCGGGTTTTGACGGAGACAACAACAAGAACGGAATATTTCCTCCCGGATGCACCGATTGTGTGGTGGCGGTTGAAGGCCGGATTCCCTGCCCGAAAATAACGCCCAGTCCCAAATGCCAGCCGAAACGGATCTGCAATATTTATCGCGGCGGCTGGACGGGTGGAACCGTTGAGTACGTGATCGGCGACTTGCCGAAGTCAAAATAA
>DAOTJI010000018.1:0-38210 GCA_035448625.1 Smithellaceae bacterium | reverse complement strand
GCGGACGTCCGCGATATGATCTTTGATGGATAGGGTTACCAGTTCGTTCATCATTACCTTATTGCACCCGTTTTTTTGTTTACGTCATTTTCATTTCTTCTCAAAGTTCCTTGCGATCACCCCGGCTATGTTGAGCATATGCTGGCGGACTGCCTTGGAGGATCGTCCGGGATAGTTCCGAAAGGTGATCAGCACGCCGTTCAGGGCCGCAAAAAAGGCATGAGACAGAGGCCTGACGGGTTCCGGCTTCTTCATCTTCTGAAACATCCGGTCAAACTGGTCGAAGATCCTCCGCTCGGCGGCGTTGAGCTTTTCAATTTTTTCCGCCGATAGTGAACCATCCAGCATAAAATGCGTCATCATGCGAAAATACTGATCGTTGTCCATCAAGTAGGTCACATAAACATTGCTAATCTTCAGAATTTCCGGTGTTTCGGCACTTTCAATCAATTTGGCAAGCGTATCGCCGATTTCGCCGGCCCCCTGTAGAAAGGCCTCCACGAACAGGGATTGCTGATCCGGGAAATACCGGTAAATGGAGGCATGGGAGATGCCTGCCTCGCGGGCAATATCCCGGATGCTGACCTTGTTGAACGGTTTAACGGCAAACACGCGCTCGGCCGCCTCGATGATGACCGCCTGGCGGGCCTGTTTGGCCTCGCTTTTAACATGGGCAAATGTTTTGCCACTTTTTTTGCTTTGTTTCATAAAAAATATATATCATATATTTACCCCCAACGAAAAATAAACTTGACAATGTAACCACTGGTTTGTAGAATAACCGCCGGTTACTTATCTTACGCTAACAGGAGGTCAGGTTTATGGAAATCAATATCGGAAAAATGTTGTTCAATCGTGCATACTTAAGCCCCGGGCTGGAAGCCTTCTCCGGGATCGATTACCGTTTCAATTTCCGTGAAGCCAATGAACGAGCCAACCGCTTCGGCGCCTATCTTAAGCAAAACGGTTTGCCCTCAGGCGAGCGCATCGCCGTCCTGTGCAAGAACAATGAGCACGCTACGACGGCCCTGTTCGGCGCGGCCAAAATCGGCGTCATCACGCTCATGCTCAACTGGCGTCTCCAGGTTCCTGAGCTGGCCTATATTCTGCAGGACAGTGGAGCGGCGCTTCTGCTCTACGATGCCGAGTTCGCACCGGTCGCCGAAGCCTTGAAGGGACAGACGGCCGTTAAAACATTTCTGTGCGTCGAGCCAGGAAACAAGGGCAATGATTTTGAAAAAGCCCTGGCCGGCGGATCACCCGCCGAACCGGCCTATGCCGGCTTCGGCCCCGATCCGGCGGTTTTGATGTACACCTCCGGCACCACCGGCAGGCCCAAGGGCGTCATGCTGACGCACGACAATCTGTTCTGGGCTTCCGTGGGGCTTGCGCATACCATCGACTGGTCCTGCAAATACCGTTTTCTATCCGTAGCGCCGCTTTTTCATATCGGCGGGCTCGCGCCGATCTTCGGCAATATTCACAGCGGGTGCACCACCTTTTTCCTGCCCGCCTTTGACCCGATCCGGATCTGGGATGTCATCGCCGAAGAAAAAATCAACTTCATGATGTCCGTTCCGGCCATGCTACAATTCATGCTCTTCGCGCCGGACATCGCCAAGAAGGATCTGTCCGCCCTCAGGCACGTGGTCTGCGGCGGCTCCGCCGTGCCCCGGAGCCTGATTGAGACCTATGACAAGATGGGCATCAAGGTCGAACAGGTTTACGGCATTACGGAATATTCGGGCGCGGTGACCTTCTGGATTCCCGACATGGGCGTCGATAAATCGAACTCAGCCGGCAAGACGGTTTTTCACGGGCAGGTCAAAATCCTGCGGCCGGACAGCGACGAGGAATTACCGGCAGGCGAAGTCGGTGAAATCTGCTGCTTCGGCCCGCAGGTTTTCAAGGGATACTGGAACAATCCGGAAGCAACGACGGCGGTTGTTGGAAAAGGTTATTACCGCTCCGGCGACATGGGAAAAATAGATGCGGATGGCTTCCTCTACGTGGTGGATCGTCTCAAAGACATGATCATCAGCGGTAGCGAAAACATTTATCCCGCCGAACTGGAGCAGGTGCTGATTCAGTATCCGGGTATTGCCGACGTAGCCGTGGTGGGAAAACCCGACGCCAAATGGGGTGAGATTCCGGTCGCCTTCGTGGTAAAGAAACCGGATGCAGCGCTGACGGCGGAAGAGATCATTGCCCACTGCAAGAAGAATCTGGCTTCCTACAAATGCATCAAGGAAGTGAAGTTTATCGAGGCGATTCCCAAAAATTCCCTGGGAAAAGTCCTGAAAAAAGAATTACGTTTACAATTTACCTGAGGAGGTCCTTATGTCATTTTCGGATAGAAGCAACCCCTATAGCTTCCATGAATTCCTGTCCTGGCGGAAGTCGGTCGATTACTATGCCGATGACCCGTTCATTCAGAAAGTGGTGCGCCACTATACCGGCGACCTCTGGCGCGAGGTGGATGCCGAAGCGCGAGCCGTCTCTAAAAAAGCCTCTTTCCGGTGGCGCGATATGGCCGAGCGGATCGCCAGGCCGGAGGAGCGCCCTTACATGCTGCATTACGACGGCCATCACAACCGAATCGACCGGATTGTGCGGCCGCACGACACGGAAATCATGGAAAGGGAGATTTTTTCCGAAGCGTTCTTTTCGGAAAAAACCTCTCCCTGGGTCAAGCTGATTAAAATGTTCGTGATTTACCAGAACGGCGAGGCCTGCATCGGCTGCCCCGTCACCTGCACGGAAGGCCTGGTCGAACTGCTCAACCAATACGCCGATTCGCCGGAGACCAAAGAAATCCTCCGGCACTGCAAGGAAGGCATCGCAGGCGACTTCGCCATCGGCGCGCAGTATCTCTCCGAAATCCAGGGCGGGTCGGATGTGCCGTCCAATGTTCTGGAAGCCGTGAAGGATAACGGCGCCTGGAAACTCTACGGAACAAAATTCTTCTGCTCGGCCACGCATGCGGATTACGCCGTGGTGACGGCCAAGCCGGTCGGCTCGGAAAAGGTGGCCCTGTTTGTCGTGCCGTCGTGGCTTCCGGGCAACAAGGAAAAGGAAATCCGCAACGGATACACCATCGACCGGATCAAATGGAAGATGGGCACGAGCGAGCTGACGACGGCCGAACTCACTTTCAACGGCGCGGTGGCCTACCCCGTAGGGCCGCTGGACAAAGGCGTGGCCAATGTGGTGGGGATCGTGCTCACCTATTCACGCCTGACGGTGGGGCTTTCCGCCGCGGCCTACATGACACGGGCGGTGCGGGAAGCGGAAAGATATATTTCCTTCCGGGATGCGTTCGGGCTTCGGTTGAATCAATTTCCTCTGGTCACCGTCCAACTGGACAGAATCCGGCAAACCACCCGCCGGACCACCGCCGGCGCTTTCAAGCTTTACCGCGATTTTCTGAAGCTCGAAGGCGGCCTCAAGGGCAGCCGGGGCGTCGACGAACCTCTTCCCGCGCGCCGGCACCGGTTCAACATCCGCGAACTGATCATGCTGCAGAAGATCACCGCTTCCTGGGACTGTACCGACGTCATCCGCGAAGCCATGTCGCTGTTCGGCGGCCACGGCGTGATGGAGGATTTCTCCTCGCTGCCCCGCCTGTACCGCGATTCCGCCATTAACGAACTGTGGGAAGGCCCCCGCAACGTTCTTTTAACGCAGATCCACCGCGACCTTCAGAAGGCGGCGGGCTGGTACAAGCCGGAGGAATTCGTCGCTGAAATTCTTCAGGGACTGGAGCCGGCGCAGGTTCAGGAAATGGCGGAAGAAATCAAGGCGCTGGTTGCGCATCCGCACCTGTTTGGAATGGATGAGGCCACGATCGATGTCTGCCGCCGCTGGGACGCCTTCTGTCACAAATTCACCCATGCCTACCAGGATCTGGCCGTAAAAGAGCTGGAAGCGTCCGTCTGCTGACCGGGGCATCGACGCGCTTCTTCATCCGGGCGTCTGCGCGGCAGGCGCCCGGAAAATCATTTGGAAACCGACGGACACAAGAAAGCCGGCTACAAAGCCAGATCGTGCTGCTCAATGCCCAGCTTTTCGATCCGGTATTTCAGGGAATCGCTGGTGACGCCCAGCAGTTCGGCCGCTTTGGTTTTGATGCCCCTGGTCTTCTGAAGCGCCTTTTCGATCGCTCTTTTTTCGATGCGGTTCAGCTCCTCGTTCAGATCGATTCCCCCGTCGGGGATGGCCAGTTCAGTCAGCCCTCCCGGCGCGTCCGCATCCGTCGTCAGCACCAGATTTTCGGGCAGGATGATGTTGGAAGCCTCCATCGCCACGCCCCGTTCGATAATGTTTTCCAGTTCACGGATGTTTCCGGGAAACGGATATTCCATCAGCAGCTCCATGGCGTATGAAGAAATCGTCCGCACTTCCTTGCCGAAATCACGCGCATATTTTTCGATAAAATGCCGGGTCAGAAGAGGAATGTCCTCTTTCCGTTCGCGAAGCGGCGGCATGTGGATCGGAATGACGTTGAGGCGGAAATACAAATCCTCACGGAAAGCGCCCCGGGCAACCTTCTCCTTCAGATTCTGATTGGTGGCGGAGATGATCCGCACGTCCACGGTAATATCCTTGTCGCCTCCGATTCGGCGAAAGGTTTTTTGCTGCACGACTCTCAGAAGCTTCACCTGCAGCACGGGCGGAAGCTCTCCGATTTCGTCGAGAAAAACGGTTCCGCCCCGCGCCAGTTCAAAAAGGCCCGCCCGGTCGCCGTAAGCGCCGGTAAAGGAACCCTTCATATAGCCGAACAGTTCGCTCTCCAGCAGGTTTTCGGGAATCCCGCCGCTGTTGATGGCCATGAACGGCATCGTGGCGCGGGACGAATTTTCGTGAATGGCGCGGGCGACCAACTCCTTGCCCGTGCCGCTTTCGCCCAAAATCAGAATGTTGGCCGGGGTGTTGGCCACCTTTCGAATGGTCGCGAAGACTTTGGCCATTTCCCGGCTGGTCCCGATCATGCCGCAAAACGAGGTTTCCGCCGCCGGATTTGTTCTCTGCGCCTGGCCCTCGCCGAGCGACCCCTGCTTTAACAGGGCCTGGCGGACGATCTGCTTCAGTTCCTCGATGTTTCCGCTTTTTTCCACGTAATCATACGCGCCTTCCTTCATGGCATTGACGGCCGTCTCGCCCGAAGCATAGGCGGTGACAAGGATCACCACGGTTTCCGGCCGGTGTTCCTTGACGGTTTTCAGAAATTCGATGCCGTCGATCTTCGGCATCTTCAGATCGGTGATCACCAGATCGAAGGCGGTCTTACGGCACAGGCTGATCGCCTTCTCGGGTTTGCCGGTGCAGGTGACGTCATACCCTTCCTTGGTCAGCATAATTTCCATGAACTCTCTCATTCCCTGATCATCATCCAGAACCAGAATTTTCGCCATGCTTGCGCTCCTTGAATCTTACCGGCAGGGCAGCCACGCCGTAATCGCGGTCCCCTCATTGACCCTGCTTTGTATGGTAATTCGGCCGCCGTAGCCGTCAACGATGCGGCTGACTATCGCCAGCCCCAACCCCGTACCCCGTTCCTTGTTGGTGAAGAACGGTTCAAAAACATTTTTCAGGTCTTTTTCTTCAATGCCGCATCCGTCGTCGGTCACCTTGATTTCGGCATAGTCTCTTTCGTCTTCCAGGCGCACGGTCCGGATTTCAAGGCCGATCCGGCCCTTTCCGTCCAGAGACTGCAGGGCGTTGATCAGCAGGTTTTGAAGAATCTGACGAACCTGCTCTTCATTGGCCAGCGCCTGATTGTCCCCGGAAATCCTTTTCTCCAGCCGAATGTCTTCACGCCAGTCGGCGGACAATTTCATGCTTTCCACCACCTCTTCAGCGACCTTGTTCACCCGGATGAGCTGCTTGGCTTCGGGCACGGGACGGGACAGGAGAAGGAAATCCCTCACGAAGCTCTCCAGACGGTCTTTGCCCCGCAGAATGATCTGCATCAGTCTTTTGTCCGTCTCGTCCAGGTTCGGGGTCTGCGCCATCAACTGGATCGAACCGGTAATCGACGCCAGAGGATTTCTCATTTCGTGGGCGAGGCCGGCGGCCATCTCGCCGATCAACGCGAGCCTTCTGCTTTTCTCGAGATTTTCCTCCATGCGTCGAATCTCCGTCATGTCCTGAAAAATCAGGATATGACCGATCTGTTCGTTGTTTTTGTCTTTCAACGGGGAAAGTGCGTATCCCAGATACATCGGCTCCTTTAACGGGCTGTTGATTTTTATTTCCCCCTTGGGCTTCATCGTCGAGACGGCGCCGGCGGAAAACAGCGGGGCAAACGCGGGGAAAACATCCTCGATCTGCCGGTTCTCCACGGATCGAAGCGGGCGGCCGGTAATTTTTTCGGCGGACCGGTTAAACGTCTTGATCCGGCCCTGCAGCGTTGTCGTCAGTATGCCGGTGTCCACCGATTCGATAATGCTGCGAAAAAGAAGATCCAACTGATTGAAAGCCGATTCCCTTTCCGCCAGCAGCGATCGGACTTTTTTCTCCTGCTCGACCACGAAGCTGGCGAGAAAGGCGAGGATGTAAAACGACAGAATGTGGACCGCGATTCGAATGAAAACGTCCCCCGCCTCCAGGGTGTAATCCCGTCCCGTCGCGTAAAAAGTGGGGATGACGCCGAAATATTCAAGATCCAGCACCAGGCCGTAGGCAATGCTGCAGGCCGACGCGAAGATCAGAGCGCCCCTTCTCCCGAGAAAAATGGCGGCGTAAATGATGACCAGCGTGTACAGAAGCGAGTAGTTGCTGCCGATGCTGCCGGTCAGGTACACCAGAAACGAAACCAGCAGGATATCCACGGACAGCTGGAAATAGATATTGACCTGAAAATACTTTTTTTTTCTTAAAAGCAGTGTATAAACAACGGACAGAATGTACATCGTGATGATGACGGCGTAAACGGCATGCAGGATTTGCGGGGAGATGAAAATGATCGATTTGAAGATGCTCAGAAACAGGGTCACCAACAGAAAAGCGGAAAGGATGATAACCCTGCTCACGATCAGCAGCCTCAGCCTTCGCCAGGTTCTCTCGTCATATTCCATCGATTGCCGCATAGACTGTTCCGTTTTTCTTCCGCGTACGTACTTTGAATTGCTTTTATAATATTTTATATTTTTTAGCCAATCAATTGAACGATTCCCGCAAGAGGTCCTGTTCCCATGCGCAGACCTTTATGGTACCCGCTGGCCGCCCTGATGGCCGGTATCTGGATCGGTGACCGCTTTTCACCGGCCCCCGCGATGATGCTCGTTGGAATGCTGCCGCTCCTGGCCCTCCTGCTTCTCTTCGTCAGGCGGCGCTGGAACGCCGCCGCTTTTCTTTTTCTGCTCCTCCTGATGCTTACGGTCGGTATGCTGAATATCCAACGGCAGCCCTTTCTCGCCCATCAGGACCGGCATATTCTACGCCTGGCCGGCCAGGGAAAGCTGACCCTGGAGGGCCTTGTTCTATCCGCCGAACAAACTCTCCCCGAAAGAAACGCACTGATCGTGGATTGCCGAAGAGTCCTTCACAACCACACAACCGTCCCCGCAACAGGAAAAATTCGTCTGGCGATACCGCCGGGACTTTCATTTCAATACGGCGATTTCGTCCGTTTCCACACAAAGATCAAGAAAATACAGAGTTTTCATAATCCCGGAAGCTTCGATTACGAGCGAGACCGGAACCGCAGCGGACTTTATGTTTCCGGATTTGTCTCCGACAGGGCAGGCATTGTCCTGATCCGCTCCGGCGCGGCCGGCGGTGCCAGGCTGAAATTGGAACGCTTCCGCCTGCACCTGAAGAGAATGATTGAAGAGCGCGCCCCTTCCCCGCAGAGAGAAATCCTGCAGGCCCTGACGATCGGCAATCAAAGAGCCGTTCCGCAGAATGTGCGCGATCATTTCGCCCAAACCGGAACCTCCCACATCCTGTCCATTTCCGGCTTGCATGTCGGTATGGTCGCGGCATCGGCTTTTTTCCTGATCCTTCTTACGCTTACGTCCTCGGAATATCTCCTGCTGAAATTCAACATCATCAAGACCGCGACGGGGGCAGCCATGGTTCCGGTCCTGATCTACGCGCTGGTCGCCGGCATGGGAACTCCCGTCCTTCGCTCCACGCTTATGACGATGGCTTTTCTGGCCGCGCTTCTGATCGGCCGGCCCAAGGACCTCTACAACATTCTGGCCGGCGCCGCGCTGCTCATCCTGATCGTCCTGCCCGAAGCGCTGTTCGAGATTTCCTTTCAACTGTCTTTCAGCGCGGTTTTCGCGATTCTTTACATCGTGGATAAACTGGGGAAATGGCACGTGCCTCTGCCTTCCTCGACGCCCGGCTGGATTTCGGCGGGCATCGGCCGCCTCTACCTGTTCCTTCTGGTTTCCGCCGCGGCCACGCTGGGAACCCTGCCGATCATTGCCTTTTACTTCAACCGCGTTTCGGCCGTGACGCTCATCGCCAATCTCATTGCGGTCCCTCTGCTGGGCATGCTGGCGCTGATTCCCGCCATGATGTTCATCCTGACGTCGCTGTTCTCCACAACGCTTGCGGGTTTTTTCATATCCGTCGCTTCCTTTTTTACCGGTATCGCCGTCCGGGTCATCGAAGAACTGGCTTTGCTGCCCTGGTCCTCCTTCAGCTTCGTCAAACCAAACGTCTTGGAAATCGTTCTATTTTATCTTTTCCTCTACTTCCTCATCACGGCGCTGACGCCCGGCAGCCAAAAGGAGGGGCCGCAGAGCCGCCCCGTCTGGATTCGAACCGGTTTGTTGATTTGCTTTGCGTTGATTCTGGCCGATGCCGCCTGGCTTGTTCTCAAAGACCGGTATTCGAATCATTTGAAAATCACGGCGATCGATGTCGGCCAGGGCGCGTCAACGCTCATCCAACTTCCCCGGGGCGTCAATATGATCATTGACGGCGGAGGGTTTCACGACAGTTCGTTCGACATGGGTCGGGCGGTGATTGCCCCTTTTCTTTATGCGAAAAGAATCCGGAAAATCGACATCGCCGTGCTGACGCATCCCCACCCGGATCACCTTCAGGGTTTAATCCATATAGTCAACCACTTTGACGTCCGGGAAGTGTGGTGCACCGGTTTGAAAACCGACGGCGATCTCTACCGGCTGTGGGAAGAAACCCTTTCGGGGCTGGGCGTCCGGCTAAGATTTCTGTCGGCCGATTCGCCGCCTGTGGATCGTTCCGGGGTAAATTTCAGGTTCCTGTGGCCCCCGCACCCGCCTCGTCCAACCGGTTTGGACCTCTCCTACAAGGAAACCAACGACGGCTCTCTGGTGATGAAGATCACGTATGGGGTCAGGCGGTTTCTCGTGACGGGCGACATCTCCGAATCCGTCGAGGCGAATTTGATCGCTTCCGGGGATGACCTCAAAAGCGACGTTCTTTTCGTGCCGCATCACGGCTCCCTTACGTCCAGTACGCCTGAATTTGTCCGTGCCGTGTCCTGCCGGTATGCCATCGTCAGCGCAGGGAAGAACAATGTCTTCCGCCACCCCCATCCGATCGTCCTGGAGCGCTATCGGTCCGCGGGCGCCGAGATCTTCCGCACGGATCAGGACGGCGCCGTATCCGTCGATTCCGACGGTCAAACCCTTTCCATCTCTCCGTGGATCAAAAAAAAGGATTCCGACCCCATAAAGCTGCGGTCCCCGAATATTTCATTGCCAACGGCCGGTTGATATGCTAGAAGCACTCGATTTATTTTGGAATATGACTATGGAAAAAATCACCGCCATTAAAGGCATCAAAGACGTTCTTCCCAAGGATTCACCCGTCTGGCACCGGGTGGAGATGACGGCCCGCGAAATTTTCGGATGCTTCGGCTTTTGCGAAATCCGCGTTCCGATTATGGAAAAAACGTCGCTGTTCCAGCGCAGCATCGGGGAAACGACCGACATCGTCGAAAAGGAGATGTACACGTTCCGTGACCGCGACAACGAACTCCTGACCCTGCGCCCGGAAGCCACCGCATCTGTCATTCGCGCCTACATTGAGCATAATCTCTTTGCGTCCGACCCCGTTACACGGCTTTACACCATGGGTCCCATGTTCCGCCGTGAGCGTCCGCAAAAGGGGCGCTTCCGCCAGTTCCACCAGATCGACGTGGAGCTGTTCGGAGACGACAACCCAGCCTCCGACGCGGAAGTCATTTTC
The DNA here is from genome assembly GCA_035448625.1 of Smithellaceae bacterium. Classification (GTDB taxonomy): domain Bacteria; phylum Desulfobacterota; class Syntrophia; order Syntrophales; family Smithellaceae; genus UBA8904. The sequence goes on along the minus strand of DAOTJI010000018.1, from coordinate 28,016 downwards.
ATGCTGATGCACTTCCTGCATGTCATTGAAATCAAAAATCTTTCCCTGGAAGTCAATTCCCTGGGCTGCAAAGCCTGCCGACCGGTTTTTTCCCGGGCGGTGGTCGATTATTTGAAAGGCCGGGAAAGTTCCCTGTGCCCTGATTGCCAAAGGCGCATCCACACCAACCCGTTGCGCGTCTTCGACTGCAAGGTGGAATCCTGCGGCTCGGTGATTACCGGCGCTCCCCTCATTCCGGATTTCCTTTGCGCGGACTGTTCGGAGCATTATTCCCGGGTCAGGGGCTACCTGGACGACCTGAAGTTGCCCTATGAAACCAACGCGCGGATGGTGCGCGGCCTGGATTACTATACCCGAACGGCTTTTGAAGTGAAATCCGGCGGACTGGGCGCCCAGAATTCCCTGGCGGGCGGCGGACGCTACGACGGCCTGGTCCAATTTATGGGCGGCCCCGACGTTCCGGGCATCGGGTTCGGCATCGGCATGGAAAGACTGATCGCCTGCCTTCCGCCCGAGGAACGGAATCCTTATGCGGCGGAAATCTTTATTGCCGCCCTGGGGGAGCGCGCGCAGAAAATCGCCTTCCCGCTGACCCAGGAGCTGCGGCGGAGAGGTATCTGCGCGGCGATGGACTATTCCGGCAAAAGCCTGAAAAGTCAGATGAAGCGGGCGGATAAGTTCAATTGCGCTTACACGCTGATCTTCGGGGACAGGGAAATCGAGGAGAACTGTGCCGAAGTGCGCGACATGAAAACGAAAAATCAACAACGTCTGCCGCTGGACCATCTTTTGGAAGCGGTTACGGATCTTTTAAAAGCGAGGTAAAAGTTTTGTGAGTCAGTTTATCATGGAAGAAAAAAGGACCCATTACTGCGGAAGTTTAACCGGCGCCGATGAAGGCAGGGAAGTCGTTTTAATGGGATGGGTGCACCGGCGCCGCGATCACGGCGGCGTCATTTTTGTCGACCTGCGCGACCGTGAAGGCATCGTCCAGATCGTTTTTCAGCCTGAAGCGGGAGAGACCGCCGTCCACGGCGAAGCACACCGGATACGCAGCGAATATGTCCTGGCCGTGAAAGGCAGCGTGCGCAGGAGGCCCCAAGGCATGGAAAATCCGGCGCTGTCCACCGGGCAGGTGGAGGTCGTCGTGTCCGAACTGGAAATTCTCAACGAGTCCAAAACGCCCCCCTTTTCGTTCGACGACGAGGACATTTCGGAAAATGTCCGTCTGAAATACCGCTACCTGGATTTGCGGCGCCCGGCCATTCAAAAGAATCTTTTCCTGCGAAGCAAACTGGCCATTGCCACGCGGCAATACTTCAACGATCACGGATTCATCGAAGTGGAGACGCCCTTTTTAACCAAAAGCACGCCGGAAGGCGCGCGGGACTATCTCGTGCCCAGCCGCATTTCCAAAGGCATGTTTTATGCGCTTCCGCAATCTCCTCAGATTTTCAAGCAGCTCCTGATGGTCTCCGGATTTGACCGTTATTTCCAGATCGTCAAATGCTTCCGTGACGAGGATTTGCGCGCGGACCGTCAGCCGGAATTCACGCAAATCGACGTGGAGATGTCCTTCATCTCGGAAGAAGACATTTTGCAGATGATGGAAGGACTGATGGCCGCGGTTTTCAAGGCTTGCCTGAACCGGGACCTGCCCCTTCCCTTCCCGAGGCTGACCTACGCCGACGCCATCGGCCGCTACGGAAAAGACAATCCTGATATTCGCTTCGGAATGGAGATTACGGACCTCACCTCCATCGTAAAAGATTCGGGCTTCAAGATGTTCTCCGAAACGGCCGCCTCCGGAGGTGTGGTCAAAGCCATCAAAGCCGAACAGGCCTCTTCCCTTTCCCGGAAAGACCTCGATTCTTTGGCGGATTTCGTGACGGTTTACGGCGCCAAAGGACTGGCCTGGGCCAAGGTCAACGCCGCCGACTGGACCTCCCCCATCTTCAAGTTCCTCAAGCCCGAAGAGTCGGCCGCGATCGGCCGGGCCATGGACGCCAAGGAAGGCGACATCCTCTTCTTTATCGCGGACACACCAAAAACCGCCTCGGATGCGCTGGGCAATCTGCGCCTGCACCTGGGCAAAAAGCTGAACCGGATCGACCCGGACGCACTGGCCTTTACCTGGATCACGGAGTTTCCGCTGATGGAATATTCGGAAACGGAAAAGAGGTTTGTCTCCACGCATCACCCCTTCACCTCGCCCTTTCTGGAAGACATCCCGCTCATGACCACCAATCCCGGAAAGGTGCGGGCGCGGGCCTATGACCTGGTGCTGAACGGCTCGGAGATCGGCGGCGGAAGCATCCGTATCCACCGCAAGGACATCCAGGCGCAGGTATTCAGCGCGCTGGGCCTGAGCGACGAAGAGGCAAGGCTGAAATTCGGGTTTCTACTGGACGCCCTGGAGTACGGAGCGCCGCCTCACGGGGGACTGGCATTCGGTCTGGACCGGCTCGTCATGATCATGACCGGGGCGGAATCGATCCGCGACGTCATCGCCTTTCCGAAAACACAGAAGGCCGCGGACCTGATGTCCGACGCTCCGTCCAAAGTGAGCATTGAACAGTTGATGGAATTGTCGTTGAAAATCGTTTAATGTTCCCGGCAGTACCTGTCGATTTCCAGGGCAACCTTTTTGGCAAAGGCCACGGCCTCGACAACCGTTTTCGGCCCCGTAACGATGTCGCCCGCGGCGAACACGCCCGGGGATGAAGTATGGCCGTTTTCGTCGGCGGCGACCAACCCGCTCTGGGTTTTGGAAACGTTGCTGTCGGCCATCACCGCGCCCTGAGGGCCCTGACCGATGGCGACGATGATCGAATCGGCGGGAATCTTTTGAGTGCGGGCAAAATCCTCTTCGTACACCGTGTTGCTTTCGGTTTTTTCGGCGCGGACGGCAACGCACTTCACGCCGTCTTCCTCGAGCTTGATCGCCTGCAGAAGATGAACAAAGCGAATGCCCTCTTCGGTCGCCTCGGCGATTTCTCGTTTGTTGCCCGTCATTTCCTCTTCAAGCAGGTTGTTGACAACCGTCACCTTGCCTCCCGGCTCAACGTTGCGGACCGCAATTCTCGCGGCATCCAGCGCGACATTTCCCGCGCCTACGACGGCCACGTGCCGGCCGAGACGATAGGCTTCGGGGCTTTTGAGGTAGTCGATGGCGTAATAAACATTGCCGAGCGTCTCGCCCAGCAGGCCCAGCTTGTTGGGCTTGGCCGTGCCGACGGCGATGAAGACGGCCTTGTAGCCGTCGATGAACATATCGTCTAGCGTGATGGAGGAGCCGATAAAGGTGTTGGGCTTGAATTGCACGCCCAGCTTGAACAAAATGGGCTCGTAGCGATCCACGATTTCCCGGGGAAGCCGGAATCCGGGAATGCCGTAGCGCAACACGCCGCCGATTTTGTCGCGGGCTTCCATGAGCGTCACCCGGTAGCCCATCAAAGACAGGAGGATGCTCATCGTGATGCCGGCGGGGCCCGATCCGACCACGGCAATGCGGTCTTCCTTCTTTTGCGTGTCAGGCGGCTCGTATGTTTTCAGAAAATTCCCGGACAGGTACTGCTCGATTTTGAAAAATTCCACCGGATCGGATTTTTTGCCGAGCACGCAGTGGCCAAAGCAATTTCGCTCATGCGGGCAGACGATGGAGCACACGGCCGAAAGCGGATTGTTGGCAAAAAGGACTTCGGAGGCTTCCCGCTCCTTTTCTTCTTCCACCAGCCGCGTCACGTCGGGAATCGGCGTGGATACCGGACAGTGCTTCCTGCACTGGGGAACCTTGCATTTCAGGCAGCGGAGAGCGATTGGACGGATCAAATCCGGAATTCCTCCTTTAGACGCATCTTCATAGTCCAAAGCGCCCGATGTTTCAAGAACGTTTTCCAAAAAAATCGTTGCCCGGAGTCTCAAAGGTTGCTATGGCATCAAATACGAAACTTTCAAAATCACAACCTTCGGAGAAAAACGGCTGCCGGACGGAGAAAAAAGGAGGCAAGATGAAAGAAATGGATTATCTGAGCGTGGCCGGCGAAGCCATGCGTAAAATCCGCAAAGGCGCTTTTCTGACCGTACGGGCGGCGGATGCGCAAAACACCATGACCATCGGCTGGGCCATGTTCGGCGTCATCTGGCAGAAGCCGGTCCTGATGGTGGCGGTGCGCAAGACCCGCCACACCTTCGGTCTCATGGAAAAGGCTTCGGATTTCACGGTCAGTGTGCCGTCCGGCGATATGAGCCGGGAAACGGCTTTCTGCGGAACCCAATCGGGCCGGGATGTGGACAAGTTCAAGATGTGCGGTTTGAAAACGTCAAGCGGCCTGCACGTCGCATCTCCGGTGATTCATGCTCCGGGTATTCATTTCGAGTGCAAAAAGATTTACCAATCCGCCCTGAATCCGGCCGACCTGGATCCGGGCTTAGACCAGGCCATCTATCCAAAACAAGATTATCATACGCTGTACTTCGGAGAGATCCTGGCCTGCTACGAAACCGGATAAAGCCGGACCGCGTCAGTCGGAATCCCGGCGTGGAAGAGGCTCGCCGGAACTTTTCCTCAAATGAGGCGATCACGCCGACGGCCGAGGGAAGCCCCCTACGCTTCCTCAAACAGCGTCCACTGTTCAAAGGGGCGCTGTTCATCCTGTGGGGACAAGGGCGATATTTCACTTAGAAAACGGGACGAGCAGAGGGTCTGTGTCCCGGACGAGCGGCTGTAGTCCAGCAAGGGATACGAAAGGTACAGTTGGTCCCTGGCGCGCGTCACCGCCACATAAAAAAGCCTTCTTTCCTCTTCTTCCCCGCCCGGCTCGTTGAGCGCGCGATACAGGGGAATCATGCCGTCGGCGCACCCGATGATGAACACATAAGACCATTCCAGCCCTTTGGCCTGATGAATCGTGCTCAAGATGACCCGGTCGGCCTGCCGTTCTTCGAAATCTTCCTCTCTGGACATGTGGGTGAGGAGCGCCAGGTCGTTGAGGAAATCTTCCATCGTCTCGAACCGGGAGGCGAAATTTCCCAGCTGAATCAGGTCCTCTTCCCGTCCGGCCGCGTCGGAATATACATTTTGCAGATACGTCCGGTAGCCTCCCTGATGGAGAAGCACCTCAATGATTTTTCCAGGGATTCGGTCGGAAGCCTCCAGGGAGGTAAGCAGTTGCATCGTCTTTCGGCACTGACTGAGCCCCTCCCGCGCCGGTTTGGGCATCGTTTGGCCGAACGCATCCGAAAGCAGCGCCTCCAGGGGATTTTCCTTCCCGGATAACTTGCCCCAGATCTTATCAAACGTGGCCTTGCCGATGCGGGGATACATCATCAGCATCCTTCGCCAGGCCAGTTCATCATCCGGGTGAAGCAGCACGCGCATGTACGAGGTCACATCCTTGACGTGGGCCTGTTCGAAAAAACGGATGCCGGAGCGGATGTCGAAGGGAATATCTCGCCGCACCAGCTCCATCTGCACTTCCATCGAATGATAGTGTGCCCGGTAGAGGACGGCCATCTCGCCGAATGAAACGCCGGCGCGGGCGAGTTCTTCGATCCGCTGCGCGACAAAGTCCGCCTGCTGCAACACATTTTCCGCGGAAACCAGGATGGGCCTGCTCCCCTCACCGCGAACCGCTTTCAGCGCTTTGGGAAACTGGTTTTCGTTGTTTCGGATGCTCAGATTAGCCAGATGAAGAATTTGCGGCGTGCTGCGATAGTTCGTCTCCAGCGTAAAGATTTTACAGTCGGGGTAGCGTTTGGGAAAATGGAGAATATTTTCGAAACGGGCGCCGCGAAAGGAATAAATGCTCTGAGAATCGTCTCCCACCACCATCAGGTTGCGATGGCCGGATGCCAGAAAATCGACGATTTCCGCCTGCAGCAGGTTGGTGTCCTGGTATTCATCCACCAGCACATGCTCGAATCTACGGGAAAGCGTTTTCAAGACATCGGGATGATCCTGAAGCAACCGGCGGCACTGGGTCAGGAGATCATCAAAATCCATCACATGGAGCTCTATTTTTTTCCGCTCGTAGCGCAGGGCAATCTCATGGATTTCCGGGCTCAAATGCAAAAAGTAGGAGTAGCGCGATTTTATCACGTCTTCCAGCGCGCCGTCGGTGTTGCGGGCAAGGCTGATCATTTCCGCGATCATCGTGCTTTTGGGAAATCGGGAAAGCTTCGTGTCGATGCGGAGTTCATCCATGACCTCGGCGATCAGCTGGCGCGCATCCTCTGCGTCCACGATGGAAAAGCCGGCCGTGTAGCCCAGGCGGCCGGCATAGATTCTCAGCAGGCGGTAGGCGATGGAATGAAACGTGCCGCCCAGTATTTTATCCGTGTCCCGGCCCGCCAGATTTTCGACGCGTCCGAGCATGGAACGGGCGGCCTTGTTGGTGAAGGTGGCAAGCAGGATCCGCTCCGGCGGAACCCCCTCTTCCAAGAGGCGCGCCACGCGGTAGGTCAGGGTCCGCGTCTTGCCGCTCCCGGCCCCCGCCAGAACGAGCAGCGGTCCGCCGGTTTCCATGACCACCCGGTATTGCTCAGAATTCAGCTCTCGTTCATACGCCGTCATTGGATGGCCGGGCTTTCAGGCTTTGAGCGCTTTTTTGATTTCGGCAACGGTATCTTTGGAGGAAAGCGACAAAAAGGTTTTCAGCAGCCCTTCTTTTTCATAAAAACCGATGAGCGGCGCCGTTTTCGAATTGTAGGTTTCCAGACGGTTGGTGATCGCCTCTTCCGTTTCGTCGTCTCGCTGAATGGTCTGATGGTCACAAAGCGTGCAGGTGCCGTCTTCTCTGGGCGGATTGCTTTTGACGTTGTAAATCGCCTGACAGTCGGGATTGCAGCAGGTCCTGCGCGTGGTCAGACGATCCAGGATCACGTCACGCGGCACATCCAGATTGGCGACAAAATCCATTTTAAGGTTGAGCTTAGCCAGCAGCTTTTTGAGTTCTTCCGCCTGCGGAATCGTCCGCGGAAAGCCGTCCAGAATAAATCCTTTCCGGCAATCCGGCTCCTGCAGCCTTGCTTCCATAATGTCCATAATCAGAGAATCGGGCACCAGGTCCCCCCGGTCCATGTATTCCTTTGCTTTTTTGCCGAGAGCGCTGCCCTCCTTCACGGCGGATCGCAAAATATCGCCCGTGGAGATCTGCACGGACCCGTCAAATTCCGTAAGCAGCTTGGCGACCGTTCCCTTGCCGGCGCCCGGCGCGCCCAGTAAAATAATTCTCATGGTAATCCTCCATTTTTCAGATGTTTTACGTTGCGGCGCTTATAGTGCAAAACCTTCAAACGGTCAAGTCAATTAAGGTTTCTCTCCCCTGCACCTTCATAGCTCCCCAAGCTCCGATCTGGGAAACTGGAAATGGCGATGAATGGATAAACCCGTCAGTGTCGGCGGCAAAGAACTCTGCCGCATTCCGGAAAAGAAACCTCTTGTCCGAATTATTTTTTGTCCTTGATTTGAATCTCAAAGATTTTCGGCCAGAATTTGCCGGTGAGAAAAATGCGGTTGGCCTTTTCGTCATAGGCGATGCCGTTGATCACATCCACCCGCGCGTTTCGGGCCAGATAGGAGCGAAGCTCCGATAAATCAATCCAGCCCGTTACCCGGCCGTTTTTGGGCGATATCCGGACAATCACATCTTCCATGTATATGTTCGCCCATATTTCACCTCTGATGAACTCCAGTTCATTCAGATACCCCACAGGCGTGTCGCCGTCCCGGACCTGGATTTCCCGGACGATTTTAAAGGATTCCGGATCCCGGAAAGTGACGGTTGACGAGCCGTTGCTCATCAGCAAATATTTGCCGTCGGAGGTCAATCCCCAGCCCTCCCCGGAATATTTCATCTTTTTGATTTCCCTCAGGGACCGGGCATCATAAATCAGGACGGTTTCGTTCTGCCAGGTCAGCTGGTAGATTTTATCCTTCAGCAAAACAATGCCTTCTCCGAAAAAGTCCCGGGGCAGCTGAACCTCCTGCAAGACTTTCCCGGTTTTCATGTCTTTTCGGGCAAGCGTTGATTTCCCGAGAAGACCGGTGGATTCATAAAAAAAGCCCTGATGAAAAAGCAACCCCTGCGTGAAAGCGTCCGGATCATGAGGATACGTGTTTTTCACCGCAATGGAAGCGATCGGAGCTTTGCTTTGCATGAGGGGCGAGAGCTGGGAACTTCCCGGCAGAAATACTTCCGAAAAAACCGTGCAGGGCCCCCAGAGACAGGCCATCATCAGGAAAACCGCAAAAGCCGGCTTCAGACCCAAGGCGTGATTGCCTTTCTTCCGTCGATATAGTTCGGCGTTGTCAGGACGAATCATAACGGCATGATCGGTTTTTTCGGCAGGGCATCCACCGAACGCAAATAAACGGGAACGCTCCGGGCCGGATCCAGCAAATCCTTGCGGGAGTATTTCTCCAGCGCCAGCCTCGCGACGGCTGCGGCGCTGATGAACTGCTGTTCGGCCGGGGCCATTTTATTCTTCTGCGCGGACAGGGGACGGATCAGCCCGGCATACCGGACGGCGCCGTCTCCGACATAGATGACCGGCTCGGGAAAAGGATCCTCCACGTTTTGAGGATCCAGAGCCTGTTGGTTTCCGACCGGATAGAGGATACCCCCGTTTCCACGCCGGTAGTAGGCCAGATAAACCTGGCCGCGGCCTGCATCCATGACTGAACCGATCACGGTGTCCGGCTCCTCCACGTTGAGGGCCAGGGCGGCGAGCGTTGAGACCCCCGCAGCCGGTTTTCCTGTCGCCATGATCAGGCCTTTGAGTGTGCTGAGCCCGATGCGCAGTCCGGTAAAAGATCCCGGCCCCAGCGTGCAGGCGAAGAATCCGACGTCCCGCATGGAAGTTCCCGTCTGCCGGCAGGCTTCATCGATGGCCGGAAGAAGCACCTCCGAATGATTCTGCTCTTTGTGTAGAATGGTGTCGTATAAAACCGTCCGGTCCCTGAGCAGGGCGACGGATAGGGTTTTGGATGACGTGTCGAAAGCCAGAGTCAGCATATTATTTGAAAAATTGTAAGACCTCGTTGACCGGTTTGATGTTGAGTCTTTCGATGTCGATCATGATGACAAAAAGCATCAGCATCAGCAGAAAAACAAACCCGATCTGTGACGCCCATTCCTTGATTTTGACCGGAATTTCCCTTCGGGCCGCCATCTCGATCAGATAAAAGAAGATGTGTCCCCCGTCCAGCACCGGGACGGGAAACAGATTGATGACCCCCAGATTGATGGAAAGAATGGCCATGAAAAGAACAAACGGAACGATGCCTTCACGCACCTGGTTTCCCGCCACCTGAGCGATGAAGATGGGTCCGCCCAGCGTGCGGGGCGACAGCACTCCCTGGAGCATTTTCACCACGGAAATCACCGTGAGCTTGCTGATTTCCCATGTTTTTTCCACTGAAGAAATCAGTGCAGCCGGAGGATTTTTCTTTTCGATGACGGTCTTTCCGGCCGGCGAAATTCCGATCAGATAGGTCGTTTCCTCTTCACCGAATATATTTTTTGTTTTGGACAGCTTCGGCTTGACCGTGAAGATTTTTTCTTCCCCGCCGCGCCGAATCCGGATGGTGAGATCACCGCCTCCGGATTCCCGGATCACGGGTTTGATCTCGTCCCAGAAGGATATTTTGCGGTCATTGATGGACAGAATCGCGTCGTCTTTGAGAATGCCCGACGAGGCGGCGGCGGAATCGGGCGACAACTCCCCGATCACCGGAAGAAGGTTGGGCAGGCCGTTCAGGTAAACCAGAAAAAAGATGACGACGGCCAGCAGAAAGTTGAAGACGGGACCGGCCAGTACGATGAGCATCCGCTTCCATCTCGGCTGCTTGTAAAAAGACCGTTTTTCATCTTCCGGCGGCAGTTCCTCCGTCCCCGATTCCCCGAGCAGTTTGACGAATCCGCCCAGCGGAATCCAGGAAAGGACATATTCCGTTTCGCCGATTTTCTTTCCGAAAATTTTGGGTCCGAACCCCAGGGAGAATTTCAGGACCCCGACGCCGCCCGCACGCGCGGCCAGAAAATGTCCCAGCTCATGCGCGAAAATCAGAATCCCCAGCAACACAATAAATGAAATAAAGGTAACCAATCCATCATCCTCTCTTGAGTTTCTTCAAAATGCCGGCCGCGTCCATTCGGGCTTCCCCGTCCGCCAGCAGAATCTCCTCCAGCGAAGGATCGGTTTTTGCCGTATGTTTCTCCAGCGTTTTTTCTATTACTTTGGGAATCTCATGAAAGCAAATTTTATTTTCAAGAAAAGCGGCCACCGCCTCTTCATTCGCCGCATTCAGAACCACCGGTGCCGTGCCTCCAACCCGCGCGGCCGCAAAAGCCAGGCGAAGGCAGGGAAATTTTTTCGCATCCGGCGGGAAAAACGCAAGCGGACCGGCCTTGGCCAGATCCAGCGCCGGCAGATCATTCGTCAGTCGGTCCGGATAGGACAGAGCGTAGGCAATCGGAATTCTCATATCGGCAATGCCCAGCTGGGCCAGAACGGAACCGTCCACAAGTTCGATTGCGGAATGAACGACGCTCTGGGGGTGAATCAGAACATCGATGCGGGAAACGTCGATGTCGAACAGCCATTTCGCCTCGATCACCTCCAGGCCTTTGTTCATGAGCGACGCCGAATCCACCGTGATTTTCGCGCCCATCTTCCAGCGCGGATGCCGCAGGGCCTGCGCCGGCGTCACGTTTTTCAGCTCCGCAATGGACATAGAATAAAACGGACCGCCGGATGCCGTGAGGATGATCCGTCTGACATGGTCTTTGTTCTGTCCCGCAAGGCACTGAAAAATCGCGCTGTGTTCGCTGTCCACGGGAAGAATGCGAATCTTCTTCCGACGGGCTTTTCGGGTCACCAGCCCCCCCGCGATGACCATCGTTTCCTTGTTGGCCAGCGCGATGTCTTTACCCGCTTCGATCGCCGCCAGCGTGGGTTTCAGGCCCGCCGCGCCGGAAATTGCGGAAAGAACGATGTCGGCCGCTGCATGCGCCGCCACTTCCCGAACCCCCTCTTCCCCGCACAACACGCGAATTTTGCCGCCCGGTCCCAAAAGACCGCGAAGGCGCTTTGCGTCCTCGGACGTCCGCACGGAAACCACCGCGGGGTGAAATGCCAGCGCCTGGCGAGCCAGAAGCTTCACATTGCCGCCCGCGGCGAGAGCCGCCACGCGGAACTTTTTCGGGTTTTTTTGAACGACATCCAGCGCGCTTTCGCCGATGGAGCCGGTGGATCCCAGAATGGTTATGTTTTTCACTCGAACATACGCCCCAAAAGCATCATGATGGAAAAAGCGGTTAGCGATTTAGAACAGGCTGAACCCGAACGCGCGGGGATTCGATCAGCCGATCACAAAGATCCGGTAATAGTACACAAAAGGCGCCAGAAAGATCAGGCTGTCCATTCGGTCCATCAGTCCGCCGTGGCCCGGCAGCAGAGCACTGGCGTCCTTTTTGCCGTGGCTTCTTTTAATGGCGGATTCGCAAAGATCGCCCAGCTGTCCGACGATGCCGCCCACAAAACCGAGGATCAGAAAATGAATCCAGTGGATTTGGGGAAACCAAAAGCAACCGAAGACAAAGGCCGCCAGGGTGCCGCCCAGGATGAGCCCCAGCGTGCCTTCCACGGTTTTCCCGGGGCTCACCGCCTCCAGCAGTTTTCTTTTCCCCAGGGATTTGCCCACATACAGGGCCACCGTATCCCCGATAATGCCGATCACGAGCACCAGCAAAACCCAGTAAACGCCGCTTTCCAGCTTTCTCAGCAGAATGAAGTGCGAGGTCAAAAGCGGTATATACAGAAGGCCGAACAGGACTTTCATGACGGAGGACAGATCCGGGGAAGATTGTCTAACCTGCCACAGAAAAACCATGAACACGATCAGCGTCGAGAAAGTGAGCATTGCGGCGATCCACCGGGTATCGCCCGCGAGCACGGCCCAGGGGATCAGGAAAGCGATGATCAGTCCCTCTATTTTTTCCGTGCGATGCCCGGCGCCGAACATGATGCCGTTGTATTCCGAAAGGCCGATCAGGATGACCAGCGTAACGACGGCGGTCAGGACAACCGGAGATCCCATGACAATGATCAGGAGCAGCACGGCGGCCAGAGCCAGGCCTGTCAGCCATCGCTGCAGATTGGAGTTTTGGGTCGCCATCGCTTGCTCCCTGGGGCCGTTAATCCCTTCCGGCAATCTGATCGCCGGTTAATCCGAAGCGCCTCTCCCGTTTCTGATAAGCGGCGATCGCCTTCCACAAATCGTCTTTGGTGAAATCAGGCCACAAAACATCCGTAAAGTAAAGCTCCGTGTAGGCCATCTGCCAGAGAAGAAAATTGCTGATGCGGTATTCGCCGCTGGTCCGGATCAGCAGATCGGGATCCGGCATGCCGCGCGTGTACAGATAGCTTCCGAATACATTCTGATCCACGGAATCCGGATTCAACTTTCCATCCAGGCTGTCCGCGAGCATCTTCTTTACAGCCGCGAGAATCTCGTCGCGGCTCCCGTAGCTCAGCGCCAGGGTCAAAACCATCTTGTCGTTTCGCCGGGTCAGATGCTGAACCTCCTTGAGCTTCTTCCGCACGGGCTCGTATAGCCGGTCGACGTCGCCGATGGTGGACAGCCGGATTTCCTGCTTTTGCATCGTCGGCGCTTCCTTGTCCAGATAATCCGCCAGGAGCTTCATCAGCGCCTGGACTTCTTCTCCGGGTCTGCCCCAGTTTTCAGAGGAGAAAGCGAACAGGGTCAGATACCGAATGCCGATTTCACGGCACGCCGTGACGGTCGTCCGGACGGCCTGTGCACCCTTTTGATGTCCCCGAATCCGCCCCATCGCGTGCTGCTTGGCCCAGCGGCCGTTGCCGTCCATGATGACGGCGATGTGCGCGGGGAGGTGATTCAAGTCGATTTTCTGCATACGATCCGTTTCCTTGCCCAAAGGCTGCGTTTTGGGGAAACCCGGGCGACTCAGTGAAAATGGCGCGGGCGTCAATCCGGCGACCGGGCCGAAATCCTAAACCGTCAGCCTTAAACCGGCAACAAAAACAAATGGGGAGCTTCAGACTCCCCATCCGTGTCCGTTCAATGGCCGCCCGCCTTATATCTCCATGATTTCTTTTTCTTTGGCGGCCAGAATCTTGTCCGTCTTTTCAATATAGCGGTCCGTCAGCTTCTGGACTTCGTCCTGGGCGCCGTGCATTTCGTCCTCGGACATTTTATTGTTCTTTTTTAATTCCTTCAGCGCCTCGTTGGCGTCGCGCCGCTCGTTGCGCAGCTTGATTTTCCCTTCTTCCGCCATTTTTTTCACGACTTTGACCAGTTCCTTGCGCCGCTCCTCAGTGAGCTGCGGGATGGAGAGGCGAACCACCTTGCCGTCCGTCGAGGGCATCAGCCCCAGGTCGGATTTCTGAATGGCCTTTTCGATGGCGCCGATCGTCGTAACGTCCCAGGGAGCGATTACGATCAGGCGGCTTTCCGGGACGGAGAGGTTGGCCAGCTGGGCAATCGGGGTCGGCGTTCCGTAATAGTCGACCTTGATTCCGTCCAAGAGCGAGACCGAAGCCCGGCCGGTTCTCACTCTGCTGAATGATTTTTCCAGGGAAGAGATGGTTTTTTCCATATTGTCTTTGAACTTTGAAAAAATCTGCTCTTTCATGATCATTCTCCTACGTACGTTCCGATTTTTTTACCGCAGACAACGCCGCGAATATTGCCCTTCTTCTGCAGATTAAAGACGACAATCGGCAGCCGGTTGTCCCGACACAGGGAAATTGCAGTTGAATCCATCACTTTAAGATTCTTCGTCAACACGTCGATATAACTTATCTTTTTGAACATCACAGCAGAGCGATCCAAGACGGGATCCGCGCTGTAGACGCCATCCACCTTCGTGGCCTTTAAAATAACGTCCGCCCGGATTTCCATCGCCCGCAGGCAAGCGGCTGTGTCCGTGGAAAAATAGGGGTTTCCCGTTCCGCCGGCAAAGATGACGATTCTGCCTTTTTCGAGATGGCGAACGGCTTTCCGCTGAATGAAGGTCTCCGCGATTTCCCGCATTTCAATGGAAGACTGGACGCGCGTCGGAAGCCCTTTTACCTCGAGGGCGCTCTGAAGGGCAAGACTGTTGATCACCGTCGCCAGCATCCCCATGTAATCGGCGGTCGTGCGCTCCATGCCCCGGTTACCGGCCTGAATCCCCCGGAAAATATTGCCGCCCCCGATGACAATGCCGATCTGAATCTTCAGATCCGACAACGACATGATTTCATCGGCAATGTAGCCGACGACATCCGGATCGACGCCGGTGGACTGCTTGCCCAAAAGCGCTTCCCCGCTGAGCTTTAAAAGGATTCGTTTGTACGCCGCCTTTTTCTTGTCGCCCATTATTTCTTGAGTTCCTCGCCGAGCTGGAAGCGTGCAAAACGGCGAATGACAATGTTTTCGCCGGTTTTGGCAATCATGTTGTTGACCAGCGTTCCGACGGTGATGTCCTGGTTTTTGACAAACTTCTGCTCGACCAGGCAAACGTCCTCGTAAAATTTCTTTAGTTTTCCGTCGATGATTTTATCCCAGATTTTTTCGGGCTTTTTCTCTTCCCGAAGCTGGCTGCGGTAAATTTCCTTTTCGCGGTGGAGCGCGTCTTCGGGGATCTCCTCCGGACGCACATACAGCGGGTTGGAGGCGGCAATGTGCATGGCAATGTCCCGGGCCATCGTCTGAAAGTCCTCGGTTTTCGCCACAAAATCCGTCTCACAATTGATTTCCACCATTACGCCGATCCGGCCGCCCATATGGATGTAGGAAGCAACGGTCCCGTCTTTGGCCGCTTTGGACGAACGTTTGGTGGCCGCCGAAAGTCCCTTCTTCCGCAAAAAATCAATCGCTTTTTCAAAATCGCCGTCCGAGGCCGCAAGCGCTTCCTTGCAGTCCATCATGCCGGCGCCGGTTTTCGTTCTCAATTCCTTTACCATGGTTGACGTAATTTCCACTATTCTATCCTCCTGGAATTCTTTTGTTGTGTGTATGCTTGTCAGGCGTGCACGCGATGAACGTCCCTGACGAAGGCACCGTCCATTGTCTTTCGGGGTGTTCTTTTTGCGTGTACGCGGTGTATGCCTCTATGGAGCGGGCACGGCTGAACCGTTTTCCATCTCGACGCTTTCCGGGATGTCCGCTTCCGGATCCTTGCTTTCCGCGGTGGGCGACCCGTCTTCTTTATTGGATTGCGCGGCCAGTTTTTCTTCAAAGCGTTTCTTGCCTTCGATCACCGCGTCCGCGAACTTCGAAGAAAAGAGCTTGATGGCCCGAATCGCGTCGTCGTTTCCCGGAATGATATAATCGATGTCCGTCGGATCGCAGTTGGTATCGACGATGGCGACGATGGGAATCTTCAATTTTTTCGCTTCCTGGACCGTGATGCGCTCCCGGTTGGGATCGACGATGAAAACGGCGGCGGGCAGCGTCCTCATGTTTTTGATGCCGCCCAGAACATTGTCCATCTTGTCCATCTCTTTTTGGAGCTTGGTGATTTCCTTTTTGGGAAAAGCCTTGACCGAATCGTCGGCGAACATCTTATTGAGGTTGTTGAGGCGATCGATGCTTTTCTTGATGGTAATGAAATTGGTCAGCATGCCGCCCAGCCAGCGCTGATTGACGTAAGGCATGCCGCAGCGCGTCGCCTCTTCGCGAATCGCCTCCTGGGACTGCTTTTTGGTCCCGACAAAGAGGATTTCCCTGCCCTGGCTGACGATGTCCACGACAAAATTGTAGGCGGACTGAAACATGCCGACGGTCTGCTGCAGGTCAATGATGTAGATGTTGTTGCGGGCCCCGAAGATATAGGGCTTCATCTTGGGGTTCCATTTGTTGGTCTGGTGTCCGAAATGAACACCCGCTTCGAGCAGAAGCTTCATGGAAATGGCTGACATAAATTTTTTCTCCTTTGTTTTTTCCGCCACCCCCGTCTTCTTGCCGGCGGACTTGAACGTCAAGCAACCCTCCGTCAATCAGGGGATGTGTGAAATTTTGACGCAACTATCACATATCCATTCATGAATCAAGTGCAAATAACATTTTCGGCAATAAAATTAATAAACTTTTACCGCCCCTACGTGGTGTAATCGGCGTTGATTTTCACATAATCGCAGGACAGGTCCGAGGTGTACACCGTGTAGGACTTGTCGCCTCCCCCCAAGCTGACCCGGACTTCAATGTTTGCCTCCTGATAAATTTCCTTCAGCCGGGATATCGCAACGCCGGTGGGTGCGTCCTGCGCGAAAACGGTCGTATTTCCGATCGACAGGCTGATTTTCTCCTTTTCCAGCAGGATGCCCGAAGCACCGACGGCAGACAGAATTCTGCCCCAGTTGGGGTCTTCGCCGAAAAAGGCGGTTTTGACCAGATTGGAATTGGCAATGGAATAGGCCACGCGCCGCGCGTCGGATTTTGATTTCGCCCCCTCCACCAGGATGGTGATGAATTTGGTCGCCCCTT
This sequence comes from Smithellaceae bacterium, assembly GCA_035448625.1. Lineage (GTDB taxonomy): Bacteria > Desulfobacterota > Syntrophia > Syntrophales > Smithellaceae > UBA8904. The sequence goes on along the minus strand of DAOTJI010000018.1, from coordinate 11,500 downwards.
CCCCGTCCCGGACCACGGCCTGCGCCAGCTCGGCCATCACGTCCGTCAGCATCTCCCGGAATCGCTGAAGCCTTGCCTGGGCGCGCTCGAGAGGATTGTTGCCGGCCAGACCGTTGGCCAGAATGATGGCCGTGTCGTTGGTGCTCATGCAGCCGTCGACGCTGACGGAATTGAACGTGGAATCGATCACCTGATGAAAGACAGTGTTCAGCGCCTTGGCGTCGATGAGGGCGTCGGTCATGACGTAGGTCAAAAGCGTCGCCATGTTCGGCTCGATCATGCCGGCGCCTTTGGCTATCCCGCAGATCGTGATGTCCTTCGCGCCGACGATGCCCTTGCGAATAGAGATCTTGGGAAATTTGTCCGTTGTCATCATGGCGGCTTCCGCATCCTCGATGCCGAATTCGTTGAGGCCCTTGACCAGTTTGCCGATGCCGGATTCGATCTTCTTGACCGGCAGCCGTCTGCCGATCACCCCCGTGGAACAAATCAGCAGATGCTCTTCGGGGATTTTCAGCTGCTTCGCCGCAGCCGCCGAAACGGCCAGCGCGTCGGCCATGCCTTCTTTGCCCGTTGCCGCATTGGCGCAGCCGCTGTTGGTCAGAATAGCCTGGGCCGTTCCTCGTTTGACCCTTTCCGCATCGATCAGCACCGGCGCCGCCTTAAAGGTGTTTTTCGTAAACAGCGCGGCAACTTTTGCCGGGACGGTGGAACAGATCAACCCGAGGTCCTTCAGGTCGCCGCCTTTGATGCCCGCGGATACGCCATTGGCCAGGAAACCGGGGACGCTGACTTTATTGTTGGATTTTGCCATGACCGCCACTCCTTTGCATTCTCAAGCGCCGCAGCATTTTTTGTATTTTTTCCCGCTGCCGCAGGGACAGGGATCATTCCGGCCGATCTTTTCGGTCTCCCGCTTCACGGTTTTCTGGACCGGCGTGTCTTCTCCCCGGCTCAAGATGTAGTCCTGCTTCTGCTTTTGTCTGATTTCCTCGACTTCTTCCTCTCTCTGAATCCGGACCAGGCAGAGTTTTTCCAGCGTGTCCATCTTGATGCGGCTGATCATTTCCATAAACATCGCATATCCTTCACGCTGATATTCCCTCACCGGGTCCTTCTGCCCGTATCCGCGCAAGCCGATGCCTTCCCTCAGGTGGTCCATAGACAGCAGGTGCTCTTTCCAGTGAGTGTCAATCGCCTGGAGCATGATGACCTTCATCAGATAGGTCATCAATTCCGGACCGAATTCCTTTTCCTTGGCGCGCAGGTATTGCCGAACATTTTCCAGGATCAAACTCCTGACGGCGTCTTCAGACTGCAGATCATCCGCGTTTGCGATATTCAGGCGCAATTTAAACTGTTGGAATACCGCATCCTCGAGCGCTTTGAGGTTCCAATCCCGGGGATGGTTCTTCTCGCCGACAAATTCAGAAAGCATATCGGCGGTGATTTCCTCAACCATCGCTTCAATATCAGACCATAAATCCTCGCCGCGCAACACTTTTTTGCGTTGCTCATAGATGACCTTTCTCTGGTTGTTCATCACGTCATCGTAATCGAGCAGATGTTTGCGGATGTCAAAGTTTTGGCCTTCCACTCTTTTTTGGGCGTTTTCGATGGCCCGGGAAATGTATTTATGCTCGATCGGCTGACCTTCTTCGATGCCCACGGTGCTCATCACCGAAGAGATCCGGTCGGCTCCGAACACCCGCAGCAAATCATCTTCCAGAGAAAGATAGAAGCGCGACGACCCGTTGTCTCCCTGCCGTCCGGACCGGCCGCGCAGCTGATTGTCGATGCGGCGGCTTTCATGCCGTTCCGTTCCCAGAATATGCAGACCGCCTAGTTCGGCAACCTTTTCACCAAGTTTGATGTCCGTGCCCCGGCCGGCCATATTGGTCGAAATCGTCACCTGTCCCGCCTGTCCGGCCTGAGCGACAATTTCCGCTTCCTTCTCGTGATTCTTGGCGTTCAGCACATGGTGCTTTACCCCGGCCCGGGTGAGATGCTTGGAGAGCAATTCGGATTTTTCAATGGAAATCGTGCCGATCAGAACCGGTCGCCCGGCTTTGTGCAGGGCTTTGACTTCCTCGATCACGGCCTTGATCTTTTCGGACTCCGTCTTGTAGATCAGGTCGTTGTGGTCCTGGCGGATCATCGGCATATTGGTCGGGATCACCAACACTTCGAGGTTGTAAATCTTCTTGAATTCCTCCGCTTCCGTGTCCGCCGTGCCGGTCATTCCCGCAAGCTTTTTGTACATCCGGAAGTAATTCTGGAACGTAATGGAGGCCAGCGTCTGGTTTTCCTTTTCGATCTTGACCTTCTCCTTGGCCTCCAGTGCCTGGTGCAGGCCGTCGCTGTAACGCCTGCCCGGCATGACCCGCCCGGTAAACTCATCGACGATGATCACCTGGCCGTCCTTCACCAGGTAGTCCACGTCTCGCTTGAAGAGCGTATGGGCCCGAAGCGCCTGATTGACATGGTGAACGATTTCGATATTGCGCGGCTCATACAGATTCTGAACGTTCAGGAGCTGTTCCACATGGGACACGCCTTCTTCCGTCAGAACAACCGTTTTGCTTTTTTCTTCGATCGTGTAGTCCGCGTCTTTGCGCAGCCGGGGAATGATCTGGTTGATTTTGTAGTACTTGTCCGTCGATTCCTCCGACGCTCCGGAAATGATGAGCGGCGTTCGCGCCTCGTCGATCAGAATGCTGTCCACCTCGTCGACGATCGCAAAATTGAATTCCCGCTGGACGTATTCTTCCAGGCTGAATTTCATGTTGTCGCGAAGATAGTCAAAGCCGAATTCATTGTTGGTGCCGTAAGTAATATCCGCCGCATAGGCCTTCCGGCGCTCGTCGTCGTCCATGCCGTGGACGATCACGCCGACCGTCAATCCCAGAAAAGAATAAATAGGCTTCATCCACTCCGCGTCACGCCGTGCCAGATAATCGTTGACCGTGACCACATGGCAGCCTTTGCCTTCAAGGGCGTTCAGATACAGCGGCATCGTCGCGGCCAGCGTTTTGCCTTCGCCGGTTTTCATTTCCGCGATTTTCCCTTCATGCAGAACAATCCCTCCGATGACCTGCACGTCGAACGGGCGCATCATGAGCGTCCTTCGCGAGGCTTCTCTGGCCACCGCAAACGCTTCCGGCAGAATATCGTCCAGCGTCAACCCGTTCTTCAGCTTTTCCCTGAAGGCGGCGGTTTTTGCCCGCAGCTCCGCGTCGCCAAGGGACATCAACTCTTTTTCATGATGATTAACTTCATGGAGCAGTATCGCCAACCGCTTCAATTCACGGTCGTTTTTGGTTCCCACTATTTTTTTGAGAATCGCGTTCAGCATGGTGCCCTTTCAAAAAACCCGGCTTTGACCGGATGATTTTAGCATATTTAGCCGTTTAACCAAAACATTCATTTGACCGGGTGCATTCTTTTCCCGCATATGCCGACGCTTCGGCCTGCCTCCCGACGCCTGCGGCTTGAGTCCTGTCAATTTGTAGTTGGATTATTTCAAGTATTTTCTCGGATTGACTGGAACATTGTTCATATAAACGCTGTAATGAAGATGCGCTCCGGTACTCCGGCCGCTGTCGCCGACATATCCGATCACGTCTCCTTTTCTGATCTGAATACCTTCTTTTACGGCGGTCTTTGACAAATGAGCGTAACTCGTCGAAATTCCGTACCCATGCTCAATTCTCACGACATTGCCGTCGTCGGAATGATAGGCAGCCTCCAAAACAAACCCGTCTGCGGGTGCTATAATTTCCTTGCCTGGTCTCGACGCGATGTCGATGCCCTTGTGAAACTCAACGCCGCTTCCGAACGGATTGCGCCGCATGCCGAATTCCGAGGTGACCCAGCCCCGGACCGGCCACAGGGAAGGCGTTGCGGCCAGCATGGATTTCTGCTCCCGGAGAAATTTAAGAAGTTCGTTGAAGCTCGCCTCTCTCTCGTCGGCTTCGGTGTTCAGCCGGCTGATACTCTCGCGCATGCCGGAAACGAGACTTTCCCGATCCTCCTCAATCAGTTGCCGCAAACGAATCCGATCGTTATTGGACCCTCCGACACCCAGCGGCGTTTTGGCGTTCCGACCGATCTGCTCCGATGCCAGGATCCGTAATTTCTTGTCAAATTGCTTGATCTCTTCCATGCGGTCTGAAAACTGATCAATTTTAACGGCCAAGTCATTGATCTCTTTTGTCTGCTGGGCGGTCTGCTGTCGAAGGCGGGACAGTTCCATGCGGTCCCGGGTAATGCCTGCGTAATCATAAATAATATAAAGGGTTAGAAGAACCGCCAGGATGGATCCGGCGCAGAGACCATAAATCAGTTTACCCGAAAGAGAGATCTTGGTTACAGAACTCTTTCTTCTGGGTATAATCATCAGTGTAAAAAAGTTGTCGGACATTTTCCCCCTGAAAAACCGAAGTAAAGAAGATGAACAGGCAAAAATGTAGCGCATTCCTAACACAGGGAAGAATCAAAGTCAAGAAGTAGTCGCGGCGGCCCCCAAAAGAACCGATGATGATTTTCTTTCCGAATCAAATACTTATACATTTCATCCGGCCTTATTTCATACCGCGCACAAAGAATGTCTGCCGGGAAGCAGAGCCATTTTGTATTTTCGTACGGGGAGCGAATCCATGTTCAGGGCTTTTTTGAGATCGCCCAGCCCCGTCACTTCCATTCCCGCCGTCAACGCCTTCCGCAAAAGTTCCCGGAATTTCTCTTCAAAGATCCCCCCCTCCACCTCGGCATGGACCGGAAGAACGTGGTCCCCTCCGTCGCTCATTAAACCGGCGATCGCGGCCGGACCGCTTTGAAAGTCAAGCTCTTCAAAGCAGGGCAGATCGGAGGGAATTTCCGGAAGATGGAGCGAGGTGTGGATAAACGGCGTTTTGGCCCGCGTACAACTGAGATATTCGAACGGATATTTCCGGATGATTCGCAAAACACGGTCGTCCATCAACCAGGAAGGGGCGCCGAACGCGGCCGGTTTCTGTCCCGTGAGTTTCGCAAATCCTTCGATTCCCCTGTCAAACCAGTCTTCGATCCACGCCTCGGATTTTTTCGGAAGGTCATCCTGCCAGCGGCGGTGGTCCCAGGCGTGAAACTGGACGTCGTGACCCTCGTCGAGGATTTGACGGACCAGGCCCGGAAAGGAAAGCGCGATCATCGGAGCGGGAAGAATCGTCCCGTACAGCGCCGTTTTCCAGCCGTACAGGCTGGGCGCCCGGGTCCGCACCATTTTTTTCAAAAACAGGGGATTTTTGATGAGCTGCAGGACGGCGCGTCCGGAATTGTCCGGCCCGATGCTTAAAAAAAACGTTCCCCGAACGGAAAAATCCTTAAGGACGCGCAAAAGGCGGGGAACACCGTTTTTCATTCCCGCATAGGTGTCTACGTCGATTTTAAGCCCGAGCCTGCCCATCGATGATTCCGCTTTTCGTTCGGCTAAAGCACCGCCGCTTTGTTTTCTTCCAGAAAAGAATCGAGCGTCAGGCGCAGGGATTCCAGAAGTCCGATTTTGGGCTCCCAGCCAAGCAGGGTTCTGGCCTTTTCGATCCGGGGCTTGCGCGTGTAAATATCCTGATAGCCTTTTCCGTAATAGATATCCGCGGGGATTTCGACAATGTCCGAATAGGTCGAATCCCCCTGATGGTCGGGGTGCTCCTGGAACAGCTTTTTGAGAAGCGCCGCCAGTTCCTTCACCGAACATTCATTGTCCGGGTTGCCGATGTTGATGATCTGGTTTGCGCAGACATTCCCTTGGTTTTCCAGAATCTTCATCAGCGCGGCGATGCCGTCATCGACATAGGTAAAGCAGCGCTTCTGCCGGCCGCCGTCCACCAGATTGATCGGCCGCTTCAGCAGCAGCTCGGCGATGAACTGTGTGACGACGCGCGAGCTTCCTTCCTTGGCCGTATCGAGTGAATCCAGCCTGGGCCCGATCCAGTTGAACGGCCGAAACAGCGTGAACTCCAGATGGCCCCGAGTCCCGTACCCGTAAATCACGCGGTCGAGGAGCTGCTTGCAGCAGGAATAAATCCAGCGCTCCTTGCGAATCGGCCCCACCGACAGATAGCTTTCGTCTTCGTCAAACTCCGGATCGGCGCAGGCGCCGTAGACTTCCGACGTGGAGGGAAAGACAACGCGCTTGTGGTATTTGACGCACTGCTTGACAATGTTGATGTTCATTTCAAAATCCAGGTGATAGACGCCGATGGGGTCTTCCACGTAAGCCTTGGGGGTGGCGATCGCCACCAGCGGCATGATGACGTCACATTTTTTGATATGGTATTCAATCCATTCCCGGTTGATGGAAATATCCCCCTCCAGAAAATTAAAGCGGGGATTGTGCAGGGCGGCGCCGATCCGCTCCGTTCCCAGATCCATTCCGAACACCTGCCAGTCCGGCTTCTCGGCCAGAATCCGGTTGACCAGATGATGCCCGATGAACCCGTTGACGCCCAGTATTAATATCTTCATGTCAGTTTCTTCACCTTTCCCTGTTGAAAATAGTCCCTGATCCCCGCATCCTTCCATCTTGCCCCGGATGCTTCGATCTCCAGAAGCCTTATAGCACCATCACCGGTTTTCACAAGCACGGATTGCCCGTCAAGGATCACGTCGCCCGGTCCGCCTCCGGCTTTCGACGAATCCGGCCTGGCCCGCCAGACCATTATTTTTTCGCCGCTTTCGGCAAAGGCATACGCGCCCGGATACGGCTCCGTCACGGCCCGGATCAGGTTGTAGATGTGGAGGGCGCTCTCACTCCAGAAAATGCGCCCGTCTTCCGGCTTGCGGCCGCCGTAATAGCTTCCCCGGGAAAGGTCCTGCTTGATGCGCGGAATTTTTCCTTTCTTCATTTCGGGGAGCAACTCGTCGAGCAGCCCGCCTGCCGCCTTGCAGAGCTTGTCGTACAGCGTTCGCGCCGTATCCTCAAAATCAATTTTCACGGCTTTTTGGCCAACGATGTCGCCCGCGTCCGGTTTTTCCACCATATCATGCAGCGTGACGCCTGTCTCTTCCTCTCCGTTGACGAGCACCCAGTTGACCGGACACCTGCCCCGGTAAGACGGCAGAAGCGAGCCGTGCAGATTGAAAGCGCCGATGCGGGGAATCGCCAGAACCTCCGGACGAACCATGTTCCGGTAGTAAAAGGAAAAAAGGACATCCGGCTGAAGGCGTTTTATTTTTTCAATCGTCTGGGGCGAGTTGACCGCGTCGGTCGCGCAGTCAATCCCCTGATTTTCCGCCCAGTCCTTCACGGAGCCGAACCAGCAGTTTTCCTGAGGGTCGTCTTGATGCGTGAAGACGGCGGCAATGTCAAAGCCGTGCCGCCGGAGAGCGGCAAGACCCGCCAGCCCCATATTGTGATAGGCCAAAACAATCGCTTTCACGGACGATCCTCGTGCAGACCGTAAATGCGTTCAATAACGAATTCCGGCCTTTTGCGGACTTCCCGAAAGATCCGGCCGATATACTCGCCGATCACGCCCAGGGCAAAAAACTGGAGACCGACGAAGACAAACAAAATCGCAAACAGCGAAAAGATGCCTTCCGCCGCCCAGCGCACACCGTAAACGAGGCGGGCGACCGCCAGAAACGCGCCGAAGCACACGCCCAGAAGCGACATCAGAATCCCGCCGTACATGATCAGCTTAATGGGAAAATCCGAGAAGGACGCCACCAGATCAAATTGCAGATTGATGAGCTTCCTTAACGGATAGTTGGATTTGCCGCCGAACCGCTCTTCGTGCGCCACTTCGATTTCCGTCACCCGCTTGGCAAAAACGGTGGCCAGGGCGGGAATAAAGGTCGCCTGTTCGTGGCAGGCGAGCATCCGCTCCACGACCGGGCGACTGTACGCCCGCAGCATGCAGCCCCAGTCGCGCATGCTGACGCCGGTGATTTTTCGCGCGACGACATTGATCATTTTGGAAGGAAGGATGCGCAGAAAAGAATCTTTGCGCCCCTTGCGGATCGTGCCGACGACATCGTATCCCCCCTCTTCCATCACACGGACAAGGTTCGGGATTTCTTCAGGCGGATTCTGCAGATCCGCGTCCATCGTCAGCACCATGTCGCCTCGCAGGATCGAAAATCCCGCCATGATCGCGGCGTGCTGGCCGTAATTGCGTGTCAGCTCCACTACCCGGATCGACGGGTGTGACGTAAATTCCTTCAAAAGCGCAAGCGACCGGTCGCGGCTGCCGTCGTCCACCAGGATAATTTCAAACGGTTTGGCCAGAGACTCCATCACGGGCAGCAGCCGGCCCATCAGCGCCTTGAGGTTGGCTTCCTCATTGTACACCGGAATCACCACCGAGATCCGCATTTCAGGCATTTTTCAAAATCTCCTTTATGGCCCCGCAAACATAGTGAACGTCATTTTCCGTCATATCCGGAAATAAAGGCAGAGAAATGATTCGATCTGCAGCCAGGTTTGTTTGTGGAAGAGACGCCGCCCTGACGCCGAATCGCTTCTTCACATACGACAATTTGTGCGCAGGCGGAAAATGCAAGCCGTAGCCGATATTGTGATCCGCCAGTTTCTGCATGAAAAGATCCCGGGACATCCCCGTGACCTTGACCACAAACAAATGCCAGGCATGAACGTGGTCATAGGAAGGAACTTCAGGCAAATCGAGGCCCTCTGTCCCCCGCAGACCGTCGAAGTAAAGCCCCGCCAGAACTCGCCGCCTTGCATTGAGCTCCCGCCATCGCTCCATCTGCGCCAGCCCCAGCGCCGCCAGCAGGTCCGGCATGTTGTACTTGTAGCCCGGCTCTGCGATGTCATAGGAAGGATTCCCCCCCTTGCCGTACCGTTTCCAAGCGTCTCTTTCTATTCCATGGAATCGCGTCAAACGCAATTTCTTTTCCACAGCGGCGCTGTTCAGCGTAATCATGCCTCCTTCTCCGGTCGTAATGTTTTTGATCGGGTGAAAGGAAAAGATTGCGGGATGGCCAAAGCCGCCCGCGTGCGTCCCTTTGTAGGACGTGCCGACCGCGTGGGCCGCGTCTTCAATGACCTTCAGGGAATATTTCCGGGCCAGCCGGTTGACTCGGTCCATGTCCGCCGGAGCGCCGGCAAAATGAACGGGAATCATCACTTTGGTCCGTTCGGTAATTTTTTCTTCCATCGCCTCACAGTCCATGTTGAGCGTCCCGTAATCAACATCGACAAACACGGGCTTTGCCTGACGAAGGGCGATCAGGTTGACGGTCGAGGCAAACGTCATCGACGGCGTGATCACTTCATCGCCCGGCCCGACGTTCAGGGCCGTAAGCATCAGATGCATTCCGGCTGTGGCCGAACTGAGCGAGACGGCGCGGGGAGCGCCGGTCAGCGCGCACAACTGTTCTTCGAACGCCTTGCAAAGGGCGCCGGTGGTGATCCATCCGGATTTCAGGCAGGCCGCCACGGCGTTAATCTCCGTCTCCCCGATGGACGGGCGGCTGAACGGCAGAAAATCTTTACGAATCTTCATAGGGCATCAATCCTTTGGCTGATTTCGAATGCGCAGCAGATAAAACGCGCCGTTTTCCCAGAGCATATCCATTCCTGCAAACTGTTCCCGCAGGTCTTTGAGCCTTTTTTCGTGCTGTGTAATGCAGTAAACCTCTTTTTCCTGCCTGCATTTTGCAAAGAAATCCTGTCTTGAAAGAAAATATTTTTTTCTTTCGGCCTCCGGCAGTTTTGCAATGCCTTCACTCAATTCGCCAAAATCCTCGACAATGGGCGTTCGGATTTTGTTGTAAAAATCAATTCCGTAGAAATTGACGCGGTACTGATACAAAAGCTTTCCTTGCGGCACGTACCGCGCAATCGCCTCTTTCGCAACCAGCGCGCTGCGGTAGGGATACAAAAAATCATTGAGAGGAAAGAGAAAACCCGCAAGGAAAATGCAGCAAAGCAGATACAGGGAGGGAAACCAGCCCGCGCCCTTTCGGCGGACAATCCAATCCGGAAGAAAAATCATCAACCCCGCCGCCAGAAACACCGGCAAAAGGTAGATCCACCAGAGGTCTGAAATCATGATGACCAACCCCCTGGAAGGATCATGATGCGATTTGACAATCGGCGACAAAAGAAGAGCGGCGCCCACGATCAGGAACTGGCCCCACGCCAGAAGACTGTAGAGGATTTTCCGTCTTCCGGTCGGCTGCGCCGGAGCTTCGTCGTAGCCGCGAAAGATGCAGCCCGCAAAAAGCGCTGCGGGCAGAAACACCGGCGCAATATAGGTGACAAGTTTAGAAGAGGAAACCGTATAAAAGAGAAAAATAAATAAAAACCAAACAGCCAGAAACCGGTTCTCCTCTTTCCTGAACAACTGCTCTTTCCATTTTCCCGGCTGCCAGGCGCGGATCAGAAAAATTGACCAGGGAAGGGTGCCGCCGATCAACACGGGCAGAAAATAATAAAACGGCTCCGTCTTGCCGTGCATCTGCGTCGTAAAGCGCAGGAAGTGTTCCCGCACAAAGAAAAACCACAGGAAATCCGGATTCTCTTTTTGCGCCAGATAAAGCCATGGGCAAACCACGGCCAGAAAAATGATAATTCCAGCGGGGGAAATCAACCGCGGGAGCAAACGCCAGCGACGTTCCCAGACGAGCCAGATCCCCAGAACAGCAAAAGGAAAAACGACGCCGATCATTCCCTTGGTCAGAAAAGCCAAGGCGCATGCGAAATAAAACCCGTAAGAAAGCAGCCTTTTCTTTTCCTCCGTCACGGACAGGTATCCCAGCCAGATGGCCAGACAAAGAAACAGGGTAAGCGGCATGTCCAGGATATTGATTCTGCCCAGCGCAAACGGGAAAGCGGAAATGGTAAGGACGGCCGCTGCATACAGGCCGGTTTTTTCATCACGGAAGCGCCGTCCGATCCAAAATACCAGCAGAATACACCCCCAGGCGCAAAGACCGGAAAACAGCCGGGCAGAAAAGTCATTTTCTCCGAAGATTTTAAAGGCTGCCGCCGTCACCCAGGAAACCAGCGGCGGTTTTTCCAGGTAGACGGTATTTTTGATTTTGGGGGTTACATAGCTGCCTGTTTCGTTCATTGCGGAGGCAATCAGACTGTAGCGCACCTCATCAGGCTCCATCTGCGGCATAACCCCCAGCAGGGCGACATAAAGAAGGAAAGGCACGATCCACAAAACCGCTTTTTTCTTCATCGTTTATTCACTCCTGATACAGCGTCGTGAATTTCTAAAACCGTTCGGCTCTCCGGTTAAGCTGGAGCCTGATCGATCCGGATATCGGAATGATTGCCGGCGGGAAAAGCCTCTTCCGGATCGTCCATGTCTTGAGAGCTTTGAATAACGGCCATTTTTGTCATTTCGACCGAAGGGAGAAACCTATCAATCTTCACAAGCATTAAGATTTCTCGTCGCTCACGCTCCTCGAAATGACAAAATTCAAATCTGACGACCTCGTAAAAAGCAACCCACACCGTCACCCCGGCGAAAGCCGGGGTCCA
>DAOTJI010000017.1:0-38279 GCA_035448625.1 Smithellaceae bacterium | reverse complement strand
GCGGACGTCCGCGATATGATCTTTGATGGATAGGGTTACCAGTTCGTTCATCATTCCTCCCTGTGACGGTTTTTATTTTCTCGACAGGACAGCCCGGCCGCCTACTTCCCCGCCCTTGCCTCGTTATCAATCGCCTGCTGCACCTGCCGGTAGAACGCGGTGCGCTTCTTGTCCTGATCGCCGCCTTGGCGGTCGCTGGCGTAAGGCCAGTTGCCGTTGGACGCGATCACCAGTTTCCGTTTCGGATCGATAAAGATGCCCTGGCCGAAAATGCCCCTGGCCGCGTAGCTGCCGTCCTTCAGGGTCCACCACTGATAGCCGTAACCGTATTCGGGACGGTTGGTATCCGCCCAGGTCGTTGTGGCCTCGGCGATCCATCCGTCGGGCAGCACCGGCTTTCCCTGCGCGATGCCGCCGCCCAGGATGAACAGGCCGAAACGGGCGTAGTCGCGGGTGGACGCCTGGATGCAGCAGCCGCTGATTTCATGGCCCGTGGGCCCCAACATCCAACTGGCGTCAAGCTCCATGCCGAAGGGCTGCCAAATCTTTTCCGACAAATAATCGGACAGGTTTTTCTTGGTTGCCGAACTGACCAGCACGCCGATTAAATTAGTCTCGCCGGTCTTGTAAGACCATTTCGTGCCGGGAGGCGCTTCGCGTCCCAGTCTGCGCATATAGCTGACCGTCACATCGACGCCCGGCTCCGCCTTGTGGGCGTTAAACAAAGCCACATCCGATTTGGGGTCGCCGTAATCCTCATTCCATTTTACCCCGGAGGTCATCGTCAGAAGCTGCCGGATCGTGACATCGTCGTAGACCGATCCTTTGAGATCGGGGATGTAATCCGAAACCTTGTCGTGAATGCTCTTGATGTAGCCGTCTTTGATCGCCGCACCGACCAGTGTCGAGGTGAAGGATTTCGCGACGGAAAAGCTCGTCCAGCGGCCTTCGGCGCTGAAATCGAGCCCGTATTTTTCGAGGCGGATTTTGCCGTCCTGAACAATCACCAATCCGGCGGTTCGCTGATCTTTCATGTAGGCATCCACATCCATGCCGACATCCAGCGGTAATCCTACCGGCAGGGAATGGACATCTTTGCCGGCGGCAATTTTCCTGGATTTGGACAGGAGGGGAATCCGGTCCAGTGCGCGAAACGCGGCATCGCGCTGCTTAAGGGACCAGAAGAGGACATCCTTGTTGGTGGGCATGTTCAGGATCACCCCGCGCCTGTCCTTGTCGGCCGTCACCCAGAAGATGCCGCCTGCCGCCGCCAGCACGATCAGTATTCCGATGATCCATTTCCGCATAACGACTCTCCTTTTGTTTTCTTCAAGTGGTGGTCAAGGTCATCTTCTTAACGCTGATCTCATCCTCTTGGAAGCAGTGCTGCGATATGTAAAAAAACGAAAATAGGTTCAAGGCATTTTAAAAATGCTGACGCCGGGCGGCGGCTGAAACTGGAACAGTTTCGAGGAAAGCCCGCCGTTCATTTTGATGTTGGAGAATCTCAGCAGCGTGGAGTTTCCCATCACGTCGTCAAAACCGACCTGGAGAATGTAAAAATTGTGCTTTGCCGCCGTCATCCTCAGGAAGGAATAGGAAGCGCCTTTTTCACGGGGATAGAGCAACAGAAGATAGTTGCCGTCCGGATCCTCCGAGGGAGATGCGTATTGAATCGTAAAGTCCTGGTCGAGTTTCCCCACACCGGACAGAAACTTGATCAAGGCTTCGGATTTCATAATCTTTCCCGAATCCTGCGTATAAACGGTTTTATCCTGGGGCAGGTAAAGCCAGGCTTTCTTCGCGTTGATGATCAGTTTTTTCGCCTTCGGCTTTTTATAATCCCAGAACATCTGCCCGGGATTCTTAAAATAAACCGTTCCTGTTTCCGTGTCCGTTTTCCGAATCGACTTTACTGTAGTTTCCTGAAGAAAAGCAGCCTGAAAATCCTGTGTTTTTTCATAAATCTGCTGCAGACGGCCCACTACTTCCTCCAGGGGAGGAGCGGAGCCTGCCCAGGAAGTCCGGGGAAAAACAGTCCCTAAAGCGAAAGCCACCCACAACACAAGAACACCGGTCAGTGAAAACAATTCGATTTTATGAAGTTTTCTCTTCATCTATTTTTATTTCTCCGTTTTGAGAAAACCGCCTCAGGAATGGCACATTTTTTTCAAAGCAGTTTATATCTCGGCCTTAAGAGGTCCATAAGTTGTTATGATTAAAGGACATATAAATAACTATTGAATATTATTCACAAAAATAATTGCTTAAACCTTAAGCAATCCGGTCTAAAAGCCGAATCAATGCGGGCTTGACCGATCTATCCACACAGTTGTCAACAGGCCTTTCCACAGTTTTGTGGAATCCGGTTTTCGTTCCATGCAAAAAGTGCTTTAATGGTTAAAAAATATTGATTTTTCGCACCATTCTCAGTCGATCCGCATTCTCCAGCCGAACGGGTCTTCTTTTAATCCGTACTGAATCTGAAGGATTTCATCGTAGAGCTTTTCGGCCAGTTCTCCAGTCTTTCCATCGTTAATGAGATATTCATGGTTGTGATAAAAAATCTGTCCGACCGGTGAAATGACGGCAGCCGTGCCCGTGGCAAACGCATCTTTCAGCGTTCCCTCTTCGATGGCGGAGATCACTTCTGTAATGGTAATCCGGCTTTCCTCCACCTTCACACCCAGGTGCGCGGCCAGTTTGATGACGGAATCGCGCGTCACTCCCGGAAGGATCGTCCCCCCCAGCGGGGGTGTAATCAAGCGGTCGCCGATCATGAAGAAGATATTGCTGGTACCCACTTCCTCCACGTACCGGTTTTCCCTGGCATCCAGCCAAAGGACCTGAGTGTAGCCCATCGAACTGGCGATGCGGCTCGCGTAAAGGCTTGCGGCGTAATTCCCCGCCGCCTTGACATGCCCCGTCCCTCCCGGCGCAGCCCGCACGCAGTCGTCGGACACATAAATTTTGGTCGGCCCGAAGCCGTGCTCGTAGTAGGCGCCCACCGGCCCGCAGATGATGAAGAAAAGATATTCACTCGCCGGATGCACGCCCAAGGCTGGCTCCGTGGCGATCATCGTCGGCCGGATATACAGGGAGGATCCCTTTTCCCGGGGAATCCATTCTTTTTCCAGCACAACGAATTGTCTGAGCGCGTTTAAGAAAACCGTTTCGTCAATGGGCGGCATACACAGTCTTTCGGCGGACAAATTCATTCTGCGGATGTTTTCCATTGGGCGGAAAAGATAAATTTCGTCGTTGGCCCCCCGGTACGCTTTCAGACCTTCAAAGATTTCCTGGCCGTAGTGAAGGCACATGGCGGTGGGGTCCAGCTGCAGGTAATGGTAGGGTTCGATGACCGGATCATGCCAGCCGTCTCCTTCCCGGTACTTCATCGTGAACATATGGTCGGTGAAATGCTGACCGAAACCCAGCTTTTTTTCGTCCGGTTTGGGCTTCAGGTACTTGGGAAGCGCTTTGATGATTTTAATTTTCATAATCCCCTCTTGGCAAAAAGATTCCGGTCCTGCGGGCCGGCGGCATTTTTCATAGCACTAAACGACGCCCCGATCAAGGCTTCGATACTGGATCGCCTCTGCGACATGCGCCGCCTCAATCTTTTCGGCGCCTTCCAGATCGGCGATGGTGCGCGACACTTTCAGGATACGGTCCAGGGCGCGTGCGGAAAGGCCCAGTTTTTCAACGGCCATTTCCATGAGCTGATGCGACTCTTCGTCGATGGGGCAGAAAGACCGAATCTGCTTTTCCGTCATGGAGGCATTGGTCCAAACGCCCGTGCCGCCGAGGCGCTCCTTCTGGCAGCGGCGCGCCCGGACCACGCGATCTCTCACTGAGGCGGAAGATTCATTTTCCTCTTTCGCCTTTAACGCCCGGTACCGGACGGACGGCACCTCAACATGCAGGTCGATGCGGTCCAAGAGCGGTCCGGATATTTTAGCCTGATACTGCCGGATCTGCTGGGGGGAGCAGCGGCACCGGCGGACCCGGTCCCCGAAATAGCCGCAAGGACAAGGGTTCATGGCGGCCACGAGCATGAATTTCGCCGGAAAGGCCGCCGTCACGGCCGACCGGGTAATCGTGATCGCTCCCTCCTCGAGCGGCTGGCGAAGCGCCTCCAGGGCGTTTCTTTTGAACTCCGGCAGCTCATCCAGGAAAAGCACGCCCAGATGGGCCAGCGATATTTCACCGGGATGCGGCATCTGGCCGCCGCCGACCAGACCTGCATCGGAAATGGTGTGATGCGGCGCGCGAAAGGGGCGGGCCGCCACCAGCGTTTCCCCCGCATTCAGAAGCCCGGCGACGGAAAAAATCTTGGTCACCTCTATCGCTTCTTCAAAGGAAAGATCGGGCAGAATCGTGGGCAGCCTTCGGGCCAGCATGCTTTTGCCGGAGCCCGGCGGGCCGATCATGAGCACATTGTGTCCGCCGGCGGCGGCGATCTCCAGCGCGCGGAGCGCCTGCTTCTGGCCTTTGATTTCCGAAAAGTCGATGTCGTAATGACGGCGGACCTGAAAAAGCCGGCCGGCATCGACGCGAAGCGGCTCGATGGTTTTTCGGTCGGCCAAAAATTCGACGACGTCGGGAAGCGTCCGGATTCCATACACGCAAACGCCTTCCACCATCGCCGCTTCCGCCGCGTTTTCCTCGGGAACAAAAACGGAACGGATCCCCGACTCCCTGGCCTTAAAGGCGGCCGGCAGAATGCCCCTCACCCCCTTGACGCTGCCGTCGAGCGACAGCTCTCCGATAAAAAAGCACCCCTCCAGAGCCGCTTCTTCAATCAACGCCTCTGCCGCCAGAATACCCACCGCGATCGGCAGATCAAAGCCCGTTCCCTCCTTGCGGATATCGGCGGGCGCAAGGTTCACCGTCACATGATCGCGTGGAAAAGCGTAGCCGGAATTCTTGATGGCGGCCTTGATCCGGTCCCGGCTTTCCTTGACGGAGGCATCCGGCAGGCCGACGGTGGCAAAATGCGGCAGTCCCCGGGAGACATCCACTTCCACCGTCACGGGATAGGATTCCATGCCGATCACGCTCATGCTCTGCACTTTGATGAACACTTTTTTGCTCCGGGGAAGAAATCGCGGTGCAAATACTAGCGAATCCGTTCATTTATATCAAGATTTTAATTTGCAAAAAATCTTTTTCGCCATTCTTGACTCGGTCAAGGCGCTGTGCTAGGGTTCGCTGAAACTGAAGATACCTGAAAAACGTCCAGCATCGTAAAATCCTGAGCCGACATGAAAAAATTATCCCACATCAACGACGAAGGTCAGGTTCAGATGGTCGATGTGACACAAAAAGCCGCAACGCTGCGCAAAGCGAAAGCCCGCGGCCAGGTGTCCATGAAACGGGCCACGATGAAGCTTCTGGCCGAGGGCCGCATCGCCAAGGGCAACGTGCTCGCCGCCGCCAAAATCGCGGGGATTCTGGCGGCCAAAAATACCGGCGGCCTCATTCCGCTGTGTCATCCGCTGGGGCTGACCGGCATGGACATCGCCTTTGTCCTTGACCGAAAAAAATCACGGGTGGTCATTGAATCGCAGGCGCAGACGGTCGGACAGACCGGCGTGGAAATGGAAGCGCTGACCGCCGTGAGCGTCGCGGCCCTGACCATCTATGACATGTGCAAAGCCGTGGACCGGGAAATGGTGATCGGCGACATTCTGCTTCTGGAAAAATCCGGCGGCAAGAGCGGCACCTTCGTCCGAAAGGCCGCAAAATAATTCGGAGACAGCGCGTGAACCCTGTTTACAAAATCAGGAAAGCTTTCCGTTATCCTTTCGTCACGCTGACGGTCCTGCTGTTCGTTCTGTTTCTGACGGGGCTGGTGCGCGGTGAAAACTGGGAAAAAATCCTGACGGGTGCCTTATTCGCCGTCGCGCTGATCGTCGCCGTTGAATCCTCGGAACGGGAATTCGGCATCTCCGAAAACGGCCTGCGGATTCGAAAATTTTTCCGGACCAAGCATTTTACCTGGTCGGAAATCACGCACCTGGGCACGGTCATTCTGCGCAGCAAGGCCTATTTTCTGCTCACGACGACCAAGGGCTTTTATCTCTTCTCCAATCTCCTGCAGGACCACACGCTTCTGCTCGGGCAGCTCGCGGAGAAGCTGGGGGAGGAAAAAGTGGAGACGGAAATCAGGAATTACATCGGGGCTCCCAAAGAACGGACATCGCTTGTCGTGCTGACCTGGGTGGCCTTGATTCTTTTAATTGCCGTGGTGCTGACCCGATGGCTGGCGGCCTGACTTGCCTTCTTTCACGAGGGGCAGCCGGAATTTCGAGGGGAAGGGCTTGACTGAAAACGAGTTTTGGAACGCAGGAGCTGCAGAATCATGAAAGCGAAAAAGCAGAACAAGCCGGCCACGGGAATGGACGTTCAGGAAACCCTCTACACGGCCGTCGAAGAAATCCTGGAAAAAAAGCTGGATAATCTGGCTACGGTTTTGTCGGGCTCCGACAACGGCAAAAGCAAACTTCACGCGGAAGTCATCGCGATGGTGGAAACGGGCCTTTTCAAAATCGCTTTAAGGCGCTCCGGCAACGTCAAAAGCGCTGCGGCGGCTTTTCTGGGCATCCACCGCAACACCTTCACCGACAAAATGGCCAAACTGGGCCTCGATGGCGACAAAGAATAAAAATTTCCTTCTCAACATCAATCCCTGCAAAAAATCCGTGAAAATCAGGAACGGTTTTTGCGTGATGCATCGGCGATCCCCCGCCAAAAAAGGGAGCGGAAGGATTTGACGGCCCCGGACTCTCCATCGCCAACAGGGGGGGGGCAACGCGAATATTAAGCCGTCGCAAAGGCCTTGATGCCCTTTCAGACAAAACCGCCGCGGACGGCTCTGTTTCATTTCAAGTCCATCCCGCGGCGGCACAAGAGGAAATGATGTTCTGTACAAAATTGTCTCTCCTGATGAAAAAATGGCTCTTTTTTGTAGTACATTGCCGGATTTTCTTCGGCATTCGGCCGGATGACGTTTCCGGACCGGCGATTGTCTTTGCCCCTATCCTTCCCGACAGATTGAATTGCGGTTTCGCAGGTTTGTTGTCTTTCCGTCCGGCGCAAAAGGCTTCCGGCGCCGCTGCGGCAAAAACTCTGCAGGCGCTTTGGAAAAAAGCCGGAAAGAGCGATCTGGAGCAGATCACGGGCGGCAAAACCGACCCGGAAAACTATCTGAACAGCCAAGAAACGCTTCAGTCGCTCATGGACACCGTCCAGGAACTGAAGCGGGAAGACGTCCAGGAATATCTTTTTTATCATGAAGACGGTGCGACGGACTTGACTCGCGTCACGGTCGACATGAAAGCCTTTCTGGCCCAAGAAGAGAAAATTCTGGAGAACCGGGCCGCGGGAATCAGCTCCGCGGGCCTCGAAACCATCCATCACCGTCTTCTCCTGCTGAAGGACATCGGCTGGATGCTCGAAAACGACATCCTGGCCAATCTGCAAAAAGTTCTTTCCCTTTCGGGAGCGGAAAAATCTTCCTTGCTTCGTCCGGCCGCTTTCCGGAAATACCGGAAGTTGAATCTGCTGCTCAACGCGCTGGATCGCCTGGAGGTCCGGGGAAGGGACTCGGCGGGCATCCAGCTGACGTTTTTTCTGAATAATGAAAAGATCCTTGAGGAACTTACCCGGCAAATCGAAGAGAACGGCTGGGGAGAGGATTACCGGCGCCGGACGCAAAAAGGCGATCTCATGAACCGATCCATTTTTATCGCCGACGGCCCCCGCAATCAAGGCGGTCTTCACGTTGCTTTTACCTACAAGACCTTTTCCATCGTCGGCGAACTGGGCCGCAATGTCGCCGACCTGCGGCAATGGATCTCCCGTGATGTGATCCTACAATGGTTTGCCGCACAGGCGACGGAAGACGAATCCGCCATCGCCCACACCCGTTGGGCTTCCGTGGGCTCCATCACCGAAGAAAATTGCCATCCGGTCAACAACGCATCCTCTCCTTCGGTACCGTCCGATTTCCCCGCGTATCCCGGTCAGGAAGCAAACATCAGCGCGGTCCTGAACGGCGACATCGACAATTATCCGGCGCTTCGCCGGGAACTGGAGAAGAACGGGGAGACCATTGCGCCGGACGTCTCGACGGACACCAAAATCATCCCGCTGCAAATGGAAAAATATCTGAAAGCCGGGGAAAACCTGACGGATGCGTTTCGTCTGGCTGTAAACGATTTCGACGGTTCACACGCCATTGCCGTGCAAAGCAATCTGGAGCCCGGCAAAATGTTTCTGGCGCTCCGGGGCAGCGGCCAGTCGATTTACGTCGGCGTCGGCGAAGACGCGTATATGGTCTCCTCGGAGCTCTACGGTCTGGTGGAGGTCGCGCACCGCTTCCTCCGAATGAACGGCGACGCCGGCGGAGGGCAACTGTTTGTTCTGGATTCACACCGCGGCGGAGGCGCAAAGGGGATCGCCGCCTGCTTCTACGACGGAACCCCGATTCGCCTCGAAGAGCGGGATCTGCAAACCGCCGAAATCACGACCCGGGACATTGACCGCGGCCTCTATCCTCATTTCTTTCTCAAAGAAATTTCAGAATCCATCCGCTCCGTCCGGGGAACAATGCGGGGCAAATACCGGATCATCGACTCCGGCCCGGCCCGTTTGCGGATTTCTTTCAATCTGGGCGAGGATGTGGTTCCCGATTCGATTCGAAACGGTCTGCAAAGCGGTTTGATCCAACACATCTTCGTCATCGGCCAAGGAACGGCGGCGGTGGCCGGCCAGGCGGTGGCGGATACCCTGACGCACTGCCTCCGGGGCAGCCGCCTCGACATCCGGTCTCGCATCGCGTCTGAGCTGAGCGGCTTCGGCCTTCGGGACGATCTGTCGGATACGCTGGTCATCCCCATCACACAGTCCGGGACCACCACCGACACCAACCGGGCCGTGGCCATGGCCAGGGCACGCGGCGCTCAGATTCTCTCCATCGTCAACCGCCGCCAGTCGGACATCACCGCATCGTCGAACGGCGTCTTTTATACCAGCGACGGGCGGGACATCGAAATGTCGGTCGCTTCCACCAAGGCCTTTTACGCCCAGTTGATCGCCGGGCAGCTGCTGGCGTTGTATTTTGCCGGCCTTCTGAAAACGATGAGCGAGGAAGACATCGTTCGTCAAATCCGGCATATCGAAACTCTTCCGCAGGCCATGGAACGCTTGTTCGACCGGCGCGACGAAATCGCCGCCTGCGTGATGCAGGGAACGGGCAAGCGTTACTGGGCCGTCGTGGGCAGCGGTCCCAACAAGGCTGCGGCCGACGAAATCCGCATCAAGCTTTCCGAACTCTGCTACAAAACGATTTCTTCGGACATCGTGGAAAACAAGAAGCACATCGACCTGTCCGCGGAACCGCTGATTCTCGTGTGCGCCGCCGGCAACCCCGATGTCGTTCTGGAGGACGTCGCCAAGGACGTCGCCATCTTCCGGGCGCACAAAGCCGCGACCGTCGTTTTCGCCGATGAAGGGGATTCCCGTTTTCATCCGGCGGCCGATGCGGTCATTGCGATCCCGAAGGCGCCCGCCCCGCTCTCGGTGATCCTGAATACCATGGCCGGTCACCTGTGGGGGTATTACGCGGCCTGCGCCATCGACGAGGAGGCAAAAGCCTTCCGGGCGTTCCGCGGCCGTCTGGCGCTGGAACGGCTCCGGAAGAAAAAAACAAAATTATCCGTTCTGGACGTTTTCGATCTGATGGCCGATGTTTCCGTAAGCCGGATCATCCATGATTTCTACAGCCGGTATCAATCCCGGCTTCAGGGCGGCGCAATGGGCGCGCTCAGCGGCAAAACCATCGCCGATCTCACCCTCCTTTTAAAGTACGCCTCCGGCAAACTGCCGCTACAGGACATCCGTCAGGATTTCCCCGGACACGAAGACCTGGTCCAGCCGTTCGACCTGCTGGATGAAACCCTGGGAACCGCCATTGATGAATTGACCCGTCCGATCGACGCTATCCGCCATCAGGCCAAAACCGTGACCGTGGGAACCAGCCGCAGAGAAAAAGAGCCGGAAGGCGTCATTTTCGACCTGCTGGGAAGCCTGAACTTCTCCGTGAAGCATCTGACCTGGCGCAATCTCAGAACGATCCACCGTCTCCAGCCGGCCGTGGGAGAGGTCCGGGGATACACGCTCTACCGTGTGCGCGGCCTGGATGAAAAGGGAAACCCCGCGCCGGTTTCGACGATTGCGGTATGCGCCAAAGGCGGCATCGCCCTCGGCATGACTTCCCGCGCGGAGCAATCCACCATGCTGATGGGCGTCAAGAAAACCATCGTCGGCACGGGTCATGTGTATCTGGGCCGGGGGAAAACCGATTCCGCTTCCATCCTGGTCATCCCCCTGCAGGAAACGGACGGCCGGATTGGAAATTTACTCTTGATCCATATCGCCTTCAATGAACGATTAAGCAGGCCGGAAAAAATCAAGGCGCTGGGTCACCGGTATGACGATCTCCGCAATTTAATCAACGAATATAATCTGGACTGGAACGACCGGTACCTGGAGGGGCTGCCGCTGGAACTCCTGTTCAGCGAACCCATCGAAGAAATCGCCGGGCGGATTCAGGCCCTCTGCCGTCCTTCCTCCGCAAGGAATGAGGACCCTCTGTAAGGTTCGCACCGACCCTTTTTGCCTTCCGGACGGGCTTCACCCGGCCGTCCGAAAATTTTATTTGACAAACCCTCTGTTTGCAAGTAGGGATACGGCAAACGATTGCCGATTGCCGGACGGAAGGCGAATGAAAGAGCTTTTTAAACCCGAAGACATCGAACGGAAAGTTCTCCTGATTCTGAAGATCCTCAGCGAAAGCCCCGATCCGATGGGGGCTCGCGTCATTGCCCGCCGGATGGCGGACCATAACGTGCAGCTCAGCGAGCGGGCCGTCCGCTACCATCTGAACATCATGGATGAGCGCGGGCTGACCCGACTGGTGAGCCGTCGCGACGGCCGCGTGATCACCGAACAGGGATTTGCCGAAATTTCCGACGCCCGCGTGCAGGACAAGATCGGCCTTTCGATTTCCCGCATCGACCTTCTCTCGTTTCGGACCACCTTTGACGTCAAAAAGAAGCGCGGTCTGGTGCCCGTCAATGTTTCCTTCTTTCCCAGGGAACATTTTCCCCGGGCGCTCGGCATCATGAAGCCCGTATTCCAGAAGAAGCTGGCCGTCAGCTCGCGCGTGGCCGTGGGGCAGGCCGGAAAAAGCCTGGGGGATATCGTCGTGCCCGAAGGCAGCGTCGGCCTGGCCACCGTGTGCAGCATTGTCATCAACGGGGTTCTGCTGAAGCACGGCATCCCGATCGACTCCAAATTCGGCGGAATTCTCCAAATGCGGGACGGAAATACCCTCCGGTTCGTGGAGCTGATCCACTACGCAGGCTCCTCGCTGGACCCCTCGGAAATCTTCATCCGCGGCAAAATGACGTCCGTTCAAAATGTCGTCAGAACAGGGGAAGGAAAAATATTGGCCAATTTCAGAGAAATCCCGGCACCGAGCCGCCCTCTGGTGGAGCGGGTGATGGACGATTTCTCGGAAGCGGGCCTGCACGGCGTACTTTCCATCGGTCACACCGGCCACCCGGTTTGTCAGACCCATGTCGATATGAACAAAATCGGGATGATTCTGATCGGCGGCCTGAACCCGGTGGCGGCGGTTTGCGAAGAAGGCCTGCCGGTGGACAACAAAGCCATGTCCACCGTCATGGAATTTGAAAAAATGCGGGACATTGAAACACTTTAACCAAAAACCATATTACAGGGGGATTAAACGTATGTCAGTCATCAAAGAAGTCATCGCCAAAGTCAAGAAGACCGATCCGGATCAGCCGGAATTTCATCAGGCGGTCCAGGAAGTCATGGAAACCCTGGAGCCCACCGTAAAGAAGCATCCGGAATTCGTGAAAGCCAACATCTACGAACGGATTGTCGAGCCGGAAAGAGCCGTCATTTTCCGTGTTCCCTGGGCGGACGACAAGGGGAATGTTCAGGTCAATCGAGGGTTCCGTGTTCAGTTCAACAATGCCATCGGCCCGTTCAAGGGCGGCCTGCGCTTCCATCCGTCCGTCAACCTGGGGATCATCAAATTCCTGGGTTTCGAGCAGATCTTCAAAAACGCGCTCACCACACTTCCCATGGGCGGCGCCAAGGGCGGATCGGACTTTGATCCGAAGGGCAAATCCGACGGCGAAGTCATGAGATTCTGCCAGGCCTTCATGCGCGAGCTGTTCCGGCATATCGGCGCGGACGTGGACGTTCCGGCGGGCGACATCGGCGTGGGCGGCCGGGAGATCGGCTATCTGTACGGCTACTACAAGAAAATCCGCAACGAGCACACCGGCGTGCTCACCGGCAAGGGCCTGGACTACGGCGGAAGCCTCATCCGCCCAGAAGCCACCGGCTACGGCACCACCTACTTTGCCGCGGAA
Organism: Smithellaceae bacterium; assembly: GCA_035448625.1. GTDB lineage: Bacteria > Desulfobacterota > Syntrophia > Syntrophales > Smithellaceae > UBA8904. Next base: position 25,800 of record DAOTJI010000017.1, on the reverse strand, counting down.
ATGCTGGCAACGCGCGGACTGGATTTCAAAGGGAAGACCGTGGCCATCAGCGGCGCAGGGAATGTGGCGCAGTATGCCGTGGAAAAAGTCAATCAGCTGGGCGGCAAGGTCATTTCTCTTTGCGACTCCTCCGCCTGCATCATCGATGATGCCGGCATTGACGCGGACAAATGCAGCTATGTGCTCGATCTGAAGAACGTCAAACGAGGACGCATCAGCGAATATGCGGACAAATACAAGCAGTCGACCACCTGCTTCGAAGGGAAAAACGTCTGGGACGTCATCCGGGAACAGGGCATCAAAGTGGATATCGCCCTGCCCTGCGCCACCCAGAATGAAATCAACGGAAAGAACGCGGCCGCCCTGGTGAAAAACGGATGCTACTGCGTAGCGGAAGGCGCAAACATGCCCTCCACGCCCGAAGCCATCAAAATATACCAGGAGAATAAAATTCTGTACGGCCCCGGCAAGGCGGCCAACGCGGGCGGCGTGGCCACATCCGGCCTGGAAATGAGCCAGAACAGCCTGCGGCTTTCCTGGACGCGCGAAGAAGTGGACAACCGCCTGCACATTATCATGAAAACCATTCACAAGAACTGCTATGACACGGCCGAAGCTTATGGTAGAAAGGGTGACTACGTAACGGGCGCCAACATCGCCGGCTTTACCAAAGTGGCCAAAGCCATGCTGGCGTATGGGGTAGTATAACAAAAAGGCGATGGGCGACAGGGTAAAGCTCATGGTTCATCGTCATCGTGGTGGATAGGAACGTAGGGCGGGTCTTTAGACCCGCTGCGACGAGTGATCAGCAGGGAACGGTCGCGACCGTTCCCTGCCGGGTCACGCCTCATCGCCATAAAGAAATCTAATGGGCGACGAGTGACAGGTTTTTCTCTTCACTCTTAACTTCAATGGGGGTCGTGTATGGATTTCAAGCCGAGATCCCATGAAAAAATACAGCAGTTGCTGGACAAAGGCGTAAACATTCCCAACCCGGCAACGCTGGACATCGGCGACGACGTTCGGATTGATCAGATTTCGGGGCAAGGCACAACGATCTATCCCGGGTGCCGGATCTACGGCAAAAAAACCGTGATCTCGGCCGATTGCAAACTGGGATACGAAGCGCCCGCGACCATCGAGGATTGCCGGCTCGGTCCCCGTGTCGAACTGAAGGGTGGATTCTTCAGCAAATCGGTTTTCCTGGAAAAGGCAAACCTGGGAATGGGTGCGCACGTCCGGGAAGGTTGTCTCCTGGAGGAAGAAGCGGGGGGCGCGCACTGCGTCGGCCTGAAGCAGACCATCCTCTTTCCCTTTGTCACCCTGGGCAGTCTGATCAATTTCTGCGACTGCCTGATGGCGGGCGGGACCAGCCGCAGCAATCACTCCGAAGTGGGCAGCTCCTACATCCATTTCAATTTTACGCCGGATGCGGACAAAACCACCCCTTCCCTGCTGGGAGACGTTCCCCGCGGCGTGATGCTCAACCGGCCCCCCATTTTTCTGGGCGGACAGGGGGGCATCATCGGCCCCGTGCGCCTCGGGTACGGCAACGTCGTGGCCGCGGGCTCGGTTCTGCGACACGATTATCCCGAAGACGGCCTCTTGATTTTTGAAACGACGCCCGCGGCCGGCGCGAAAGACTTTTTACCGGCCGCCTATCCGAACCTGCGGAAAATCGTGGAAAACAACTTCCTGTATCTGGCCAATCTGTGCGCTCTGGAGTCCTGGTACACACATGTCCGCAAACCGTTTTTGGAGGCACAACCCTTCGGTTCGCTTCTGTATGCGGGCGTTCTGGAGACATTGGCGTCGGCCGGAAAAGAGCGGTTGAAAAGATTCAAGGCCATGGCCCAGAAAGCCGCCGCCTCTCCCGGGAAAAACGTGGAAGCGAGACAGGAGCTTCACCGGCAGGCCGGCTACTTCGAGGACCTCTTCACCGGAAAAATCCCAGACGTCTTCACGGCCGCGGAGCCGCTGCGGAATGCCTTTCTGGAAGAATTTTGGAAAAGCACCGGAAACGACAAAACCGACTACATCGGGGCGGTCCAGAGCCTGCCCGGAGCGGTTTCGGCAAAAGGAACGCAATGGTTAAGCGGCATCGTGCAGGCGCTTTGCGATGCAGCCGCGCGGGCCCTGCCTTCCATGGGATTGTATAAAAGCTGAAACGGGCGCGAGCCTGATGATCGACATTTACCAAAAAAAACATCAAGGAGAACATCCATGGGGAAGTTATTCGGAACCGACGGAATTCGAGGAGAAGCGAATCAATATCCCATGACCCCTGAAATCGCCTTCGGCGTCGGGCGGGCCATGGCGTATTTGTTTAAAAAGGACGGACACCGGGCGGTCATCATCATCGGGAAAGACACCCGGCTTTCCGGCTACATGCTGGAGAGCTCCCTGGAAGCCGGCATCACGTCCATGGGGGGCTATTCCTACCTGGTCGGCGTGATGCCCACACCGGCAATCGCCTTTGTCACCCAGAGCATGCGAGCCGACGCGGGCGTCGTGATCTCGGCGTCCCACAACCCCTTTCAGGACAATGGGCTGAAGATTTTCGGCGGCGACGGCTACAAGCTTTCCGACGAACAGGAAGACTTCATCGAAGACCTGATCCTCAACAACAAACTTTCCGATCTGGTTCCCAGGGGATCGGACATCGGGAAGGCGTATCGCCTGGACGGCGTGAATGGACGCTATATCGTCTTCGCCAAAAACACCTTCCCCCGCAATCTATCCATGGAAGGCATGAAAATCGTTCTGGACACCGCCAACGGCGCGACGTACAAAGTCGCCCCCGACACCTTCCATGAGCTGGGCGCCAACGTCGAAGTCATTCACAAGACGCCCAACGGAACCAACATCAACGACGGCTGCGGCTCTCAGCATACGGAAATTCTCCGGAAAAAAGTGGTGGAGAGCGGGGCGGCCATCGGCATGGCCTTTGACGGAGACGGAGACCGCCTGATTGCCGTGGATGAAAAGGGCCATGAAATCACGGGCGACCAGATCATGATCATCTGCGCGAACATTCTGAAGCGCGAAGGCAAACTGAAAAACGACCTGCTGGTCACCACCGTCATGAGCAACCTCGGCCTGACCGTGGCCTGCAAAAAATACGGCTTCCGGCACCATGCCTCCAAAGTCGGTGACCGCTATGTCCTGGAGGACATGAAAAGGCTCGACGGCATCATCGGGGGCGAAGAAGCGGGGCACATGATTTTCCTGGACCATCACACGACCGGAGACGGCATCATTGCGGCCCTGCAACTCGTGGCGGCGATGATCAAGGAGGGAAAGCCTCTGTCCGAACTGGCGCGGATGATGGATATCTTTCCGCAGAAACTGATCAATGTGGACGTGAAGAGAAAACCGGACATCGAAACCGTGCCGAAGCTCGTCGAAGCCATCCGGCAGACCGAGCGTGAACTGGGCGACGAAGGAAGGGTGCTGGTCCGCTATTCGGGGACGCAGAACATGTGCCGCGTCATGGTGGAGGGGCCGACCGACGAAGTGACGGAAAAATACTGCCGGCAGATCGCCGACGTCGTGAAAAGCGAACTGGGATAACGCGAAAGGGGAAATGGATCTTGGGGATCACCGTCTGGGTAACGAGGGACTTCGCGCACTTGAGCGAAGTGGCGGCGGGCATTGCCGTGCGCAAAACCGTCGAAATTCTGAAAAACAAAAATGAAGCGGTGCTGGGCCTGGCCACCGGCAACTCACCCACGGGGCTTTACAAGCATTTCGCCCGGGCAGCCAACGAGAAAAAGCTGGACGCGGGACGCATCCGCAGCTTCAACCTGGACGAGTACATCGGCCTGCCGGGCGAGAATGCCCAGCAGCGGCTCCTTCACCCGGAAAGCTATGCGTATTTCATGATTCAGGAGCTGTTCGGCCACCTGACGAAAAAATTCATCGAAACCCGTGTGCCCGCCGGCTCTCTGATCGACCAGAAAATCCTGATCCGGGAACTGAGGGAAAACAAGAACGACTGGGAATTCAGGGGAACGGACGCGGGGAAATCCATCGTCATCAAACCCCGTCCGAAGTCGGCTTACCTCGCCTGGATTCGAAAAGATATTCTGGACGGCTACGAGCGGAAAATCCGGGCGGCGGGCGGCATCGACCTGCAGATCATCGGCGTGGGCGGACGCGGCCATGTGGCCTTCCACGAATCGGGCATTCCCTTTCGAGGCAGCCGGGTTCTGCTGGTCAAGCTGGACGACAACACCATCGCCAATGCCGTCGCCGACGGGCATTTCAAGACCCGGGCCCAGTCTCCGCAATACGCCGTCAGCATGGGGGCCGAACTGGTCTACCGGGCGAAAACCGTCCTGCTCCTGGCCAACGGCGCGCGCAAAACCGAATCCGTGGCCCGGTCGCTCCTGGGCGAGGTCACGCCGGACATTCCCATCTCCTACGGACAAACGTACGCCGAACAGGGCGGAGAATTGATTTACGTGCTCGACCGAGTCGCGGCGGAGGGCCTCCTGGCCGGAGGTGCAGAACTCAAAAGGCGGGGCGTGGTTTTGAAAAACCTCGCGTAGCCGGTCGGCGGAAAGACAACGCCGAAAGGCTTATTCATGGAAGGGAATCGTAATTTTATAGACGCCGCCGGACAAAACGGTCTGCACCGGATAGAGCGCTTTTTCGTAAACCTTCAGCATGGCCCGGTTGTTTTCCAGGACATCGGCCCTGAATCCGTCGATGCCCTCTTCGCGGGCCGCGCGGATCAGCAGATTGAACAGATACGTTGAGATGCCCATTCCCTGGTACTGCTCATCCACGATGAAAGCCGTATCGGCGTAAGGCTCCCCCTGCGTTTTCACGTAGCGGGCCTCCCCGATGATCTTTTCCACGCCGGATTCGTCCACGATCGCCACGATGGACATCGTGTGGCGGTAATCGACGTTCACGTATTCCTGCATTTTCTTGTGCGGCATGGTCTTGATCGGGCTGAAATACCGGTAGTACACCGCCTGATCCGAAAACCGATAAAACAGCCGCCGCATTTCTTCCTCATCGGAGGGCTTGATCGCCCGGAAGCGGACGGTCAGGGAATCCCGAAACCGGTGCGAACAGGCGATCTTCTCGGGATACAGATGACCGGATTCGGGAAAATAAATCTGGTCGGCGTAAATCATCTTTTCTTCCTTGGCCTGGCGGACCAGTTCGGCCCGGTCATCCGGATGGGCAATCTCGATCAGGGCCTGCGCCCGTTCGCGCAGGGTCTTGCCCATGAGCAGCGCCACGCCGTATTCCGTGACGACCATGTCCATCGATTCGCGGTTCGAGAACTGAAAGGGGTACTGGTCCAGCGAAAGCAGAATATTGGGCTTCCCCTTGCGGTTGCGGCTGGGCAGGGCAAAGATGCTCCGGCCGTTTTTGGAAAGCGCCGCCCCCACGAAAAGCTCCGCGACGTTGCCGGGGCCCGCGGTCACATTGCCTTTGCCGGTGTGAAGCGCGATGCAGCCGGTCAGGTCCACTTTCCGCGCGGGAAAAATCGCAATCATGTTGTCGTTGAGGCCGATGGTGCGCGGGTCCATCACGATGTCCTGCGGCTGAAACTCCACCAGCGGATTCAAATCCAGCCAGGACATCAGCTCCCTGGTGCCCAGCACATAGGAGGCGCAGGACTTGCCGCGATAAATGTTTTTATAGCGGTTGGTCACGGCGCCGCTTTTCACCAGATCCATCAGGGCGTCGGTGAAGAAGGGCGAGTGCACGCCCAGATTTTTTTTCGTAGCCAGGGACTTGGCCAGCGCCTCGTACAAGGGTCCGATGCCGTAGGAGATGCAGCTTCCGTCGGGGATCATCGAGGCGACGTTGGATGCGATTTTGAGATACACATCCTGAAGAGGCCAGCGCGCCAGGTAATAGGGCGGTTCGGTCGCCTCGACCAGGTAATGAAAGTCTTCCATGTTGACCAGCGTGTCGCCCATCGTCCGGGGAATCTGTGAATTGATCTCGCCGACGACGATTTGCGCCATTTCCATGGCCTGCCGCTCCACGGATGCGCCTACCAGGTATGCGTAGCCGTTTTCGTCGGGGGGCGTCACCTGAATGAACGCCACGTCAATGTGAATGGCGCCGGTTTTGAAAAGCCAGGCGACCCTGGAGAAACGGCTGGGAATCAGGTCCACCCGCCCCTGGCTGATGGCCTCCGAGGCGAGCCAGCCGGAATAAAACGTTTTGAGGCGGAACTTCCGCGAGTAGCGCTCATCGATCGCCACCGCGTCGCCCAGGCTGACCAGTTGAATCAGCTCCAGATCCTGCAGATTGTACTGCCGGGACTCCATCAGATTCCGGACGAGCGTGCGCGGCTCGGCCATTCCCGTTCCCAGGAAAATGCTCATCCCCGGATCAATCTTATCCAGCACATCCGCGGGGGTGACGACTTTCTTCTTCCACATGCCGTTTCGTCCTTATTCGAAAAATTCTTTGTCCCGACGGTACCAGTAGTCCGGAATCAGACGATACATCAGGCGGGAAAAGGATCCGATGTATTCATTCTTTCTTTTGTCAAACTGGCAGGCGTGAATGATCATGTCCCGGATCGCGTTCTTGTTTCCGCCCTTGTTGAAAATCGTGTAGGCGCAGGAAAACAGCGGACTGTACATGTTTTTCTTTTCCAGATACTTGTAAACGTTGCGAATGGTATTGGGGCCTTCCGGAGTGCCGTCGATCCGTCCCAGCACCTTCAAATTGGTTTCGATGGGGTTGCCGGTGTACAGCTCATAGAAGTATTTCCCGTAGCGGTAATTTTTGCTGGCCATGGAGGAGACGGTGACATACATGTCGCCCACACCCGCCTGGGAATGAAACGCCTGAAACCCCCCGCCCAGCAGGCGGCAGAGCGACCGGATCTCCACCCCCGAGCGGGCGAAGAGGGTCCCCGGAATCGAGTCCCCCAGGTCCAGCGAATCCGTCAGGCCCTTGATGTTGGCCACGATGTTTTTCAGCGCGCCGCAGGCCTCCACGCCGATCATGTCGAAATTGTAGTAAGCGTTCAGTTCCTTGCGGTTGAACATCAGCAGGTAATCGCGGATGATATTGGCCGTGCGCCGCTTCCCCGCGACGGTCAGGCAAACCGGCTTGCCCAGCGCGATGTCCACGTCAAAAAAGGGTCCTCCGATGCAGACGACCTGGCATTTATGCTCCAGGTTATACAGATGGTTGTGGATCAGCTGTGACGGTGTGATCAGCTCCGATTTCTTTTCATCGGCAATCAATCCCTTGATCGGCGAAATCAGGCAGGTGTCTCCCGCTTTCCGGTCGATCATCGGCTTGAGGTAATTCAGCAGCTCCGGCAGGCGGTTCATCGTCACGCACAGCAGGATGAAGTCATTGTTTTCGACGATGTGCTCCAGGTCGTTGGTCGCGTAAACCTTCGGCCCCAGGCGCGGGACGCGGTCCATGCCCCCTGTCCGGGCGGCGAGGTCCTCGGTCAGGTGAATCGGGTTGAGATGATCATGGTTGATGGCCTTGCAGACGTCCGCGTTGTGATAATAAACGGCGACGCGCTTGTTATCGCGCCCCAGCTTGTAGGCAAAGGACGTTCCCAGACGTCCCGGCCCGATAATGGCGACTCTCGTGGTATCTAAATTCGCTGCGATCATTGGCATCCGCTCTTCAGGGTAAATCATGGACTTCAAACATAAAATAAACTGTCCGGGTGCTCCACCCTAATCATCTTTTGAAAAAAAGTAAAACAAAATTTGCCGGGGTGCGGCGGTTTTTAGTTGCATTCTCCCGGGGGATTGTTTAAAAAAAGAAAAAGATCAAAAACCGCCGCACGGTTGAAATGAGCGACTCTATGCCCCAGGAAAAAATTCTTCATTACCCCAACGGCGCCGTCAAGGAAAAAAAACGGCTTCTGGACGGGAAACCGGAAGGGGAATATACGACCTATTTCCCGAGCGGACAGATGATGGCGCAGCTTTCTTTCCGCCAGGGCAAAAGAAACGGCCCCGCCGTCAGTTACTATGCCAACGGCCAGATTCGGGAAAAAGCGACGTTTGTCCAGGACAAGATCGACGGGCTGTACGTGTCCTACCACGAAAACGGCCATGTGCGGGAAGAAGAGCCCTACCAAAACGGCAAACTGCACGGAACGTACCGGCGCTATTTCAAAACCGGAGAGCTCAGGGAACAGGAGCTTTTCGATCGCGGCAAGTTCGAAGGAGAATACGTCTGCTATTACAAAAACGGGCAAATCAAAGAAAAAGGGTTTTTTAAAAACGACAAGCGGCACGGCGACTACGTCGCCTATTACAAAAACGGAAACATCAGGGAAAAAGCGGTTTACAAAAACGGCAGTCTGGTCGGCCGGTTTCTGACCTTTCGGGAGGACGGCTCCCCTTCGGATGAGGAGGCAGGCAACGAGGAAGAGGGGCGCACCTGGGACGAAAAGGACATTGCCGGTTTGCTGCATGACCTGAGTCATTTCGACAAAAAAAAATGATGTAAGCCCGAAGGAGGGTCGCCATGATTCAAACCATACTGGTTCCCGTGGATGGATCAGCCAACAGCAGCAACGCGCTGGAATACGGCGTTTACATCGCGCCGAAGTTCGGGGCCTCCCTGACCGGGCTGCACGTCATCGACGTGTTTTTGATCCAGGGGCCGATGATGACGGATGTTTCCGCCACGGTCGGCATGCCTCCCTACGAAGGCTTTCTTGAGGTTGTCGAAACGTCCCTCAAAGAAAAAGCCGACGCCATCCTCGCATCATTCAAAAAACGCTGCCGTGAGGCAGGCGTCGCCTGCGCCGCCAAAACGACGATCGGCAAAATCAGCGACACCATCATCGAAGAAGCCGAAAACGCGGATTTGATCCTGATGGCGAAAAAGGGGGAGCACTTTCACCTCAAGGAAGGCGGCCTGATCGGATCGGTCGCCGAAGTCGTGATCCGAAAATCCGGAAAGCCGGTTTTGGTCACCCCGGAATCCTATCGCGAAATCGAAAGCATGGGGATGGCCTACGACGGCAGTCCGTCCGCCAAAAAAGCGCTGGAGCTTTCCCTGAATCTTTCCGAAAAAGCCCGATGGCCGATCACCGTCCTCGTCGTCAGTTCGGATGCGGCAAAAGCGGCGGATTTGTCCGCGCAGGTTGAAAACCTGGCCCAGCAAGGCGTGGCGGACTGTGAAGTGATTGTCTCTTCCGGAAAGGAATCCGAGGAGATTCTGAAATTCATCCGGCAGGGATCCGTCGAACTGATGGTCATGGGCGCCTACGGACACAACCGCTTGCGCGAATGGCTGCTGGGAAGCACTACCTCCACCATTCTTCAGAAAAGCCCTATTCCGGTGCTGCTGATCCGCTGAAAAGAGCCGCCGCCGTGTTTTTCAAAGTCTCGAGCGCATCATAGCGGGTCAGGTCGTACTGAATCGGCGTGATGGTGACGTAGCCCGCGGCGAGCGCTCCGACATCCGTTTCGATATCCTGCGCCCCTTCCGCTTTCTCTCCCGACATCCAGTAGTAGACATTGTCGCGCGGGTCCACGCGCTTCTCGAAGGTCTCGATGGTCCGGCCTTTCCCCTGGCGAACCGCCGCGACGCCCCGTATCTTCTCCGGCGGAAGAAAGGGCACGTTGACGTTGAATGCCCCGGCGGAAAACAGGGAATTCGAGGCGAGAAGCCGGACCAGCCGGCGGGCCGTTCGCGCCGCAAATGAGAAATCCGCTTCCCGGTGCGTGTCGAGGGAGACGGCCATCGACGTCACCCCCATCATGGCCGCCTCCGTCGCAGCGGAGACGGTCCCCGAATAAATCAGATTGTTGCCGCAGTTGGCGCCGCGGTTGATGCCGGAGACAACCATGTCCGGCCGCCACCCCGCCAGTTCCTTGATGCCGATTTTCACGCAGTCCGCCGGCGTTCCGCAGACGGCGTATCCCAGAAAGCTGCCTCCCTTGGAAGCGCTGCGGACCATCAGCGGGCGCGAAAGGGTAATGGCGTGCCCTACGGCGGACTGTTCGGTTTCCGGCGCGACAATCAGGCAGTCCGCCTCTTTCGAGAGCTCCTCGTAAAGAGCGGCCAGCCCCCGTGCATAAATCCCGTCGTCATTCGTCAATAAAATCCGCATTCACATTCCCCGTTTTTCATGAAGCGCTCATCACAAGCCAATGCAGGGCGTGCCTTCAGGCGCGCCGGCATGTCCCCGCAAGGAACGGTCGCGACCACCCTTACGTGTGGCAAGCCGTTCCCTGCTTTCCACTCATCGCTTTCCACTTTTCACTTCTTGCTTATCGCCCATTGCCTATGACCTATTACCTCTTTTTTTCTATCCGCCATCCACCATCCGCTACTTACCTGACCTGCACGATTTCCCCGTCCTGAACCTTCAAAATCAGGGCCTGTTTTCGCGCCACACGGCCACCCCCGAAAGAAATGCCGCCCGTGGCGCCCTGAAAATCCCTCGTCGCCAGCAGGGCCTGCGCAAACCCGTCCCGGGTCTCAATTTCGGGATCCGCCAGAATACTCAGGACCAGTCTCATCGTGTCGTAGGCCAGCGCCTCCATGGTTTGCGGCTCGCGGTTGTAAATCGCCCGGTAGGCATCGGTAAAGCTCACGGTTTCCGGCGCCGAACCTCGGGCGTGAAAGCTGTCCACGAAGAAGGCTCCCTCCATGTATCCGTTGTTTTGCCTGACCAGGTCGGGCGTATTCCACAAACTGGTCCCGAAAATCCGCACTCTCCGGATGTTGTAAAAAGCAAGCTGCGCATTGATCATCCTCGCCCGGAAAGCCGAATCCGGAACAAACAGGCCCTCCAGCTCCGTGGTTATTGCGCTTCCATCCTGTTTGTCGGATAACCTCGATGCCCCTTCTTTTTCCCCCGAGAGTTCCCGTATCTGCTGTCTAAAGTCGGTTTGCCCCATGGGATACGAGACGGACCGTGCAATCCTGCCCCCGCTTCCTTGAACTTCGGCGCAAAAGAGCCGGTTCATCTCTTCCCCGTAATCATCCCCGGGATACAGGGTGCCGAACACACGGATCCGCAGATCGTTCATCGCATAATCCGTGAGGGCCTCCACCTGCTGTGCCGGCGTCAGAAAATGCTGAAACACCCGGTCGCCCGCCTCTGTGACGGCCTCCCTGGGCGTGATCAGAATCACTGGGACCCGCTGATTCTGGGCCTCCGCGGCTGCCGCTCCGGCTTCGGCCGTTCCGGAAACGGCGATGATCGCCACAACCTTCTCTTCGGCCGCCAGACGCGCGATGGCCTTTTTCATCATCGCCGGACCGGCGCCGGAGTCGGCGGTCACGATTTTCGGCGTCAACGGGGAACGGGCTCGGAACTGCCGCACGGAAAGCATCACCGCGTCCTGCGCCTTTTTGCCTTCGCCGGCAAAACGGCCGCTCAGCGGAAAAACACACCCGACCACATTGCGGCTCTCCGATTCGGAAAACGGGCCGGCGGTCATCGTCTGCTGCGAAAATCCCGCCTGCAGCGAAGACAGCAGCAAAACGGCTATGACCGACCAACGAAAACGGTTCACGACACCCCCACCTTTACGGGGGATGGTACAATATTTTTCGGGTAAAAAAAAGCCCGAAGCCGGTCGGCGGCTTCGGGCTTCGGGGCGTGGCCCGTTACTTTTTCACTTCTTCAAAATCCGCGTCCACAACATCGTCGTCCTTCTTGCCGGAAGACGCATCCGCCCCCGCGGATGACGCTCCGCCGGTCGCACCCGGTCCGCCGGCGCCGCCCGCGGTCTTTGCGTACATGGCTTCCGCCAATTTGTGCGAAACGTTCATGAGCTCGTCCTGCGCCTTCTTGATCGCGTCCAAATCGTCGCCCTCCATGGCCTTCTTCACTTTGGCGATGGCGTCTTCAATCCTGGACTTTTCCGACGCATCCACTTTGTCGCCGAACTCCTTGATGTTCTTCTCGACGGAATAGACCAGCGAATCGGCCTGGTTGCGGGCCTCGATCAGTTCCTTGCGGCGCTTGTCTTCTTCCGCGTGCATTTCCGCGTCTTTGACCAGTTTTTCAATCTCCGCTTCGGACAGTCCGCTGGACGCGGTGATCCGGATGCTCTGCTCCTTGCCGGTACCGAGATCTTTGGCGCTGACATGGACGATGCCGTTGGCGTCAATATCGAAAGTCACTTCAATCTGCGGGACGCCGCGCGGCGCGGGCGGAATGCCCACCAGTTCAAAGCGCCCCAGCGTTCGGTTGTCCGCGGCCATCTGCCGTTCGCCCTGCAGTACGTGAATGCTGACCGCCGGCTGGTTGTCGGCCGCCGTCGAAAAGATCTGGCTTTTCTTGCTGGGAATCGTCGTGTTCTTTTCAATCAGCCGCGTCATCACGCCGCCCAGCGTTTCAATGCCCAGCGAAAGCGGGGTCACGTCCAGCAGCAGGACGTCCTTAACGTCTCCGGCCAGAACGCCGCCCTGGATGGCCGCGCCGACCGCCACCACTTCGTCCGGGTTCACGCCCTTGTGCGGTTCCTTGCCGAAGATCTCCTTCACCTTCTGCTGAACGCGAGGCATCCGGGTCATGCCGCCGACCAGAATCACTTCGTTGACGTCCCTGGGGGAAAGCCCCGCGTCCTTGAGCGCGGTCTGGCAGGGCCCGGTCACCTTGTCGATCAGGTCTTCCACCAGCGATTCGAGCTTGGCCCGCGTCAATTTGATGTTCATGTGCTTGGGCCCGGAAGCGTCCGCCGTGATAAACGGCAGGTTGATGTCCGTCTCCATGGTGGTGGAGAGCTCCATCTTGGCCTTTTCCGCAGCCTCTTTCAGGCGCTGCAGCGCCATCTTGTCGGATCTTAGATCGATGCCCTGGTCCTTCTTGAATTCCGCGACCAGATAGTCCATGACGCGCTGGTCGAAATCCTCGCCGCCCAGATGCGTGTCGCCGTTGGTCGATTTGACTTCGAATACGCCGTCGCCCAGTTCCAGAATGGAAATGTCAAACGTGCCGCCGCCCAGATCGAACACGGCGATTTTTTCATCTTTCTTCTTATCCAGTCCATAGGCCAGGGCCGCGGCCGTCGGCTCGTTGATGATGCGCAGCACGTTCAGTCCGGCGATCTTGCCTGCGTCCTTGGTCGCCTGGCGCTGCGAATCGTTAAAGTAGGCCGGCACCGTGATCACGGCGTCGCTGACTTTTTCTCCCAGATAATCTTCCGCCGTCTGCTTCATTTTGGTGAGAATCATCGCGGAAATTTCCGCCGGCGAATAATTTTTGCCGCGTACGGTCACCTGCGCGTCACCATTGGGCGCCTCCGTGATCTTGTAGGCGGAAATCTTCACGTCATACTGAATCTCTTTGGAGTTATATTTTCTGCCGATCATTCTCTTGACGGCGTAAACGGTATTTTCCGAATTGGTGATCGCCTGCCGTTTGGCCACCTGGCCCACCAGACGCTCGCCGCTTTCCGTAATGGCGACAACGGACGGCGTGGTACGGTTGCCTTCCTGGTTGGCAATCACGACCGGGTCTCCCCCTTCCATAATCGCCACGCACGAATTGGTCGTTCCTAAATCGATTCCGATAATCTTTCCCATGTTATTCCTCCTTATTCTCCATTGGCCTCTTGGTTTTTCCATCCGTCGCTTTTGCCGGTATTTTTGCACACGCAGACCCTTGAGGGCCGGATCAGCCTGCCGTTGAGCAGATAGCCTTTTTCCATCTCGCTCATCACCTGGTTATCCTCATGATCCGGGCTTTCCATCTGCATCAGCGCCTCATGAAGGTTCGGGTCAAAATCCGTGCCCACGCTTTCGATTTTCTCCACGCCGTGCTTTTTCAGGCAGCACAGAAGCTGCTCCTGAATCAGCGCCACGCCTTCGCGGAAAGCCTGAGCGTCGTCCGTGTCCTTGTGCTCCAATGCCCGGTCCAGACTGTCCAGAAAAGGCAGGATGTCTCTGATCAAATCCTCCTTGCCGTATTTGATGATGTCGGCACGCTCCCTTGCCGCCCGCTTCCGGTAGTTCTCCAGATCGGCCGCGGCCCTGAGGTAGCGGTCGTAATTTTCTTTGGCCTCCTTTTCCCTGGCGGCCAGCTCCTCTTTCAGCACGCTGACTTCATCCGTCAACGACCCGGTATCTTTTTCTTCCGTCGGAGCCGTTTGGTCGGCTTCGATTTTTATTTTTTTTTCAACAGGTTCTTTTTTGGTCTTCACTTCCGCTCCTGAAACTTATGATTTCAGATCCGGCTTCTGGAACAACTTGATGTCCACCAGTTCGCAAATCGCGTGGCCGACGGTGATGTGCGTCTCCTGAACACGCGCCGTGCTGCCGGAGGAGACATTCAGCGAAAAATCCGCCATTCGGGCAATCGGACCCCCGTCTTTTCCCGTCAGGGCGAAGGTGATCATCTCCATCTTTTTGGCCGCCTCCAGCCCTTTGAGAACATTGGGGGAATTACCGCTGGTGCTGATCCCCCAAGCCACATCGCCCGCCTGTCCCAGCGCCCGGATCTGTTTGGCAAATATTTCCGAAAAATCGTAATCATTGCCGATGCTGGTGATGATGGACGTATCCGTCGTCAAAGCAATAGCCGGCAGCGGCGGTCTCTCGATGATGAAGCGATTGACGAATTCCGCTGCAATATGCTGAGCGTCCGCGGCGGATCCTCCATTGCCGAAAATGAGGATTTTGTTGCCGCCCTTCAGGGCTGCGGTCAAAACATCAATGACATTGGCCAGTTTAACCAGGTTGTCATTGAGAAAAGCTTCTTTTACTCTGCAGCTTTCCCGAAATAATTTTACCAGGTGATCTTTCACAGCAATTTTCCTTGAGTTCCTTTTAAAAACACCTGCTTAAAGCGGCCTTAATATAAGAACGGGCCTATGGCGTGTCAAGGGCGGCGGACCCATTTTCTCCCCGCTCCCGGATCAAACAGCATCATCACAGATCTTTCGTCTCAAGCCGACGGCACGGCATGATGTCTTTAGGGAAGGAACCGCCAAACCGTGACGAGCGTCCGGTCCCGGACAGCCCCCTTGACAACAAAATTTTCATCCATATATTCAGGCCAAAAGAGACAAATAGGCAATGAGAGCAAATGCTTACAAAAACTTATGAAAGAAAGGAGGAAAGTTTATGTTCACCCCGAGTATATGGAGATTCAGAAGATTGTCCGACACGATGCCCGAAATGTTGAATCTGCAGCGGGAAATGAACCGACTTTTTTCCAACATGGGACAAAAGTCACCTCAGGAGTATCCCGCGGTCAACATCTGGGAAAAAGGAGGTTCCGCAGTAATTACGGCCGAGCTTCCCGGAATTGATCCTGAAAAGCTGGACATTTCCGTATCCGGAGACACGGTAACCATTTCCGGCGAGGCGCTTCGGGAAACACTGGGCGACGGCGAAACGTATCTGCGTCAGGAAAGAGGCATCGGAAACTTCAAGCGCAATATTCAACTGCATTTCCAGATCAACGCGCAGGAGGTCGAAGCCCGCTACGAAAAAGGCATTCTGGCCATCGTGCTGCCCAGAGTAAAAGAAGATTTACCCAAGAAAATCAAGATTCAATAGCGGAAAGGAGGTTGGTTCCATGCTGGACAAAGACATTCAGAAAACCGAAAACGTATCCGCCACGGAACGCATTCGCAACGTCAAGACGTTCCTGCCGCGCGTCGATATTTATGAAAACAAGGATTCCCTTTTCTTGCTGGCCGACATGCCGGGTGTTGATGAGAAGACCGTGGACATTGAACTAGAGAAAAATATTTTGACCATCACGGGTCGTGTTGAAAACGGACATGTCGGGGACGCGACGATGCTCTATTCCGAATATGAAATCGGCGATTATGAACGGGTGTTTACCCTTTCGGACGAAATCGACCGGGATAAAATCGTCGCCACCGTCAAAAACGGCG
Organism: Smithellaceae bacterium; assembly: GCA_035448625.1. GTDB lineage: Bacteria > Desulfobacterota > Syntrophia > Syntrophales > Smithellaceae > UBA8904. The sequence continues at coordinate 9,958 of DAOTJI010000017.1, read as the reverse complement.
TCCTGAGACTGGAGCTGCCGAAGGCGGAAAAGGTGAAGCCGAAAAAGATTGCGATCAAGGCGGCATAGGAAAGTGGCGAGCAATGAGCGATGAGCAACGAGACTGTAGGGCACGGTCCCCGAACGCGCCGCTTTTCGGACTGTTCGGGGAACAGTCCCTACAACGCAAGCTATCAGCCATGGGCTACGAGCTACGAACTATGAGCTACAAACTACGAGAAAGGAGGACATGATGATGAGAATCAAAAATCTGCTGCCCACCGTTGCAAGACCTGCGGCAAGAGATGACGATCATCCCTTCTATGCTTTGCAGCGTCAGATGAATAGTTTATTCGACGATTTCTTTGCCGGATTTGATACGGCGCCGCGTGCACTGTCCGCCGGAGGATTCGGCGCGTTCACCCCGTCGGTGGACGTCAAGGAAAGCGACAAGGATTTTGTGATCCGCGCGGAGCTTCCCGGCGTGGAGGAAAAAGATATCGAGGTGACGGTCACCGGCGACGCGGTGACGATCAAGGGCGAAAAGAAGGAGGAAAAGGAAGACAAGGGGAAAAACTATTATTACATGGAGCGTTCCTACGGGTCTTTCAACCGCGTGATCCCTCTGGCCGGGGAAACCGACGCGAACAAGGCGTCCGCAAGTTTTAAAAACGGCGTCCTGAACATTTCCATTCCGAAGATCCAGTCGGCCAAAGCCAAAGGGACCAAGGTTCCCATCAAAGCGGGGTAGAAGAAGGTTCGAAGATTCAAGGTTGAAGACTGAAGGCTGAAGGTCAAGTCAACATAGATTGCCGCCGCCCTTCCCTTGACGGGCGGCGGTTTTCTTTTCACTCTTCACTCGTCACTCGTTGCTCATTGCTATTCTTTTCTCACCATCCACTTTTTCTTCCACCGCCCATAGCCTTTCTTTTCGCTCATTGCTCGCCACTCGTTGCTCGTCGCTTTCTTGTTGCATTTCCCCTCCCGTACTGCTAAAGCCGCGGCAGGACAAACAACCGGAATCTTCTTTATGGATACGAACCTTCCCGAAAAATATCCGCGCGTTCAGGAAATTTCCGACGCCCAGCGCATCCGCATCGTCAGGGAGATTTTCTCCACCGTGACCGGAAAATATGACTTTTTAAATCGTCTGCTCAGCCTCCGGCGCGACGTGGCCTGGCGCAGATTTGCCGCAAAGAAAATGCGGTTTTTTCAAACCTACCGTTATCTGGACGTCGCCTGCGGAACGGGCGACCTCTCGATTGCAGCGGCCGAGATGCATCCACGCATTTCGGTCACAGGCCTTGATTTTGTTCCGGAAATGGTCGCGGCGGCAAAAGACAAGATACGACAGAGAAACCTTGGCGACCGGATTCAAATCGTTGAAGGAGACGCCCTGCACCTTCCCTTTGAAGACAACCGCTTCGATGTCGCGGGCATCGCCTTCGGCATCCGCAACATTCCCGACCGCGCCCGCGCGCTTTCCGAAATGCTTCGCGTCGTCGTCCCCGGAGGGCAGGTCATGATCCTGGAGATGACCTTCGTCCGGAACCGTTTTGTCAAATGGATCTACTATGTCTATCTGAATTTTCTGCTGCCCGCGTTCGCAAAAATTTTTTCTAAAAATCCCGCCGCCTACACCTACCTGGCCGACTCCATCATGAACTTTCCCTCTCCCGGCGAATTCGCAAAGAATCTGGAAGAAGCGGGCATGGTCCAGGTGGAAAAACATTCCCTGACCTTCGGCATCACCTGGCTGCATGTGGGGAAAAAGCAATGAGCGACGAGTAACCCATGACCACTCGTTGCTCGTAACTTCTTTTACACATTCGTCGGGCTGGAGCGATCGATATTCCCAAGCGCAGATTCGGCCGCCCGGGCCAGCTCCTCGTCATGATCATGGTTGAGCGCGAACACACGGAAGTGCCGGACACGGGCCGGGATGAACCGGTAGATTTCGGCCAGCGGCTCGGGCGAGGTTTTCCCCGTGACGGGATTGAAGATATTGATGCGCTTGCCCGGTTCGGCGATCGGATTGAGGGGACGCGGGTCCTGCGTGGCCACGTCCACGCGAAAGGCCAGACGTTGAAGCGAGGCAGGCAGGCATTCCCGGACCTTTGCCTCATAGTTTCCCGCGCCGACAAACTCCGTCCCCCGTTGAATCGAATCAACGGAGATTTCGGCGGCGAAAGACATTTTCCACTTCAGCCGGCGGGCGAAAATCTTCCGCCACTCCAGGGCCAGTTTTTTTCGGCGTGTATCTTTGGCGGAAAGCCATCCCCGCACTTCGCTGAACAGGGACCACTCATCGCAGCCCAGGTAGGCGTCCAGATGCCTTGACGGATTTTCCGGATAGATCAGACGGAGCGTCTCGGAAAATATCTCCTTCAGGTGCAGGTCCAGCGCGCGCGTCGTGCGGTGAAAATACACGTTGCTGTAGAGATTCAGGCGGGCGTTGAGAAAGCGCCGGAGCGCCGAGATGCCGGACTGATGGAGCGCCAGACCGTCTTTCGTGAAAAACGTGTAGTAGCGCAGGCGCGGCACATCGACCATATCGAGCGAAAAGCCGGTCATGTAGGCATCGCGCTGAACATAATCCAGATTATCGACCGTATAGATGCCGGAAAACAACTGGCGCAGCCAGACCAGCCAACGCGGCTGCCGTGATTCGTCGCCTTCGTCCGGCATTTTGATCAGGAAGGCCACCTGCCGCGGATCGAGCTTTTCTCCGCGGGCGAACGGCCCGGAAGGGCTGCGGGAAATTTTCGAAAGGAGGGAGCCCAGCTTCTTCACGATGATCAGCCGCCCCATGTCCTCGTGCGTCAGGCCCCAGTCGGAAAGATAATGCTCGTCAAAAAAATGGCCGAAGGGTCCGTGCCCCACGTCGTGCAGCAGCCCCGCGAGCCGGACCAGTTCTTCGACGTAATGCATGGACGGAACGTCGGGGCAAACTTCCTTAAGGCTGGGGTACAGATGCCGGGCGAATTCTCCCGCGACATGCATGGTGCCCAGCGAATGCTGGAAACGGGTATGCTCCGCAGCCGGATACACCCAGCGGGCGCTCTGCAACTGGTAAATGCGCCGGAGCCTCTGCATCCAGGGAGAGTCGATGATGTCCTTCTCCGTTATTTCCGCCGGGTCGGAATCCCGGGGCACCGTGAAAAGCGCGTAGGAGTGAATCGGATCGGCAATCAGCGCCATTCCGTCATACACGTTGGAGGGGAAATCCTTCTCGTTCATGGCAGCATGTTTACAATATTATATCTTAAAGATCAATTCGGGAATTGGGGAATGGGTGAGAGGTTATGGGCAATAGGAGCCAAGCGGTGAATTGTAGGGCGTACCTTCAGGTGCGCCATGCATTGATTGACTCTCCAGGTCACAAGCGGCCCGCCCGACGTAAACATCGCTATCTCACCCAAACAATGTAGGCCGGGTCTTTAGACCCGGTAATGGCGGGCCTGATAACCTAAAGGTCACAAGCGGCCCGCCCTACTTAAATCTTAAATCTTTCTTCCTCATTGCTCGTAACTCTTAGAGTTGACAGATTTTCCCAATATGGTATCAAGACGGCCACAGGGCACACACAACTTTCTTGCGGAGCAATTCTTCATGAAGACTTTCTTTAATCCCGCCTCCATTGCCGTCATCGGCGCAACCCCGCGCGAAAACAGCCTGGGCAGCCAGCTCCTCGTCAACCTCGGCCTGGGCTTCACCGGCAGCGTCTATCCCGTCAACCCGAATTACGCCGAGATCCGGTCGCTGCCCAGCTATGCGACGGTGGAAGAGATTCCCGGCCCGGTGGATCTGGCCATCGTCATCGTCCCGGCGCCCGCCGTGCCCGATGCGCTTGCCGCCTGCGGACGCAAGGGCATCCGGCGCGTCATCATCGAAAGCGCGGGTTTTGCCGAAACCGGCCCCGCGGGGCGCGCGCTGCAGGAGCGCTGCCTTGCCGTCGCGCGGGAAGCGGGCATCCGCCTCTGGGGGCCAAACTGCATGGGCCTTGTGGACATTCCCCGGAAATTCTTTTTCACGTTCATGCACCCCAAAATCCACCAAGACGGCCTGATCGCCGGTCGCATCTCCATGGTCGTGCAAAGCGGCATGCTCTCCGCCGGATTTCTGGCTGACCTGATGAGCGAACGGGCCGTCGGCATTGCCAAGGCCTGCTCCATCGGGAACAAAATGGACATCGACGAATGCGACATCCTGGAATACCTCCTGGAAGACGATGAAACGGACGCCATTGCCCTGTATCTGGAATCCATCGTGAGGGGGCGCAGGTTTCTGGAGCTGGCGGACCGGGCCCAAAAACCGATCGTTCTGCTCAAGGGAGGCAAAAGCAGGTCCGGCGCCAAAGCCGCTCTCTCCCACACCTCAAGCCTGGCCGGCGACGCAAGATTGCAGGATTCGCTGCTTTCGCTGGCCGGCGTCACGCTCGCGCGGGATTTTCACCAGATGATGGAAGTCACACGGGCGCTGGCCATGATCGGCCATACCCCGGAGCGGTGCCGAACGGCCATTCTGACCTTCAGCGGAGGCGCGGGCATTCTGTCCTGCGATCTGGTCGAACAGCAGGGACTTAGCGTTGCCGATCTTTCGACATCAACCAGAAAAGAGCTGGCCCAAATTTTCCCCGACTGGATGCCGCCCGAAAACCCGGTGGACCTGTTCCCCGCCTTCGCCGGGAAAGGCGCCCTGGGCGCCTATGACGGGGCTTTCAACGCCCTGGTGAAGGACCCGAAAGTCGATGTCCTCTTTATGCACTTTTTCGTCGGCCTCTACCCCAACTACGACCGGCTGAAAATTTTCAAGGAGGCGGCGGACCGTGAAGGAAAAGTATTGATCATCTGGGTGATCGGCCGACGCGACGCGCTCCGGGCCTTCAAACGAGAGGCCCAGGAATGCGGAATCCCCGCCCACGGAGAACTCTTCCGGGCGGTCGAATGCCTGGCTTTCGCTTCGCGCTATAAGCCTCGCAAAAAAGCGCCTGCACGGGCGGCCTCCGGACGGATCACACTGCCCCCAAAAGCCGCGGCGATTCTTGCCTCCTGCCCGGAGCCCATCTGGGATGAGTACGACAGCAAGAACTTGCTGAAAATCTGCGGCATCCCGACCGTGAAAGAAAAGATTGTCCTTTCGGCGGCAGGAGCCGTTGCCGCAGCGCGCGAAGCAGGCTTCCCCGTCGTTCTCAAGGGACTTGCCGAAGGTCAGGTGCACAAAACGGAATCGGGGCTGGTCCGGCTGGGCCTGTCGTCCGCCGCTGAAATCAAGGCGTCGTATGCCGATCTGACAGGAAAACTGAAGGGAAAAGGAAGAATTCTCCTGCAGAAGCAGATGCCGGCAGAATATGAACTGATTGCCGGAGTATTGCGCGACGAACAGTTCGGCCCCTGCGTGATGTTCGGCCTGGGCGGCATTTTTGCCGAGTTGCAGAAGGACGTCGTCTTCGCGCCCGCTCCCCTTTCGCTATCCATCGCCCGGGAACTGATCGGGCGCATTTCCGGCAGGAATCTGCTTCACGGCTTCCGCGGCGTAAAGCCGCTGGATCTGAACATCATGGCAAAGATTCTCGTCAACCTGGGAAATCTTGCCGCCGCCTGCCCCGACATCGGCCAGATCGACGTCAACCCGCTGGTCGTGCATCGAGGAAAACCCGTAGCCGTGGATGCGACGGTGGTCATGGATCATAGGTAAGGGGTAAGGGGTCCTGGGCGAGGGGCGATAGGGGAAAAGAGAAGAATTGGTCCGGCGAGCCTAAAGGCATGCCCTACATAAAAAATTTGGAACCTATGTGTGCGCCCTACATCAACAGGTACAAAAAAAATGTAGGGCGGGGCTTCAGCCCCGCCTTGAATAAATAGCGACCCACTCCATCTTTTTAAAACTTGCTTGCAAATCTACATGGCTTGAGCTACCTTTTCATTAAACATAAAAATACATCATAAAGAGGTGTATAATGAGTACAGATGCAGTGCGATTGAATATTACGCTTCCCAAAGATCTGGTTGCGGCTCTGAACCGAGTGACCGAACCGGGGCAACGCAATCGCTTTATTACAGAATCTCTTAAAGAAAGATTAATGCGTTTTGAAAAAATGGAACTGGAAGCGAAACTGACGGAAGGTTACCAGGCAACGGCACGGGAGGGTGTTGAAATCACAAAAGAATTTTCAGCAGCCGATCTGGAGCATTGGGATGAATATTAAACGAGGCGGCGTCTATCTGGCAGCGCTTGATCCAACTGTCGGCCGGGAAATTGCCAAGACGAGACCGGTTGTCGTTGTTTCTAATGACCAAAACAATCTTTACGCCTGCATGGTCAGCATTGTCCCCCTAACGTCAAAAAACACCGAGAAAATCTATCCATTTGAAATATTTTTACCAAGAGAAACGGCTAATCTTCCCAAAAACTCCAAAGGAAAAGCCGATCAGATCAGAACCATCGATAAAAGCCGCCTTGTTCAATTTATCGGTGAGCTGACTGATGAAGAAATGGCGAAAATAGAAAAGGCTGTCCGCATCCATCTGGCGCTGGCATGATTTGCTCGTCATTCGTTGCTCATTGCTAATAAAGAGGCGCTGTCCCTTTTTTCTCTTGACGCGGATTACCGACTGCATTATTATACAGCAAACAATGACGCATAGGAGGCAGAATGAATCAGGTCAGGGTAAATTTGACGCTGGATAAAACCGTATGGGAAATATTTGCAAGCATGACTCCCAAGCGGAAGAAAAGCACGATCATTAATGATTTGCTGAAAGGTGAGATTGAAAAAATCAGGCGCGAGCAGGAAGAACTTGCATTGAGCGCAGCTTTCCGTGACGCCGCAAAAGACCCGGAACGTCAGGCGGCAATTCAGGAATGGGACTCTCTCGACCTGGAAGATTGGGAAGAAAAATCATGAAGCAGGGTGATATCTATCTGATTAACCTGAATCCGGCCATCCACACAGAAACCGGTAAAATGCGGCCGGGATTGATTATCTCCGTAAACGCCATGAACCTGCATTCACCCAGATTGATCATTGCGCCGATTACCTCGTCGACAGGAAAGATCTACCCCTTTGAAGTATTCCTTTCCGACGGCCGGGATTCAGCATACGGCCTTGATAAAGACTCCAAAATTATGCTGGATCAACTTCGGAGCGTGGATAAAAAGAGATTGATTAGAAAGATCGGCAGGGTGGACCATGATCTGCTTGAAAAAGTCTGCGCAATCGCTCAAAAACTCATCTCCATCTGAACCTGCCAAAGAATCTTCATCGGACTGCCGCCAAATCACGATCCCTTTGACTGTTTTTCTAATAAATGGGCGCTGTCCCTATTTATTGCTAAAATTGCTTTACAATTCTAAAGTGATAGTTTAGAATTGTAACCATGGAAATAAATCGCATTATTTACAAAGGCTTGGCAGAGGAAATCAGCAAACCGTTTATCTCTATTCTCATCGGCCCACGGCAAGTGGGCAAAACATTTCTTTTGCGTCAACTGGAAGCCCAATGCCGGCAAAAAGGCATCAAAGTGCGTTTCCACAATCTTGAAGACCCTGACGATCTTCGTATATTCAGCGGCGATGAAGAGCAACTTATCAGGCAACTGAAAAATACAGACACCGATCTATTGTTCCTCGATGAGTTTCATTACCTGAAAAACGCCACACGCATTTTCAAAGTCCTTTACGATTCAGGAATGAAGGTGAAGATCATTGCCTCCGGATCATCATCAATGGAAATACATAAGCATCTCAAGGAAAGTCTGGCAGGCAGGTTCCGCCTGACCGTCATGTATCCGCTGTCTGGCAAGGAACTTCGTCAATCGCCCGATTATTCTTTTGAGGAGTTTGTGCGTTTCGGCGGACTTCCCGGCCTGATACACGAGCGCGGCGCAGCAGACAAAATGGCCTTATTGAAAAATGTGCTCCAGACCTACCTGCTCAAGGACATCAAGGCGCTCATTAAAGAAGAGAACATCCGGGCGTTCAACAGCCTCCTCTACAGCCTCGCCCAGAATCAGGGGCAGGTTGTTGCCGTTGCTTCTCTGGCACGCGATGTGGGACTTTCCGAACCGGCCATCAAACATCATCTTGAACTGATGGCGCAGACCTATGTCTGCTTTCCTATAGATAGTTACTCCCGCAACCTGGCAAATGAACTGAAAAAGGTGAAAAAATATTATCTCTACGACACCGGGATTCGAAACTGCATCCTGAATGATTATTCTAATCTGAACGACCGCGCAGACAAGGGCGCGATCATCGAATCTTTTGTGGCGCTGGCGTTGATGAAGCAGTTGAAGGTGAACATGGAGCTTAAATTTTGGCGGACAAGGCAGGGCGCCGAAGTGGACTTCATTCTGCTCAAAAACAGGATTCCTGTGCCTGTAGAGGTGAAATACCGGCTTTCCGAACCCATCGTTCCCGATGGGATGAAAAAGTTCCTACAGACATATATCGACGCGCCATTTGCCCTTGTCTTTTCAAAAGATGACCTTGGAGAGGTGACCTGCTGCGGCAAGCCTGTTCGGTTTCTGAAATGGCAAGAAGCGGAAGAAATCGATTATTTACGAAGCGTGGAATAGTCTTCCCGTCACTCGTTGCTCATGACTAATAAAGAGGCGCTGTCCCTATTTATCCAAGAAATAATTGGGCGCTGTCCCTATTTTTTTTCATCATTTTATGCTACAAAGAATGCCACATTAATATCCCGTAATAAGGAGGCATACAGATGCTATCGAATTCACGTCAGGAAAAGGTACGGATTAACATCCAACTCCCGCCGCACATCAAAGAACGGCTTCTCCAAGCGTCATCCCGTCATGGCAAAAAGGTTTCGGCGCTGGTGCGGGAGTCAATTGAGGAAAAACTGAATCATCTCGACCAAAAGCTCTTCGCAGAACAGATGAAAGCCGCGTATCAAGATCTGGCCTGCGAAAACATCAGTATTTGTGATGACTTCAAATATTCTGATGCCGAGAATCTTCCCGAGGTCAGCCTATGACCAAAATCCAAATCAAAAGAGGAGAAATCTATTATGCTGATCTCGATCCGGTAGTGGGGAGTGAAACCGGCAAAACCAGACCTGTGCTGATTATTCAGAATGATGTAGGCAATTTGTACTCGCCCACGACCATTATTACTGTCATCACCGAATATTCAGAGAAAAAGGCAAGTTATCCTATTTGCGTGGCCGTTGGTAAGAACGTCGGCTTGAAAAAGGATTCCATCGTCAACCTCTCACAACTCCGCACCATCGATAAAAGACGCTTGGTCGGACCTAAGCTTGCCGAGCTGTCAGACGATCTCATGCAAAAAGTAAACTCAGCGTTAAAAAATAGTCTGGCGATCAATTAAGTATCACTACATGGGCCACCGTCTTCCCTGCGGCGCTTTGCGCTGCCTTCGCCTGCGGATGACAAACCAACCCATCATCCACTTTTCACCGTTTTCCCTTAAACCTTAACTACTTAAAACTTAAATCTTAAATTCTTAAATCTTTCGCCCATCGCCTATTACCTCTTACCCCTAACCTCTTCCCCCTTTTTCATTAAAAAAGCCCGGCGGGTTTCCCCGCCGGGCCTCGTTTTAACCTTTAGACTTCAGACTTCCGTCTTTAAGTCTTTCAGCTTCTACTAGAAAGTCAGGGTCAGCTTGTTGATGACCATGAAATTGTCATCAACGTCTTGACCGGCAGCAGCCGTGCCTTTGTAATAATCACCGACTATCCAATAACCGCCGCCCAGCATATAGGACAGGTTGTTGGTGATCTTGTAGGTTGCGGTCAGATCGATTTCGTAACCATATTCTCTGCTGTCCCAGACCGCTTGCGGAGTCTTATCCGCGGTAGCATAAGAAACGGACGCCATGATGTCCAGCTTGTCGATCGGCCGCACACCGGCGCGCAACTGGCCGAAATAAGCGTTGGTCATCACACCGCCATTAGATGAGCCGTTATAACCGTTCTGTCTGCCTGTCCAGTAGGT